>NZ_CP197418.1:9194264-9510686 GCF_052161655.1 Novipirellula methanifontis
CAGTAATTGGCATTCCGTATTGAGGAGCGTTCATACCGGCGACCATTCCGGGCAGTCCCATTGGCATCGAAGCACCGCCACCTGCAGGTCCGCCACAGCCTTCGGTCATGGCCGAAGCAAACGGTGCAGGCAATCCTGCGATCGGAGGTCCCATCATTCCGCCCATCACTCCGCCACTTCCACCGGCTCCCATCATTTCGATGTCTTTGTCACCTAGGCGAATGATTGCAAGAATTGAACCCCGACGATCCGCTTCCACGATAGGATCGATTCCTGGATCAAGCCGAGTGCTGACCAGTGTGTCGATGCCTGCAAGTGCAGGACCTTGGAAATCGGGATCGGGTAGGTAGATCACTTTGGTAACGAAGTTGCCAGTCAAGACTTGGTCAAAATCTTCCGCAGTGAACTGAATTGGTACCGAGTTGTGTGCCAAGTAGGCTCCGGTTCGTGGGTTGGCGTAAGCCAGTTCCACGGTTGGGTACAGCTCGACGCCTTCACGTGATGGAATGTTGGTCAGCTTCAACCGGTACAATCCTCCTTGAGGAAAGTTCTGGCGAGCGGGAACGACCAACGGATCGCTGTCGAATGTTCCGCCGCCGGAAGCATCGTAGCGAACCTGCATCCCTTCGGGTTGGCTCATCGTAACCTGCACGGTCGAAGGTACGCCCGGCATCATCGGCATCATAGGCATCATCGATGCCATGTCGCCGCCTTGGGAGGCTCCTCCGGCGGACGCGCCGCCGTTGCAATCGGCACAGGCAGCTCCGCTTCGCATGCTAGCGAGTTGGAAGTTACCTTGGCCGCCCATCGCGGGTCCCAGTGGTGCACTACGCATCATCTCGGGGCTGCCGGGGCCAACTGCCCCTTCAGGCATTGGACCGCCGCCCATCATGCCTGCAGCTCCCATCGGACCTGGGCCCATTCCACCGGCTCCCATCATACCTGCCGCTCCCATCATGGGCATTCCCCCGCCCATACCAGGAGCCGTTGGCATTGGTCCCATGACTCCCGGACCGGGTCCGCCAACACCTGGACCCGGTTCGAGCATACGCTGTTCGGGTGGCAAGTTGTGGCGAACCGGCACGCACCCGGTGGCGAGGACCGCCGTGGCCGCCAGCAGCGACAAATGAGTGACGATTCGTTTCATCTTTCCCCTCGTTCCTTGGGAGATGTGCACTCGGTGTGCGGCCCCGCAAAGTTGCGAGCCCGACGACCTAAACCCATCCAATAAATGTTTTGTAAGTGTGAGCGATCTGGGTGGACGCGTGACCGGGAATCCAACTACGATCCGTTCGGCATTCGGCCAGACCTTCTGCGTAGTAGGTCATCGGCACTTAGAGGGTGTTATCTTTGGAAAAATCGACATAACCGGACTATGAAGATTGACCGCTACAACCGTTTGACCAGCGATAGCAAAACCAAAGCAAGTTTCATTGCGAGTTTCATGCGTCGTCGCGGTGGATCGAAATTGGTGGTGTTGGTCTGCCTGTGTCTCGTTTTCCTAACGTTTTCCGCACTCGATTGGCAAATCACGGTTGCCGAGTCGCCTCGGATCGAAGCCGAGTCGACTTCGCAAGGCAACGACGAATCGATCACTGTCGAAAATGAAGAAGCCGCAATAAAACTTTTACGACGAGTCATCTATCAACTCGCCAGCGGACCTGCTTTCGAAGCAAAAGTGCGTCAACGCGTCTGGACCACGGGTCGCGAAGTCGTCGGCGTGGGCACGTATGAGCAGTCGGGCCAGACCACAGGCCAGTTCAATTTTCAGATGACGATGCACGATGGCGAAGGCAAACACACGTTGCAGCAAATCAGCGATGGACGATTAGCTTGGACCCGAAGCGAAGTGGCGGGAGAGATTTCCCTGCACCGCGTTGATGTTGCTCGCTTGGACGAATGGGCCGCCAACGCTCAAAACGAAGACACCTTGCCGCTGCGACTGCGTGTTGGCGGGTGGATCGAATTGCTTGAACAAATTAAACGCGACCATCAATTGCAGGTCGCGGGCGGTAGGCTACAAGGACAACCGGTTTGGGTCGTCACTGCCACGCTATCCGAAGACCAACAAAACGAAGTGATACGAGCCTCGGGACGTGCGGAATGGCCACAATTGTACCCAGTCAAAGTCTGTGTCGTGATTTCCAAAGTTGGCAACAAAGAGTCAGGCTTTGGAAAATTCATGCCGCTGAGGATTGAACATTGGAGCCGGGCAATCGACGAACCGTCCGAATCCGACGCGGAAAAAACTCAGCAAGCCGAGCGACTTATATCGCTAGTCGAACTCTATTCAATTCAACAAATCGCTCCACCGCCGATCGAACGATTTCGCTTCGAAAACCGTGATGCTGAAGTCAACTTTACCAACGAAACCGACGGCTATCTGAAACGGTTCGGCGTCAATGTGGCTGAGCTTGCACCTAGCAAACACTATCGGTAGTGCTGGTTGCGTCCGCGCCCCATCGGTCGTCGGCTATAATGCGATTTCTTGATTTGCATTCACGTCGCTCGTACACAAGAGTCGGGGCGCCATGTACGCCAACCAATCGCATCATTCATCGCTAATCAGCAGCGGCCGCGTCATTGTTTTCCTGGCCGCTGGCCTGTTATTGCTGGGCATAATCTTGTCGCTTCACAAGAGCGAAAAAAGCCTCGTGCAAACTGCGGGCGGGCTCGAGCAAGCCGCAGCGGCGGTGATCGAAATCGATGCGACGCAGCCTCAATCCAAGCATGACGGCAAGCTAGTCTACGTTACCGGTCGCTTAAAAACATCCGCGCCGATCAGGGACGAAACCTTCGCACTTGAGGTTAACGCGGTTCGTTTGGAACGCCACGTTGAAATGTTCCAGTGGCGTGAAGTTGAAAAACGACGCGACTCGTGGTCAACGAACGATCGGTCGATCGGCAGACGCAGAAAGGTTTATCACTACGAGAAAATCTGGTCCAAACAACTAATCGATTCCTCGACGTTTCAACACGCTGGCCACGACAATCCCACAACGATGCCGTTTCCAAATCACAGCGTCCAAGCTGACATGGTGCAACTCGGCGGTTTCCGGTTATCGGATTCCCTAATCGATCAAATCCCACCAAGCGATCCGCTGAACTTCCGACTAGAGGATTTGTCTGCGGAAATCGCCCGCGACGCTTTCATCCACCACGATGCCCCTAACCAATCAACGCGACTGTATTGGTCAGCCGGACGCGGCCGAGCGAAGCGTGACGCTCAGATTGGGGATGCGCGTGTGTACTTCACGATGCGTCCTTGTACTACCGTCAGTGTGATATCGCAGCAACGCGGTGATTCGTTGATCCCGTTTCGTTCTGCCAAAGGCACTCAAATCGACCTGTTATCGGTGGGCACCATTCCACCGCACGCAATGATCAAAGATGTTCGCCGAACAACAACACGTTCGGCATGGGGTGACCGTTTGATCGCAACTACGGTAATGATGGTGGCCTTGTACTTGCTGCTGCGGCTAGGATCGCGGTGGATCAATCCTTACGCGTTTTTGACTAGGATTACCGAGCTGCAGCGATGGCGGATCGCGGCTTCGGTCGCCGTCACATTAGCCTGTTTCTGCGTTTGTAGTGCGTGGGTCATGGACCACCCCTGGTACGCGGTGAGCGTGTTGGCGATTGCGGTTCCCATCATTCCGGCAAGCGTCCACGGCATCCATCCCCGCAGCACGCCCCTCCACAGTGACGTGTCCATTTCCCAGGTGGAACTTCGAAAAACCCAAGCGGAAGATCGCAAAAGACGCAAACGAAAACGACGACGAAGGCTGGCCAAACGTCGCGTTTGACCGCAGTGGTATTGCTGGAGTGAAACGGCATGTTCGGCTGTGATGCTGCATGGAGAGCCAACGATCCGCTAGCATCCCGACGGCGTCTTGAGAGAAAATCGCTGCCGAATCTACGGGGGACAATTCGTCGACGTTGTGATATCAATCACCCCCATTTCGGCGTCTTCGCCACCTCTTTTTCGCTACAACTCTTTGTAGCCAAACGACTTCCGTTTTTCGACAGAATTTGCTTGATGTCAAATTTCCTGGCTCAATAGCACTGTCTGCCTTTATAATGGAAGGGATCGTGCTCTCTTGATCTTTTTTATCCCGACGAAACGCAGGAATGCTTCCTGCGTCACCACGCGCCGGATCCCTGTCGTCTGACTAAGCTAAAGTTGGCGATGGCAATCTTCTGGTTTCACTGGCGACTGATCGTCGTTCTTGGTTGCGTTCTCATTTGGAGCTGGATATCCATGACTCATTCACCCACTGACATCCTAAGACTCTATTCCGAAACTTACGAAAAAGCGAAGCAAGTCAAGCTGACGCTCAAGGAATTCCTCGAAGCCGCAGGGAGCGATCCCTCGCTCTATAGTTCCGCAGCCGAGCGAATGGTCGAAGCGATTGGCGAACCGATCCACGTCGATACGTCGAACGATTCGCGACTGGGCCGGATCTTTATGAATCGCACGATCAAGACGTATCCGGCGTTTCGTCAATTCTTTGGACTCGAAGAAACAATCGAACGCATCGTTGGCTACTTTCGTCACGCTGCGCAAGGACTCGAAGAGCGCAAGCAAATCCTTTATCTGCTTGGTCCGGTCGGGGGCGGCAAAAGTTCGCTGGCGGACCAACTCAAAAAATTGATGCAGGCGCGACCTGCGTTTGTACTCTGCGCGGATGACGAAGTCAGTCCGATTTTCGAAAGTCCACTCGGCTTGTTTGATCCCAAAACAATGGGGCACGTGCTGGAGGAAGACTACGGAATTCCGATGCGGCGATTGCCGGGATACATGTCGCCATGGGCGCTGAAACGACTGGACGAATTTGGTGGTGACATCTCGAAATTTTCGGTTGTCCGTGTCATGCCGTCTGAGCAACGTCGCAGTCTGGTCGCCAAGACCGAACCGGGTGACGAGAACAACCAAGACATTTCATCTTTGGTCGGTAAAGTCGACATTCGCAAACTTGAGCACTTTGGCCAAGACGATGCGGATGCCTACTCTTACTCGGGCGGACTGAACCGCACGACACAGGGATTGCTTGAGTTTGTCGAAATGTTCAAAGCACCACTCAAGATGTTGCACCCTTTACTAACGGCAACCCAAGATGGTTCCTACGTGGGCACGGAAAATGTTGGTGCGATGCCTTACCAAGGAACGATTGTTGCTCACTCTAACGAGTCCGAGTGGGAGTCTTTTAAATCGAATCGCAATAACGAGGCATTCCTGGACCGGATCTGTGTCGTCAAGGTTCCGTACTGCCTGCGCGTGACCGAAGAGAAGATGATCTACGACAAATTGATCCACAATTCGGAACTCGGCAACGCGCCGTGTGCGCCGGACACCTTAGAGATGATGGCTCGGTTCTCGGTGCTGACACGGCTGAAGGAACACGAAAACTCGAGTCTTTACTCGAAGATGCGAGTCTACGACGGCGAATCGCTGAAAGATACGGATCCACACGCACGCACCGTCGGTGAATACCACGATGCCGCAGGGGTCAGTGAAGGGATGGACGGCATTTCGACTCGATTTGCTTACAAAATCCTGTCGGAAACCTTTAACTTTGACACGCACGAAGTCGCAGCGGATCCCGTCCACCTGATGTACGTGTTGGAGCAATCGATCCGACGTGAACAGTTGCCGGAGGACACAGAGCAGCGATATTTAGAGTTTGTCAAAGAGGAATTGGCATCGCGATATGCCGAGTTCATCGGCAACGAAATTCGCAAGGCGTACCTCGAATCGTATCATGCTTATGGTCAAAACATTTTCGACCGCTACATCGCCTACGCCGATGCGTGGATCGACGACACCGACTACAAGGATCCCGATACCGGTCAATTGATGGACCGAGATATCTTGAACGAGGAGCTTGAAAAGATTGAACATCCTGCGGGCATCTCGAATGCGAAAGATTTCCGTTACGAAGTGGTCAAATTTGCACTACGTGCGCGAGCCAAAAACGAGGGACGCAATCCCGCTTGGACTTCGTATGAAAAAATTCGGGACGTGATTGAAAAACGAATGTTCGGCCAGATCGAAGAATTGCTGCCGGTGATTAGTTTCGGAGCTAAAAAAGACAGCGAAGCGGAACAAAAGCACAACGAGTTTGTCGAGCGATTGACCAAACGTGGATACACCGAACACCAAGTCCGTCGCTTGGTCGATTGGTATATGCGAGTCAGCAAATCAGGGTAATTTTTCGTTATGCACGTCATCGACCGTCGTCAGAATCCAAATGCCAAAAGTCTGGGCAACCGGCAACGGTTCGTCCGCCGTGTCAAATCGCATATTCGTAAAGCGGTCAAGGAAGCGATCCGTCACCGCAAGGTCGCTGATATCGAGGGCAGTGAAAAGATCTCGATCAGCGCCAATGACGTTAGCGAACCGAATTTTAATTTTGAGTCGGGTGTCGGTAATCGCAATTACGTGCTGCCCGGCAATCAAGGCTACCAACGCGGCGACCGCATTCGCAAACCCCAGGGCGGGGCAGGGGGCACAGGAGCTTCGGGCAGTCCCGATGGTGATGGCGAAGACATGTTTGTGTTCCTACTGACTCGCGAAGAGTTCATGGACATGTTCTTTGACGATCTGGCGCTGCCCAACTTGGCCAAACGCAAACTGAAATCGATGACGACCACGTCGCGAGTTCGTGCCGGCTACGCCGTCGACGGAGCCCCTCAACGATTGAACTTGCGTGAAACGATGCGACACTCGCTCTCTCGACGCATTGCTTTGAAGCGTCCTAAGCTGGCGGAGTTCGAGGCATTGCAGGCGAAACTAAAACAGGCCGAAGAGGACGACGACCAGGAAGAGATCAAACGGTTGACGGAATTGGTCGCTCACACGCGGCGGCGAATGCAGCGAGTCAGCTACCTCGATACGGTCGATCTGCGTTACAACCGATTCGAACTGCGGAGCAAACCGACCACGCAAGCGGTGATGTTTTGCTTGATGGATACGTCGGCGTCGATGACCGAAGATCTCAAAGATCTGGCCAAGCGTTTCTATATGCTGCTGCATCTTTTTCTGACACGTTACTATCAAGCAGTCGAAATCGTATTCATTCGGCACACTTATACCGCAAACGAAGTTGACGAACACACGTTCTTTTACGGGCGCGAAACCGGAGGCACGGTAGTCTCCTCGGCACTGATTGAAATGGAGCGAATCGTCAAAGATCGCTATCCGGTCGAAGATTGGAATATTTACGCAGCTCAGGCATCGGATGGGCACAACTTTGACCACGACATGCCTCAGACGATGGCGATGTTAGAGAAATCGATCCTGCCGATGTGCCAATATTACGCGTATATCGAAGTTGGCGACGAACCGCTGTCGAGTGACAGCGTGCTGTGGAAAAACTATGAGTCGATGGTTGCACGGATACCGCATTTTGAACGAGCCAAGGTGAACGAACCCTCCGACATCTATCCCGTTTTTCACAAGCTGTTTTCCAACGACAAACGTCAAAAGTCCAGTTCGGCCTAGTGGTCTGCCAGGGATGAAAGTTCGGGTTGACCGTAGTGGACGAGGCAACGAGTCCTGCCACGGGTCAGCTCAAGGGGACTCGTGGCCTCGTCCACTACCCTAAGATTCAATATTGACAGATCACTAGAATACTTTTTTGCTGCAGGTGTTTGCGACGCGATCTCAGTCACAACCCGAAGCGTTAGCGAGGGATCGAGTCGTGACTGATATCCCCTCGCTAACGCGTCGGGTTATGATTTTTCGAAGAAGCACGCTCAACAATAACGCACAACAGCGGAGGACCGTCCGCGTGTAAACACTAGGAAAAACCACTTTAGGAATGCCAAAGCGATGACCGGAACGGATCTGCTCTATCGTGGCTCGGAATGGGATTTCGAGTCATTGCACCGGGTTCACGAGGCGATCGAAGATATTGCCCTCAATGAGCTAGGGCTCGATGTCTATCCCAACCAAATTGAGGTGATCACCAGCGAACAAATGCTCGATGCGTATGCTGCGATTGGCATGCCGTTGATGTACCATCATTGGTCTTTCGGCAAACACTTTGCCCGCGAAGAGCTACTGTATCGCAAAGGGGCGAGAGCCTTGGCGTACGAGTTGGTGATCAACTCGAATCCTTGTGTTTCGTATGTGATGGAAGAGAACACGATGACGATGCAGGCGCTTGTGATCGCACATGCCGCATTCGGTCACAATCATTTCTTCAAAAACAACCACCTGTTCCGCCAATGGACGCGAGCCGACCGAGTTTTGGATGACTTGGCCTACGCCAAACATTTCATATCCGATTGCGAACAACGATACGGATTGCCTGCGGTGGAAAGCATCTTGGATGCCGCGCATGCGTTGATGGGCTATGGCGTCAGCCGATACGCACCGAAGCGACTTGCGACGATGAAGGACAAAATCGCCAAAGCGGAATCGCGTCGCCAGCATGAGCAGTCGACCTACAACGATTTGTGGCGGACGTTGCCCAGCAAAAGTAAAGTACGTGATACTGCGGGCGAAGAGCAGGAAAACGGGACAGCCGACACACTGAACCTTCCCGAAGAGAACATCTTGGCATTTCTTGCCAATCACGCTCCGAAATTGAAGGATTGGCAGCGAGAGATCTTGCACATCGTTCGTCGCATGGCTCAGTACTTTTACCCTCAACGCCAAACCAAAATGATGAACGAGGGCTGTGCGACCTATGTGCACTACCAAATCATGAATCGCTTGTACGATACCGGCAGGATCGACGAAGGGTCGATGCTCGAGTTTCTACACATGCACTCCGCCGTGGTGACACAGCCACGATTTGATGATCGACGATTCAGCGGCTTAAATCCTTACGCAATTGGCTTCGCCATGATGCGAGACATTGCTCGTATTTGTGACGATCCTAGTGACGAGGATCGGCAATGGTTCCCCGAGTTCGCCGGCAACGGCCAATCGATGGCGACATTGCGGGACGCTTGGTCCGAGTATCGCGATGAAAGCTTCATCCTGCAGTTTCTGAGCCCACGGCTGATCCGCGACATGCACTTGTTCGCAGTCGGCGATGAAAGCGGGATGCCCTTTTTATCGGTCGAAGCAATTCATGACGAAACAGGATACCGCGAGGTACGCCAACGTTTGGCCGAGCAGTATGACATGCTTAAGCATGAACCCGAAATCGAAGTCACCGAGGCCGACTTGAAGGGGAATCGCCGCTTAGTGCTGACTCACCGCGTCCGAAGTGGGCGGTTGTTATCCAAAAACGACTGCAATCGAACGCTGTGCCACATCGCCAACCTGTGGGGTTACCGCGTCCGGCTCGTCGAAGTCGATTCACAAAGCGGCAAAACTCTGAACGATTACGACGTCGTCGCAATGCCGTAGCTTTAAGGTGCCGGCGTCTTGTTGGGATCCGCGTTTTCCAAGAACGACAACATCTCAAAAATCTCGTCCTGGGTGTACTGATCCATCAACCCTTTGGGCATCATCGAGTTGGGGGACTGAACCATCTCTTCGATGTCATCTTGCGAGATCACGGTCGGCTCTTTGGCTTCGGGATTTTCCAGAACCGTCACGTTGTCTTTGTCCTCGTTGAGGATGATCCCGGTCACGACACGGCCTTCGACCGTCAGAATTTGGTGCATCGCGTACTTGGCCTCCACTTTGTGCGAGGGATCGATGATCTCTCGCAACACCGCTGCACGATCCCCTTTGTATCGCGTAAAGACCTCAGTCAAATCGGGCCCGATCACGCCCCCTTCACTGCCCACTTTGTGACACCCTTGGCATGAAGCCTCAGCAAAAATGCGAGCTCCGATTTCTGCGGAGCGTCCCTTCATTCCGTTCTCGATTTCATTTTGCAGTTCACTCAACTTCCAGGCCTGCACGAACGCACGATTGCTGCCGATCGGATTTGCTGGCTCGACGGGATCCTTCATCCACGCATCCAAATCTTTGACCACGACCATCACGCCGTACATGCGATACCAGTGCTGGGGAAATGTGCAAACATAAGGGTATTCGCCCGGTTCCGTCGGCGCGTTAAACGTGATTCGATCCGTTTGATCGGGTTGAACCATTTGGCTGGCCGATAAAACGCTATCGAGCTCAGGCACGAAAGGCAGCCCGTTCCAACCGCCCGCCGAGCCAACGACGGCGCCAGCTTGAGCGACTTCCTTGAGTGCCCCCGGTGCAGTCACGACCAAGTTATGAGGCATCAAATCGTGGTTCTCCAACACGATTTGCACGGGGCGTCCCGCTTCGACGGCAAAGTAGGGGATGTCATATCGCATCTCTTCTTCGACCGCCCGGATCCGCACGACGCGGACGGTGACTTCACGCAATCGGTTGCGGTACGATTTTGCTTGTTCGACTGGAACGGACGCCATCATTTGATCGGCCAACTGCATCGCGTCAACAAATTGAGCGGTCGTTCGCTGAGCCGCTTCGGTCGATTCGGCCAGATCGACAAGCGTCGCCACCAAAGCTTGACTCGTTTGCAGCGGTCGCTGTTTCACAGGCACTCGCAACAAAGTTCGCACTGCGGCCGAACGATAGGTCGGATCGGAAACAAACGGAGCGAGCAAGTCGAAGGTTTCCGATGGCTGAGATGGAATGTTCGCAATCTCCGTGATCGCGGCATTTCGAACCGTCTCGGAATTGGCATCTTGAATCTGCTCGACGATATGCCCACGCAGCTCGCGACGCTGTTGGGAATCGGGAACCAACCCCACTGCATCAAGCCAAGCCAGTGTAGACGCATCATCCGCCGACGCGATCGACCAAGCCGCCGACGCGTCACCAATTTGAATCAACCCAGCCAAACCAACTGCACGAACGAAGCGTTTCTGGGAATCAGTCGCCGCTTCTTCGAGTTTAGCTTGGCTTTGCTTGAGTGTCGCAACGGGCTGATCAAGTAACATTTCTGCCAGCACTTTGGCGGTCCGTTTGCCTTGTCGATTCTCGAGATCGATTTTGCCTAAGGCGGCCAGCGTTTCGTCAGCGATGCTGGTTTTACGTAGCTTCGCAAGCGCCGCCACCGACTCTTCGCGAAATTGCGGCGACATTCCATCGCGACTCAAAATCGCCTCATAAACAGGAATGTATTTCACATCGTCCGTTTGCCGTGGGACCATCAACAACCGCTCGCTGTCGAGACGGTTTAATTGATACGCCACGATCCGTGGACTCTTGTCGAGAAATACCGTCGGGGCTTGGACCGTACGAACCGTCGTGCCATGCGAATGATCGTCTGCGACGCAGAACAGAGAGGAACTACAAACGCTGAGCGTGAAAACAACGAGAAATCGCATATCCAAAACCACTAAACGGGATCAACAAAAAGCACAGAAAAGGAAACGACAGCGTCGCCCGTGATGGGCGACGCGAATACCGACAACGAACACCTACTGCTCAAGCGCTCGCATGGTTTCGTCGAGCGTGTATTGCAAGTATTCGTCCATGTCATACTCAAGCACGCCGAGAGCGAGTTCAACGGCGTCGTCACCTTCGAGGAAACTAACCGCCCGAACTGCTTCGAGCCGAACGCGAGGATGTTCATCTTGAATCGACTTTTCAATTAGCTCAAGATGATTGGGAAGTTTGTCGATCATGAACGAAACCACGCGAGTCGCGGCGGCACGAGCACGATGGTCTTCCGCAGCGAGCACTTTTCCAAGCAGCGCTTCGTCGATTCGATTGTGAGATTGATAAATCCACAAAGCTTCGAGCAAGTGGTGCTCGTAATCTTCATCGCTCGCGTCTAGTGACGCGACCCAAGCCTTCAGCCCCGCAGCGACCTCGTCGGCATCACGCTCAGCGAGTTCACGACGAGCACGGTAGCGGGTGCGATCCTCGGGCAACTTCAACAGTTCCAACAGATTGGCAATCGGTTCTCCATCGATCTTCGCAGGCTCGATCAGAGGCCGCGTTTTGTGAGTAATCCGCCAGATCCGACCATGCGAATGATCGCGACTGGGGTCACGCAGATTGTGCTGCAAATGACCGATCAGCGCGTTGTGCCAATCGACGATATAAAGCGATCCATCCGGAGCAATTTGCACATCGACGGGACGGAAGTTGCCATCGGTGCACGAAACGATCGGCTCGACTTCAACACCAACAAATCCGCTACCTTCTTCGGTCACTTTGTGGCTCAACACCATGCGGTCACCGATGCAATTGGTCACGAGGAAGTTGCCTTGCATATCCTCGGGAAAATGTCGGCTCGACATCATGGCACATCCGGCCAACGGACGAGTTCGTTTCGGATAGAAACGAGGGTAACTGTATTCTGGATCGCCACCGGTGACACTGGCAATTCGGCGGTGTTGCGATCCGCCGGGGTGTTTCAGAGGATACTCGATGTGCCCCGAGATCGGCGTCGCCCAATAACCAAACCCTGGCGACGCGTCACCAATAAAGTTTTGGCCCCAACGATCAAAGACATGGCCCCAAGGATTCGAGAACGCCAAGGAAACATGCACTCCGAATTTTTCGGTCGTTGGATCGTATCGCCAAATTCCGCCTTCGGCCAAACGAACTAACCCGTTGGGCGATTCGACTTGCGAATACTTGAACGTTCCTTCTTGAAAGTAGAGTCCCCCATCGGGTCCCCATTCAAACGCGGCGATCCCATGGTGCGAGTCAGCAGAGTCAAATCCGATCAATTGACGCACTCGAGTATCGGCTTTGTCGTCACCATCGGTATCCGTCAGCAACAACACATCGGGTTGTTGTGCGCAATAAACGCCACCTCGCCCGATCTCGAATCCAGTCGGTTGGTGCAAACCACCGGCGAACACTTTGCACTCATCCGCGGTACCGTCGGAATCGTGATCTTCAAAGATCAGCAGCTTGTCATCCATCGGTGTCTTGGGTTTCCAATGCGGATACGACGCCATCGTTGCGACCCACAGTCGGCCTTTGTTGTCAAAGTTCAATGCGACTGGGTTAGCCAATTCAGGAAACTCTTCTTCCGAAGCAACCAATTGAATTTGGTACCCCTCGGGCAACGTGAACAACTTTTGTTGCTCGGCGGCGTTGAGATAGTCAAGCGAGCCGAGCTTTCCCCGTTTCGCATTGGGGTCGTCATCGCCACCGACATTGGTCTTGGGATTGATAAAGGCGAGGGTTTCCGAATCGTCCACCTGATCAGAAACCGATTCCCCTTTCGCAACCGCCCAAATACGAGCGTCGCGATTGGCCGTCATCTGGTCCAAAATCGCTCGTTCGCGTTCCATCACGTCGGTATTGTTGTACGTACCGTCGCTGCCCGCTTTCCCGCGAGCCCCATAGATCGAATACCCGTTGACGGCTCGATAGCGATGAAACCAATGGAAACTCTTGTCTTCCACTTGCTCTTTCACCGCTGCATCGACGCTGCGAGGTCCCCCTTCGCCAAACAGTCCCTGATCGAGCAGCGGGGCAAGGGCTGCGTAGCCTTTTGCGTTTAAGTGGGCGCCATTGAGTGTCAATCGCTCGTCAGACTTTTCAAACAAAGTCTTGGTTGGATTATAAAGGTCGACAAAGCCCACTCCCGTTTCCTTGGCAACACTTGCGAGGGCTTCGGTGTAGAGGGCAAGGTTCTTGTTTTGTTCTTCGCCGCTGGTGACGTTGGGATCGCCGACGTCTTCAAATGCGATCGGCGAGATCAGCACGATGCGTGGGGCGCCTTTGCCATAATCTTTGCCTTGAGTTTCTTTGACCAGACGCGTCATCTGCTCGGTGAACTTGCTGAGACCTTTTTTGCCGTCAAAGGATTCGTTGAAGCCAAAGAAGTAGAAAATCACCGACGCTTCGCTGTGTGCTAGATGTTTGTCGGGCTCACCAAAGTTCTGTGAGCGAATTCGCTCGAAGGGTTCATCGCCCGGAAAACACAAATTGCGAACCACAAGCTCGAGATCGGCGAAACGTTGATGCAGCAAACTCTCCCAGTTGTTTTCGGTTTGCAATCGCTCGCCTAACGCGTTGCCAACCAAACAGATGTGGTCGCCTTTTTTCAGTTCCACTTCGGCGGCGCAGGAGCGCGTCCTCCCCATCGTCAGGCTCAAGCCGACGAGCAAGAGAGCGACAAGAAATTTCGTTTGTTTTTGCATCAGGTTTTCAATCTCCGAATTATTTTCCAGCAGGTCCCGCTCCATATACCATGCCTAAAAGAGAAGCGTCTCACCCACATTAGGATTCCGATCATACACGGAGAATTGGGGTGTGACAGTTCGCGGCAAGGCAACAATGGAAACGCGAGCGAGGAGGGGGGAGGTGACAGGGAGGGGAACGATTAAAGGGGAGGGCAGGGCAGAGCAGGGGGGAAGAGGTTGTTTGGCTTCCAATCCCCAATTTCCTGCGAGCTATCATGCACCACGGGACGTGAGATATCTTGTATCATTCAGACTTCATTTGTGAATTATCCGACACAACAAGACCGTTTCCACGAGCATACTATGATACACCCGGAATCCGAACTGGGTGCGAATGGCAAAGAAAACAGCTTTAAAAGCGACTTCTTCAACCGAATGGGGCCATCCTATCAAATCCAGAGTCTATTCGACTACGTACCTGGCACCTCCTTTTTTATGAAAGACGAGCAGAGCCGGATGGTTAGCGTCAGCCAATCGATTGTGGTTCGTTTTGGACTCGAGCACGAAGAAGAGGTGATTGGCCGCGATGATTACGACTTTTTCCCGGCTCATATCGCCGACAGCTTCGTCCGCGACGACCAACATGTGATTCGCACGGGCGAGCCGTTAATTGATCGTGTCGAGATCTGGTACACCGAGCAGAGGCTGTTGGATTGGTTTGTCACGACCAAGCTGCCGGTTTATGACAAACAGGGGACGGTAATCGGAATCATGGGAGTGATTCGCAGCTACGAAGGTCACCGCAAAACCGCGTTGCCGTATAGCCAAATCAGCGACGTGGTCGAACACATTCGCGAGAATCATCGCGGACGTATCACCGTGGTGGAACTTGCCCAACGAGCCAAACTATCAACACGTCAATTGCATCGAAAATTCATGGACGTGTTCGGAATGAGTGTGCAGGACTTTTTGATGAAGACTCGGATGCAAGCGGCGTGCGACGAATTGATCCATGCGAACACCTCGATTATCGACATTGCCGATCAACTTGGATTCTGCGACCAAAGTGCGTTCACACAACAATTCCGCAAACATATCGGTGTCACACCGTCACGGTTCCGCCGCCAACATCGGTTGTCGTGATGGCTTTGCAATTCATGTCGTTGGTCGTTCGGAACGAGCCGAAATCAACAGTCGGATTTCAACGTAGCTGCCGCCGCCTGACGGTGGAAATCCACGCTCTGGCGAACGTAGCTACGACAGTAATGAACCTTAACGATCCCTCTCACTTTAGGAACCTTGAAATATGAAAATCGGCTACCTCGCTATCCTCGCCAGCCTGATCGCCACGCCCGTTTTCGCGAGCGACACGACGCAGTTGATGACTTACAACATTCGCTATTTGAATACCAATGATGGCCCCGACCACTGGGATCATCGCGTCGATGCGGTTGCTGAAACAGTCAAAGGGGCTGATATCATCGGGTTACAAGAAGCAACTCGGAAACAAATTGATGATCTCGCCGAACGGTTGCCGGAATTCGAGTGGTATGGTGCCGGTCGCGACGATGGCAAAGACGGCGGCGAGTTTTCGCCTGTGTTTTGGCGGCGAGACCAATTCAACGTGACGCGAAAAGGAACGTTTTGGCTGGGCCCCGATCCCCAGGCCGTTGGCAAGAACGCATGGGGCGCGAACCTACCTCGCGTTTGCTCGTGGGTCGAAATCAAATCCAAGGACAAAGCCACTGCGTTGCTGCTGATGAACACGCACTTTGACCACCAAAGTGCAACCGCGCGAGAAAACTCGGCCAACTTGTTGCGTGTAAAAGCGGCGGAGCTTCGCGGCGACCTTCCCGTCGTCGTGATGGGTGACCTGAATGCGACTCCGGAATCAAAGCCGTTGCAAAATTTGCTCACAGAAAATGGCGAAGGTGTGACTTTCTTTGATGCGGCCAAACTCAGTGAATCCGCCCCCACAGGTCCCGGCGGCACGTTTAACAGCTTCAAGGCCATTCGTGCAAGCGGCAAGATCGACTTCATTCTGTTTAGCGACTCGAAGGCAAGCGTTCTCAGTCATGCAACGCTCGACCCGAGAACCGCAGCAGGCCGTTTCGCCAGCGACCATCTGCCGATCAAAATCGAACTTCGATCACCAAGTGGTTCGCCCAATAAATGAGGACGACAAAGAGTTAAATCCTGTCCTGATTGGCTCTCGAACCTGTTTGTCAGCCGGCAGCTCGGGCTCGGTTTCTCGCAGCAGTAACGCGATCGTTTACATGCGAGTGCCGATTCGAAATGCCGGGGCGAGCCAGGTAGGGGTACATGTGCAGGCGATCAAACGCATCGCCTGTGAGTCTGCGTACGAACGATTGCGGCGACAAGTATTCGTCGTAATACGCAATCGCACCTTGACGCATTCGCTGGATTCTTGATTCCGGCATCGTCTGGATCTCCGTCATCAATTGACGAAACTGCTGTTCGCCGCGATACACCATACAATTCACTCCGTGTTCAAGAGCGGGCTGAAATCGTTCGTTGTATTCAAGGATGGGGATCGTTCCAATCGCCAGCGATTCAATACAGTTGTGACTGTGTGGGTACGTCTGGCCCGGTGCTGCGAGAAAGAACTTAGCTTGGCTCACAACGGGCAACCATCTTGTCGGGGCAACGCGATAGCGTGCTGAATCCAAGATAACAAGGCTATCGACGTCCGTGACCATCAACTCATTCAGAGCATTTTCTGAGTCAGGCAGTTGGAGATCGTTTCGAAAGCACTCTTCGGCGATTTGGACCAATCGGGGTCGAGGGATCGATTTGAAGTGAGTGTATTGCTCGCTCGGATGATAGGCGTCGGCTCTGCGGTCACCGCCAAAGAAAACGAGCCAGCGTCGTTGGGTATCGCGATAGGCTTGAAAATTCAAGTCTTCACGAGCATCGATATGGTCGGGATGGATCGTGTACGGCACCGGCAAGTCGCGGTCGCTGAGTTGACGTTTAGTATCACTCGTCAATCGCAACGTTCGATTTGCTATCGGACAATCCCTGCGTCGGTCGGTGATGCAAAGGTCAAACTTCGCTGGAGTGCCCTGATCGCCATACTCATAGACATGCTCTAAAGCCCGCCACTTATAGATCTTGTTGGCATTCTGAAAAAAGCAGATTCGGGGAGTCAACCAAACACGATAGCCTCCGCGTGTCAGCAAATTGACCAACGCGTGGATTCGACGGCCCTGTTCGCCATCAAAAATGATCTTGTTGATGTCCAGCAGAACGGTTTGGCGGTAGGACTCATTGGCTCGCTCAAGCCGACGCCATTGGCGTTGACGCTTTATCGAACCTGCAAATAGGAAGTAACCTCGCAACTGGCGAGCTTCCTGCTCCACAGCTCTCGCAAACCACCTCACCCGTTTCATACTTCTTCCCATCGTTCCAACCAAGAGTCGTTGTCGCCGAGAATGCGAAAAACCTTGGACGGATGTCAAGATGGATCGTGAACTAGCCTCGTCAAAATTTGCTCACACTGCCCGCATGTCCTAGGAAATAATGTCACGGCGGTTTTGCACATAATCCCATACGACAAAGCGATCTAAATCTCGCCCGCTGGTGAAAAACACCCGGCCTTTAGTTGTTTCTGCAAGCCGGTAAGCGAAGCGAATATCCTCTTCGCTTTGTGACCAGCTCGGGACCAAAAAGATATTGATCGTGATCCCTTCCTTCTGGCAGAGCCGTGCTTCTCGCATCGTCGCCTGTTCGGTCATCGGATCAGGCGGATATAGCATGTACAACCACTCGTCTTCAAAGTGCGCCGTCGGCAATCCGTCGGTAATCAACACGATTTGCCGATTCGGTGTATCGCTGTTAACGAGATTTTGACGAGCCAATTTCAACGAGTGCTGAATGTTCGTGAAGTGAGGATGAACTTGCTGTTCACTGATGTCTTTGTCACTCATGTCCGCCTTGAGCCGCACCCAGGGATCATGGATCGTGACGTTCTTGGGCATCAGTTCGATGATTTCACCGGGCGAGACCAATTTGGCAAACGTATACATTTCGATGAATCGCAAGAAGTCGCCCGGATACTCCGACTGGATCAATCCTTGCATCGCCAGCGCCATGCGTTTGACGTTGATGTATTGGCCGTCGTAACGCATCGACCCGCTCATATCCATAATCACGCAAGTTGCACATTTGGGGTGATTGCGTGTTTTGTGAACGACAATGTCGTCGCTGTGCAGTCGCAATGGCCGCTCATCACCATGCCTCAACAGCGCGTTGATAATCGTCTGCGGCAAGTCCATATTCGCAACACTATCGCCAAACTCATACGGCTTGGTTTGCTGCAACTCCACAGCCCCTTCGCCAATCACGTCGCCGTGATGGCGTCCCGAGCGTGAGGGTGCCAATTGACTAAAGATTCGCTCCAGCAATCGCCCTTGGAAAATCTTGTAGGCTTTCGGCGTCAATCGAAAACCGCCCTTGTTATTGGGATCCTTTTCCAATCCTTGGCGTTCGGCTTGTTCGCGAGCGAGGTTCTCTAATTGCTGCCGCATCTCTTCGAGCTGCTGCATATCGCCAGGCTGCGTGAACTCGCTCAGCAGTTCCATATCGATGATGGCGATCTGAGCTGTCTTCTCAGCCTCTTCGAGTTGCTTCAAGAGCTCGTCGATCTTTTCGAGTTCCTCTTTGACCTCGAGTGCCTTGGTGATCGACATCGATTCGATGCCGGTGAAATGGTACTTCGAAGCAAGTTCCTCGATATTATGTTTGTCACTCATTCGCTGAGTAACCTTTAGCAAATTTCTCGCCGTGTCGCTGTTATCGTCACCTGCTTGATACCACAATGATTCCAGCAAGTACGGTTGTTCTTGAACCACGGCGCGGCGAAAGAATTTATCGAGTTCCTTTGGCAAACGGACATCCTTAGTCGATTGCTGGAACGCGCGTCGTGCCTTCTTCTGAACCGAATCACATTCGTAGGTCTCCAGGATTTTGCGTTTACGTTCTTCGAGAATTGCCCGCAACATGTCAAAGCTTGGCCCCAAACCAGCCATCTGGCTAGGGTCTAAACGAATGGCTCGTGCAAGCTCCTCTTCGGTCAACTCGTGATAGTTGCCGTACATCAACGCTTGCTCAAACGCTGAGGAAACGAGATCCGGCGGCGGCTGAGTCGGTGATGGAAATTTGGTCGGATCGTATTTCTGATAGGCGTGAATTACACCCCCGAGTCGACGGTCCATGCGGATTTCCTGCGAATAATAATGAATGTGGGATAGGCTTCTAGCCTGTCATTTCGATGGTCGTTTCAGCGAACACAGGCCAGAAGCCTATGCTACAGGGTTGCTTAGAACTCATATTGAATTTTCCCGAATCGCTGCGAACGACTGATTCGTTCCATGCTGTACAGTCCCGCCAAGACAAACTCGACACAACTGGCACGGACCGCGTCGTTCTCGCTCGCATTGAGTTCAAACGCCTTATTCCATGCCGGTGGCACTTGGCGAAGTCGTTCGGCATAGTGGCTGCTTGGCAGCATGTCACCCACTTCGACGCGAACCCCGCCGCGAAAGATCTCGGCAATGTCCGACAGCCCATGCTCTTCGACGTATTCTTTGAAAACAACTTCAATCGCCTGAGCCACGACGGCGTCCAACACTTGCCGCTCACTCATTTGGTGAGTGCCCATCAGATCGAGTTCCAACTTTCCAAGCGAACTGGAATAGATGTGTCCCAAGTCGCTGATTCGCGGCACTGCAGGTTTCTCACCATGCAATACGCCTCGTTGGCGTGCCGATGCGACCAACGTGCGAAAGTTGGCGAGTGAGAACCGTGCCGATACACCTGAGGCCTGGTCAATGTACTTGCTACGACGCGCTTGGTTGGTAATCTCTTCGACGATTTGGTACATAAAGTAAGGAACTTGAACGGGGTAGTTCCCGTCGAGATCGTTCCCAACTTCCTGCTGCAGAATCTCGATGCCCTGATCACGTTCGCTGGGGTAATGAGTCTGAACAATCGAACCAATCCGGTCCTTGAGCTGCGGGATCACTTTACCGCTGCGATTGTAAGTCGACGGGTTGGCTGAAAACAAAATCACCAGATCAATCTCGAATTGAATGGGATAACCGCGAATTTGCACGTCGCGTTCCTCGAGAATATTGAACAGACCGACTTGAACCAAATCGTCCAGCTCGGGCAATTCGTTCATCGCAAAAATGCCTCGGTGCATGCGAGGAATCAAGCCAAACGAAAGCGCCTCTTCGGTACTCATGCTGACGCCGCCGGTCAGTTTGGCGGGATCGATTTCGCCGATGATGTCGGCAAACTTTGTTCCTGGACTCAGCCGTTCGGCGTAGCGATCGCTGCGATGCCACCAAGCAATCTTGATTTCTTCGGGCGGGGTATCACGCATCAGACGCTTACCGGCCGCTGAAATCGGTTTCTCAGGATCCTCGTGCACCGGCAGATCAGGATGATCGATGTAGGGAACCCATTCATCAAGGAAGCGGGTCAACATCCGCATGATCCGACTTTTGGCTTGCCCCTTCTCGCCCAGAAACAACATGTCGTGTCCGGCGAGCAGCGCCAAGTTGATCTCGGGAATCACAGTGTCTTCGTAACCCACGATCCCAGGAAACAACGGCTCACCGCTTTCCAGCATGCGAACGAAGTTGTCTTGCATCTCTTGCTTGACATTTCTGGAAACCCAAGCGGTCTTGCGAAGCTCGCTTAAGGTCGACGCACGGGGGGATTCACTCTCGACGTTCATAAACTCTCAATCCAAGGTTTTGTTTCGTACAATCTCTGTGCAGACATTGTACGACCTTGGCGAGCGTTATTGCATGACTTTCGAGTGAGTTAGATTCAGTTCGCCCCGAGTCAGTACATCCTGGACACGGAAATACTCGTTCGCTAGCGGGGTTACCCGGACTTGCCATTGGAGTTGATGACTTCCCGAGTCAAGCCAAAGATCGGCGTACTCAGAGTCGCCATCAAGCGGAACGATTTCGCCATCGACGCGAACTTGCCCATACCGGTGCCGACCTGCCGAAGAAGAGATCAAGCGAACTTCCATCGGAGTGGACAGTTGCAATTGCCCTGAGAATTCGATTTCAACCGACTGTTCTTTCAAACTGTAAATCGCCGAATATTGTGTCAGCACCTCGGGTGTTAGCACTCCCCCAGGCATATAGACAATTCGAAAATGAGTCGGTCGTCCATCAATCATCACTTGCCCGATCATGCCTGTGGCCGCATCGACCAATGCAGGGATGGGAACGGATTTCCGTGATTCAGGAGCCGCGATAGGCTTCGGAGCTTGCCACTCGCCGAGCTTGACAATGTAAAACGGCAACTCTGATTCGAGTTTGCTGATCTCGCGTTGTAGCTCAAGCTTTTGTAACCCGTCGGCTTCGGCTACGATCCGGCGTTTGATCGCGACCACATGGGTGCGAATCGAATCTGCCGAGCGGCCATCGGTTCGATCCGCCGCATTCCTCCATCGATCCGCGAGTGTATTCCACTCGGTGATCGATGACGTTTTCGTTAAGGCAAGCTCTTGTTTAACCAAACTTGCAATACTCGCATCGCTGACTTTGGCCAACCACGGCAAGCCCTGATCCCAGTTGCGAAGCATCAAACAGTAATACCGTCCCGCCACTCCCAAATCCAAATCGGAGGCAAACGGAATCGCATCCGGCCGAACAACAGTAGCGGACATTTTGGTCGACAACTCGATCGTCTGAGTCAAACGCCGAGCGTCCAACGAAAGCTGCTCGTCATTAATCGCTTTGACTAAGCGATCCGCACCGCGCACGACCACATCGCTTTGCTGTAGCGATTCATTCGTCAACAATCGTTCCGCCAACACAAAGCCATTACGAGCCAAGAATCGTTTGGTCTCGTCAAGGTCCGCGATGGCCAACGACGCCAAATAGGTCTGCACGAGTGTTTCATCGCTGTTAACCGCGAAGACGTTCGCTAATTCGTTTACATGGGCCTCGACCTCCGCAGCATCCTCGACCAACCATGCGTACTCGGCAATGGCCAACTGCATGACATAGGCATCGTCACTGTCGACGACTTGATCGGTCAAAACGTCTTGCAACTGCGTGATCAGCTCCGAGATCTGGACCGGTAACAATCGGGTGCCAATCGCAGGAAATCGCGACTTCAACTTTGCACGTGCTGCCAATTGACGCGTGGACGAAGGCAATGCAGTGCGTTTTGGTTCGTCGACGCTCGCTTCGATCAAATCAGAAAAAAGGTCGACTTGGCTAAGTACATCAAGCGAACTGGGTAACTCGAACTCGACCACTTCCGATTCCACGATCGCAAAGGGATCTGGCAAAAACTCAGCTGAGCCTGAGTCCGCACGCATAGGTGGATTGTCTGTATGTGCGTCGGACATCCCTGAGGCTGCGGCCGCTGAAGGGGGCGACGCTTCGTTTGCTGCCGCTAATGCAGCTAACGACTCATCAATGGCCAAATCCAGAGCGTCGACCTCGGGAACGGCCTTGGTAACCGAGTCGGACGCCAGCGGCACGACTGCGGTCGGAACCGCAGCCGATGCAATATCCAAGGATGGCGTGGCTACGACTGCACCGGCAGCCATCTGATCCGATGTTGCGTTTAATTCGGATGTACTGTCCGATTCCGCCAAGTCGCGATCGGTTGCCGCCGCTACGGTATCGGCAGTGCCAGCAGTGGTTGTCGAGGCGACGCGGTTGCCAGTCTCATCCGGCAATGTTGCAACGACAGCCTGCTCGGGCTCGACCGACGGCAATAGCCCATCTACCGAGGTGGCCTCGGCCTCGTCTCGCGTGGCGATCTCGCCGCTGAACACTCGATACTCTTCGGGACCGTAATATTCCTCGGGCCCAAAATCGACTTTGGCTACGCCGAACAGGGTCGCAAGGAGCAAACCGAACAACGACAAAATCATCCAGGGGTGCTGGATCGAATTTCGCACGTTGGCAAGTCGACGTCGTCGAGCACCAGCTTCAATGAGGTCTTGCGAATCGAGACTTTGGGTCCAGTTTGCGACGGACGCTCGAGTCTGGACCATAAAGGGCGTCTGACTTAGTGACGTTTCATCCAAATCAAACGAATCGTCTTCCGAGGCCCCCTCGCTATCGATTGCATTATTTCGTGATTCGGCAACATCGATGCGAAAGTTTTGCTGGCCCGACCACGAAACGCCGTCCGGTTGCAAACGCCCCACCAAGATTCGCTGAATGAAGTCGGTACGTTTTCGCGGATCAAGCACTCGGTAGGCCGAGGTGACCACCATCGACAATTCGCGTTCGCGATCGGATGTGGGCGAAACCAGTTGTAGATCGGCAAGCGACTTACTAACCCGCGCAGCCGCCTGGCGAAGCACCGGCAAGCGGCACTCGTTCAGACGTACACCGAGACGTCGAAATTCTTCGACATCCAGCTCGTTCGTTTCGATGTTAGGTGGTCGCATCAACTCTCAAAAAATTTCCTGGACTCGTCGCTGTAATCGGATTTGCTATCACACTGATAAATTCGACACATCGCCGTGCGATTGGGTTCTCACTGTAATGTCGCTTCTTGTTTGCCATCCGCTGTGTCATGTCATCCGCAATGCTTGTGTCGATCTTCTGGAAAATCAGACGTCGCAAATATGGAAGGCTTTTTCCAGTGAATCGATCGGATCGTCGGCTGTGGGTATAAATTCCTGGGCGATATATCCTTGATATCCCGTTTCGACGATCGCTCGAATAACCCCTGGGTAATTGATTTCTTGGTTCTCGTCTAGTTCGCCACGGCCTGGATTCCCGGCCGTGTGATAATGCCCCACAATCGGATGATACTGGCGAATATTCCGAATCAAATCTCCGTTCATGATCTGCACATGATAGATATCAAATAACAGTTTGAATTTGGGTGAATCCATCGCATTGACCAAATCGGCACAAAGGTGCAGATCGTCACCCCAGTAACCTGGGTGCCCCTTCATCGGGTGGGAATCATCTCGACTATTGAGATGTTCGAGCACGATGCCGACATTCTTTTCTTCGGCATAAGGTAGTACGCGCTTCCAACAATCCAAACAGTTGCGACGTGCTGACGCATCATTGATTCCTTTCTTTGCCATTCCGGTGAACGTAATGACGTTCGGCGCCCCATACTGCACAGCTAAATCAATTCCTTGACGTAGCTTTCTTTCGACTTCCGCATGATTTTCAGGATCGAGCGGCCCATTGGCGAAACCGTGGCTACCGGTCAAAGCGATTTTTAGGCCAATCTTCGTGACCGCATCGTAGCTGGTTGCCGGAATACCCTCGATCGCTTCGAAGCCTATGCGTTTGCAGTGCTTTGCCAAGGTCGCCGCATCTATGCCACTAAAACACCATCCCATCACCGACTGATGAACACGCCGTGATTTGGCCTTCGTTGCCTCACCGTCGTCGCTTGAATTTGTCTGACTCGCTTCATTTTGCTCGGCATGACACGTGGTCCCTTGGGCCATCGAGAGGGCAGTTCCTGCGAACAATGCTTGTGTTGCTAGAAAATCACGTCGTTTCACGGCATACGCTCCTAAGCAGAGTGAGTCATTGGGGAATACGACCATTGTAGGCGAAGCGATCCATTGGAAATGCCCAATTTGGACGGGGCGGGGGCGGTCAAAGTTCGCCCTATCCAGAAAAATCCCTAATCGTAACCTTGCGTGACTTTCACTGCCGTTATGCAACATGCCGCACCTATGGCACGAAACATTGTTAGCCCAAAGGACGCGTGTGGATCAGGACGTGTGTATTTCGGGGCGAGCCTGCGTTGGGGCAAGATTGTCCCCACCGATGCTTTGCAGGCAAATTTCGGAGATTCCACACGGAGCCAACGGCGAGAGATATCGGCGATTTAGGGTGACGCACCAAAACTCTCTGCGAGTTTCGCTACCTAAAACACTAAGGAACGTTGACGCCAACCCAAAAGGCTCGTTTCCGGTCCGCCCGCCGACGTGCATCTTCGAGCATCGTTTCCAGCGAACCATCAAACTCGACCAACACTCGACGCGTGCGATAGCGAATCGTGACCGGTTTGGCCATGTCGAGATTCCGCATCGGACGAAGCCAGACCCTAAATTGCTCCGTCGGGCCTTGGTTAATACGAATCTGATTGTCATTCCCGATCGACGCTGAAACCGAAGCAGCACGAGGCCGCTCGGCTTGTTCCCACAACAACGGATCGACCGCGACGTCGGGTTTGAGTGCTCCCAGTTCTAACCACCAAAAGAAAGTGTCTCCTTCACGCATCGTGACGGCATCGATCTCATCAGGTGCATCTTTGCGAACGTGCGATGGCAGACGCATCCATTCGAACAGGCGATGAATCTCTTCATAGAAAAATTCACGCCCCCGGCCTCGATACATCACAACCATCGCATCACTTTTGAATTTGACGTAGTCGTCCATGACTGGTCCGTTACGGACCAACGGCGTGGGAGCTCCGTCACGTTCCCCCATCACCAGGTACATCGGCACATAGGGCGCGTTGGAATGGTAAAACATAATCGTCTTCGCCGGTTCACCACTAATCGAAATCATGCCGGCCCAAAGATCAGGATGCGAATAGGCAATGTCCCACGCCGCAGCGCCCCCTTCGCCATGCCCCGCAATAAAAATGCGATCTGCGTCAATCGAAGATCGACGCATTGCATCGCGAAGCGAAACCAGCACGCGTTCATGTTCTCGGGAACTGTATTCGTAATCACCCTGCGTGTCGCGAGTCCACAGTGGCGCGACAACGATAAACCCGTATCGCGACGCGTGCCCCAACCTGGCCTGCATTTCTTCGTTGTAAACACCACTCCACCAATCAATCTCCGACACCGGAGTACCTCGCACCGGGTGCAACGCGAGCACACAGGGGTACTCGCGAAGCGGATCGTAATTCGGTGGCAATTGAATCACGTAGCGTGGCCGCGGCGGCTGATCGAGCTGTTCCGTTTCGTCGCCAACCACGTGCATTCCTGAAATGGTCTCGTGCTGAGATCCTTCGGGCCAAGGAAGAGTGGGCGTCAATAGCGGCAACATGCGATCGACATACTCCGCTTCGGCACCTTCGAGATTTCGCAACTCAGACAGAATGGCTTGACGCCGCGCCGCATCCGACGTGGCCAAGTATTCCGCGACCAGATCACGGACGGTGACCAGCGAAATGGTGATGGTCAAGTTCTGTTCGCCCGAACCACTGCCGAGCAACCAACCTGCGACCGCAAGGGCAACGCGATTTTCGAGGGGAACCGCCTCGGATTGCCCCAAACGTATGTAATCGCTCAAGCGAATCATCGTTGCCGAGGAAAGCCCCTCTTTGATTTCAGCAAAAATGGGCTGCAGAGCTTGCGCTTGTTTTAGTTGGGCGATTTGTCCATCAAGTTGTTCGATC
This sequence comes from Novipirellula methanifontis, assembly GCF_052161655.1. Lineage (GTDB taxonomy): Bacteria > Planctomycetota > Planctomycetia > Pirellulales > Pirellulaceae > Novipirellula. The sequence continues at coordinate 9,220,737 of NZ_CP197418.1, forward strand.
AACGACTTGGCTTGCTGCTGAGACCCTCGTATTTTTTCGATTGCATCTTCGACCTGCAATTTTGTCACGCGGCCAAGTTGATCAATAGGAAACTGTTCGAGGATCTGCAGTGCCAATTCTTCCTGTCCCGACTCGGCCCGCAACTTTGCTTCGTCAAGTAACTGAGTTGCTTGACGCTCGGTCAGAGCCACGACTTGACGTTGCATCTTTGCGGCTTCGGGAAAGTCATCAATTGCTTCTTTGAGAATATCAATCGCATCCCCATAGCGACCGGCTTCCATAAAGAAACGAACTGCCTCGAGACGTTTGTCGAGGTTGTCCCAGTCCATTCGCCGGCGGAAGATCGATTTTAGGACATCCGATTTCAGCGAACTGGTCGCCAACCGCATATCCCACACGTAGGACGTTTCCCCCTTCAGCCCTTGGACTCTGGCATAACGGCCATTGATTTCGGTTACGCCTTGGACCAAACGCATTGGACTACCTTCGACACCGCGTACGGTCATCACGCGGCGGCCGAATTCATTAAACGGCGAAACCCCAAGGATGCTGCCGATCGCCGAAATCTCCTTGCCACCAAGCGGCGTGGGCTGCCAAAATTCAATCGTTTGTTCGATATCACGGACGGCCACAGGCGGAGCAGCGGACATACCATTGCCGTGAAAGTAAATCCGAGTCAAACCGTCATCGATGACCCAGATGGGCCTCAGTTTGATCTCGCCTGCAGCGGCGGCCGAAAACGCGTTGGCATTCAGCGAGGCAATCTCGGCCTTGGTTCCTCGCAACGTCATTCCGTTGCGAAGCTGAAACAATTCCTCTGCGTTTGCTTTGGACGGCAACCGTGCAGAGAACAGAATGACACCAACGAGCACGGCAATGCCCGGCGTTCGACGCAACCAGATGTTCATCCGCCCTAGTCCTTCATTTCTGTCAAATCACGCGTACCACGGCCGCACTCGGTCTGGCGGTACTTTTGCCGTGGATCGAGATTTCTATTTTACTTAAGACGGGCGGCCATGTCCCGAAGTCGTCAAAATCGTTACTGCCCGCAATAACGAACGACCGATCGGAGCGACCCCATCGCGAAACGACTCGACCGTTGGCATCGTTTGCCCTAGCCAATCGCGTTGCTGGACGTCTTGGAACCAAGCCACGGGATTGGTCCGCATCATGTAGGCCGAGCTTTCGGCCCCCAGCATCGGCAAACCGTTGATCGGCAACCCCACGTTTTCCGCATGAGTTGACGGCAATGAAGGTCCAGGATCGGCCGAGGCGATCGATGACTCAGGTGACTCGGGCAATCGAAATGCGAAAATCAAGACAGCGGCTGCCGCTAGTAACATTGCCACCATGATGCTGCGCTGTGCCATGCGAGCACGCGAACCATTAAGTTCGCCGCGATATTTTTGCGAGTCAGAATCGGCAAGCGAAACCTTTTGAGAGGGCTGGCGGGACGGCAGCACGGAGGCGACTTGTTGCCACGCGATCAAATGCTGGTGACACGAAACACACTGCGAGGCATGGTCCTGAAGCAGGTCGTTGTGCTCGAGTGATTCCCGCTGGTCGATCTGGTGTTGAAGCGACGCCATAAATTCTTCGCAAGTCATCGCTTCACCTCCGAGCCAACGACATTTCTGGCAACGATCACCACTTCGCGTTTGAGCAATTCTTCCATAATGGCTACGCGAGCTCGATGGACCCACGTTTTTGCGGTACCCACGGGACAGCCAAGCTGACTTGCGATTTCCGCGTAATTCATCGAATGATCGTGAAACAAGTCAAACGCCCGTCGATGATTTGCGGGTTGAGAGGCGAGTGCCAATCGCACTTCTTCGCGCAACGAGTCGGCGGCGATTTTCTCTTGCACGCGATCCGCCGAGGGCTCAACCGGAACACCCGTTGCGACCTCGTGGCGATGACGCGACAACACGGTGCGACAGCGATTCCCAGCGATCGTGACCAACCACGGCTCAATTGGCCGTTTGGAATCCCAGCGTCCTAAATAACGAGCGAGACGCGAAAACGTCTCCTGGGTCATGTCCTCTGCGTCTTGGCGATGACGCATGAATCGCATACAGACGCCGAACACGAGCGAATGGTAACGTCCGACGAGCTTCTCGAACGCTACGGGATCGTTTTGGCGGTGACGTTCGATTAGAAACGCAGTCGATTCTTCCATCCCATTTTCCTAACGACCGCTAAAGAATCGCTTCAGTGCATCGTCGGCCGCATCACGTGAATTCTCTTTCATGTTCTTCTTCATTCCTTCGGGCAGCTTCATCGGCTTCTGCTTGTCAGGAACTTTGCGTTTACGAGACGAAGATTCCTCTTCATTGATCGAAAGCTCGGTGCTATCCGACGCGTGTTCGCTTTTCACTTCAGAGGGGTTATCAAGTCGCAACTGGCGTGTCTCTGGATCAGAGATTTTGCGAACACGATCGATCTGGTCCGCTTCGTCCAACCACGAATTAACGTCGACCTCTTCGAACTTGCTGTCCCCGGAACCTGCCTGGACCACACGAGCAGCGGCATCTTCGACGTTGGCCACTTGCGGCTTCTTCGCTGCCTGCAGACCGTGCTCGATCAAAATCTCGAATTCCAACTTGCCGATCGTTAGCTTGTCGTTTGGCTTAAGCACTTTTGCCATGTCCGTTGGCAACCGCTTGCCGTTCACCAAAGTACCGTTTCGGCTCTTCAGGTCTTGGACAAGAACGCGGCCTTCTTTCAGAACAATAATACAGTGTTTGCGGCTGACCGATTCGCTCTTGGGACGCAGCGAACAAGAATCGCTTCGTCCAATCAGAAATTTCTCGCTGGCAACGGCGATCTCTTTGCCTGCGTGACTTCCCGTCAGAACTTTCAACATAACTTTCATGAAGCACCTCTAAATTGATGGCCATCCGCATCCGAATGCGGTCGCCACCCTATTTGGCCTACAACCCTCTTGGTCAACGAATCGCCAAGAATCATTTTCGCTCCGCCAATATCGACTGGGGTGCGAAATAAATCCCAATCGCTTCTAAAAATCGCTTCACAAGGATTCGCGACTCATTCGAAAATCGCTCCAAGTATTCCTTCGCGTAACCATCATAGCCCTCAACGTCACACTAGCGTGCGATACAGCGGCACACCTTGGTTGAGGAAACTAACAATAAGCGTATTCCTAAAACTCGTTTCCCGCAGCGCCAACTTCTTATCTCAAAAAATTCTCTAGCGGCCTCAGCGAACCACGCCAATGGGCTATTAACGGCAAACTGACGCACACTACAGCGGTAAAGTAACCATGTCCATATTCGTCAATTTACCACCGCACCCCTGATTCTAAGTAGTTTCAAGTCGAGGAGAATGCCAGTCTTTACGTTTTAGTGCAAACGTTAGTACCTTTGTATCGCCTCTAACAGCCAGCTTAAACAAAACCACCCCGCAGGAGGGACTAGCGATACAAAACTGGATAATTCAACGTTTTTCGTTCCATTCTGGCTGACCAAATCGAGTCAATCGGATCTGCTTGGCACGCTGATTGAACTCTTCACCCGTTGAAAAAACATCAAATTTCATGCCAAATACGTGCTCCATCGTCATACTCAGCACCTCGGCGAGCTCTTGGATCGCGATTGATTGCGGGGTCAAGTTCACCACACCCGGCAATTCGGGGGCGTGGGGGCTGACGTCCAGCAGGATACTGCCGTGCTGCAAAACTGCCTTGCGACTTGTCCGCTGTGCACTTCCGACCACCTTGTAGCCCGCCACGACCAGATCTTCGTCGGTGCGTCGCTGAAAACAGAGGAACGGATCGCAACGTTTTTCGTTGGAAGTGACCGTTTGGACCGCCTGCGTCCCCAAATCGGCATAGCGGGTCGCCGAGACGCCAAACCGCCCGAGCGATTCGATGATCGCTTGGTGAGTTTGCTGATAGAGCTCGGATTTCGCCCCCGCAGGAACATATTCAAGCGGCCAACAGAAGCTGTAAGTCAGTTCGTTGTGATGCACGATGGCTCCGCCACCGGTCGCGCGACGAACGAATGCACAATTCGCACTAGGCGAATGAGCCAGCCGATCACTCGCCTTTTGAAAATAGCCGAGCGAAACGGTCGGTTCGGACCAAGTATAAAAACGGAGCGTCGGAACGGCATCGCGGTCGACCGACTCTAACAGTGCCTGGTCGATCGCCATGTTCTCCGCTGGCCCGCCGGCCACCAATTCGATCAATCTCGCTTGCAACGCGTTCCCTTATTCCGCTTCAATGAAATCAACAGCACGCTCGCGGAAAACTAGCCCGACTCGGCACATTGCTTTTTGTAGGCGGCAGCATCCATCAACGAGGACAAGTTCGAGTCGTCGCTGATTTTGACCTTCATCACCCAACCGAAGTCGTAGGGATCTTCGTTCAATTTGTCGAGGCTGTCGGGCAACTCGCTATGAACTTCGACGACTTCACCGGTGACCGGGCTGTACAGCGGGCTCACCGCTTTTACGGACTCGACTTCACCGAATTCTTCGCCCGCAGTAACTGCTTTGCCGACTTCGGGAAGGTCCATGTAGACAAGGTCGTTCAGCTGCTCGATCGCAAACGCGGAGATTCCGATGGTTGCGATTTTCTCGCCACCTTCTTCGGCCACATCACACCACTCATGCGACTCGGCATACAACAAGTTTTCTGGATCACGGGCCATGCAAAAATTCCTTCTTTGACGATCGAAAGGCTTGGACGATCAAGCCTTGGTAGGACGTTTGTAAAAGGGAAGAGGGGTCGCGTTTGCAACCACGGTCTTCCCGCGAATATCAATCTGAAACTGCTTTGCATCCGCAAACTCAGCATCAACGTAGGCCATCACGATCGGATGACCGAGCGTCGGCGATGGCCCACCACTGGTGACAAAACCGATTTTCTTTCCATCGGCATCGAGCACGTCACAGCCTTCGCGAGCCGGCCGCTTGCCTTCGGGAATCATTCCCACACGAACTTGCTTTGGACCTGCCACCTTCACTGCACGCAACGCGTCGTCACCGACGAACGAGCGGTCTTTAAAACTACATGCGAACGACAACCCTGCGGAAATCGGATCGATCGATTCGTTTAACTCGTGACCATACAGCGGCATTCCCGCTTCCATTCGCAACGTATCGCGAGCGCCCAGCCCGGCTGCGGCAAAGCCTTCGTCGCGACCGGCAAGCATAATGTTTTCCCAAATGCGATTGGCTTCTTCGGCGCGGACGATCAACTCAAAGCCGTCTTCGCCAGTATAGCCGGTCCGGCTGACGATAGCCGGCTTTTTGAACTGATCCGTAATCGTGGCTTGGTAATACTTCAAGCGACTTGGATCAAATGAGAAAAGCTTTTTACAAACGTCGATCGCCTTGGGACCTTGGACTGCGATCATCGCAGTCAACTCGGTACGATCCGACATCGTCACCGTGGGGAAATCGGGCAGATGGGGCGTGATCCAGTCCACAATCTTTTGATGGTTCGATGCGTTAACGACCAACAAATGAAATCGTCGATCCGACGGGGTTTTCAAATGCGATACCAGGACGTCATCCAACACGCCACCTTCGGCGTTACACATCAATCCGTAGCGGACGCCGCCGACGGGCAAATCAGACACGCGGCGAGTCAGTAAATGATCGAGCAGTAGTTCGCTGCCATCTCCATCAAAACGGATGCGTCCCATGTGCGAAACGTCAAAGAGGGCTGCCGATGTCCGACACGCTTGGTGCTCGGTGACAATCGAGGAATACTGGATCGGCATCTCATAGCCCGCGAAGGGGACCATTTTTGCACCGGCGGACCGGTGCCATGCATCCAACGGTGTGGTGGAAAGCGAGGTATTCATGGCAAGTCCGCTAGGGGCAGGAGTGTCCATCGATTTTTCAGCACCGACAAAGTAGCACAGATAGCTACCGCGAGTGCGTTAGTAGGGGGAGGCGGCCGTGATGTCAACGATCAGTGTGTGATCGACCAGTGCCGATCAACACGCGTCAGTTTATACAGTACACCGCGATCGAAAAGCCCCGAACGAAAAATGCTTCTATCGCTTTCGCCCCTTCTTCTTTTGACGAGCTTCGTTCTTGCGTTTTGTCCCCACCCTTTCCTTGCTGTGCTTCGGACGCCCTGAGGACACTGGGCCAGGTTCTGAGGAGTGGTTTTTAACCAAGTCAAAAAACAACTGGCGTTCTTGAAGGTCGATTTTCGCGATCTGTACCGTCAACAAATCTCCCAATCGAAATCGATTTCCGTCGCGAAAACCGACCAATTGCTGGCCCTGACGCTCAAATCGATATTTGTCATTCGGCAATGCGGCGACTGGCAAAAATCCATCGACGGGAAGCTTGATACAACGGGCATGAATTCCGTCGGCAAAAACACGACTGATGACGGCATCGAGTTTTTCTCCCACTTTCTTCTTCAAAAAATGAAGCAGTTTTAACTCGATCAAATCGCGTTCAGCCTGTTGAGCATTGCGTTCCATATCGCTGCAGTGATGGCCGAGTCGCAACAAGGCCTGGAACGATTCATCAGGGGATTTCTGGCCATCAAGCAGCTTTTGCACCAACCGGTGAACCGACAAATCGGGATAACGACGAATCGGACTGGTGAAGTGACAATAATGCTCCATGTCCAACGCGTAATGTCCTTCACGCTGAGGTCCATAGACCGCCTTGTTCATCGATTTCAAAACCGAGAAGTTGACCGCTTGCTCCAGCGGCGTGCCAGCGACCAAGTCGAGCACACGCTGGATCTCGAACCGACTTTCGAGCGACTCAACGTTCAATCCCAAATCACGGACAAACACCTGCAAATCGCGAATTTTCCGTCGCTGCGGCGGTTCATGAATACGATGCAGGAAGTTCAATTCCAAATCATCCAACCACGAGGCAACGGCCTGATTGCCTGCCAACATGAATTCTTCGATGATCTGATGGCTCTCGGTGTTTTCTGACAAATGCGCGCCGCGAACTTTCCCGGACTTGTCGAAATCCAATTTGACGTCCGGCATGTCCAACGACAACGACCCGCCCTTGAAGCGAGCTTTTCGCATCTGCATTGCAAGCGTGTGCATCCGTGACAGCAGATCACAAATAGCATCTCCCCATGGTTCGCGCTGCGCGTCAGGGTCGGCCAAGAACTTGTCGACTTGCTCGTAGGCAAAGCGTTTGTCACTGAGGATCGCGGCGTTATGAACTTCGACATGCGTGATCGTCAGATCGTCAAGCATTTCGATTTCGACCGTCTTGGTCAATCGAATTCGATCCGGCTGCAAACTGGCTAAGTGGTTACTGATGATTTCAGGAATCATCGGAACGACACGATCGGGCAAATAGACGCTGGTTGCCCGGTTTTTAGCTTCTTCGTCCAGCACGCTTCCTTCGGGAATAAAGCTGCTAACGTCGGCGATGTGCACCCACAGACGCCAACGCCCCTCTTCTCGCTCGAGCGAAATGGCATCGTCAAAGTCGCGAGCATCAAACGGGTCGATCGTGATCGTCAGCAACTTGGTCAGATCTTTGCGTCCCTCTGGCACGACCTCGTCGTTAAACGCATCCGCTTGCTCGCGTGCTCCATCTAACACGTTTTCAGGAAAGTTATCGGGCAATCCGTACTGACGCATGATCGTCAGCGTGTCGATTGCCGGATTGGTGCTGCTGCCCAAACGCTCCAACAACACCGCTTCGCCCCCGTGACCATCGTCGTCCGGGAATTCGACCATCTCGACAAATACTTTGTCGTCGTCGCTAAGCGGCAGGCCGCGAACATCGCCAATCGAAACGGGTTGGCTGTAGGGAGTCCCATCGAGGAACACGGCAGGCTCGCCTTTGATCAGGCGAAACGTGCCCGTGAATTGACGTCGAGCACGCTGGAGTATTTTGACAACGACGGCCTCTTGGCCTCCCTTGCGACTCGGCTGCAATTTGACTTCGACGACGTCGCCTTCGAGGGCGCCATGAGTCGAACCGGGCGGCACAAAAAGATGCTCGGCAATTTCGCTGTCGTCATCATGTTCGCCGGGGCGAACAAAACCAAAGCCACCGCCCATCGCGCGACGGAAGGTGCCGCGAACAAAATCGCTGCCTCCTTCGAAGGCGCCAGCAGGAATCACTAAGTGATTCGATCCGTAAACCACGCGGCCTTCGATCACGAGTTGTTTGACAACTCGCCGAAGCTCGTGATAGCCATCGGAATCCAGCTTTAGCGCGGTCGCGATATGCTTGGGCTTGCTAGGGCGGTAGACAGACGAGCTGATATGACGAAGCAGCTGGTCGGTTAATTCGGGTGATACATCCATTTAGGAAAAGATATCCGATTGATAGGTTCCGAACACTCCACCTGTGGAGACCGGCGGCCTCTTACGACACAGAAAGTGCTCGTCAGGCATCTTATTGGGCTGTAAAGCACCAAAACCGCTTGCGATTATAAGAGAAATCGTGGAATGCGGCAGTCGCAAATGAGTGATGCCGCGCGGAAAGAGCCTGGGGATTGAAGAGTTAGACGCAGCGACGCGACAAAAGGTTCACTTTATTTGCGCCGCGACCGTGCCACCCCCACTGCTGAAGACGCGATCAGGTTGGATTACAATTGCCTCCCTCTCTCCGACTCTCCCCCTCCGAAAGCCTCCCGATGCGAAGCCTGTTCTTTTTTGCGGCCCTGTTGCTGCTGGTACCGCTAACCCTCGCCGATGGTCCCGGCGACAACGTTGCCGACAACGTTCGTGCGGTTCCCCCCGTTGGAATCGAACTTAGCGAGGCCGATCGGAACGAACTCAGTGACGGATTGGCAGAGCTGAATGCAAAAATCGAGCAGCTCCGCAAATCGAAAGATTTGAGAGTGCAATCGCTGATGCCCGATGTCGAGATTTTCTCGCGAGCGATCCGAGACGCTATTGCGCACCGCGAACTGTTTCACAAAAACGACATTGGCAAAGCCCGCCAAATATTGGCCGAAGGACACGCTCGTGCGGACTCACTCAAAAACGGCAACGCCCCCTGGACCACGCAAACCGGCTTGGTCGTGCGAGGATTCAAGTCGCGTATCGACGACACGGTTCAGCCCTATGGTGTTGTGGTACCCGAGTCGTACGAATTCAGCGGAGCGAGCGAGTATCGAACCGACGTGTGGCTACACGGACGCGGCGAACGGTCCACGGAATCGCTTTTCATTCACGAACGAATGAACCGCATTGGACAAATCTCGCCCGCCAACACGCTCGTCGTGCATCCCTATGGTCGCTACAGCAACGCATTCAAATTCGCGGGCGAAATCGATGTACTCGAAGCCCTCGACCACGCCAAGTCGCAATACCGCGTGGATGAAAACCGCATTAGTATCCGCGGCTTTTCGATGGGCGGGGCAGGCTGCTGGCAATTCGCAGTGCATTACCCCTGTCAATTTTTTGCCGCTACGCCTGGCGCCGGTTTTTCAGAAACCCCTGAATTTTTGAAATCGTTTCAAGGCGAAACTTTGATGCCGACTTGGTACGAGAAAAAGCTGTGGCAGTTGTATGACTGTACCGGATACGCCGCAAACTTGTTCAACATACCAACAATCGCTTACAGCGGCGAACTGGACATCCAAAAACAAGCTGCCGACATAATGGAACAAGCGATGGGCGATCAAGGACTGAAGCTAACGCACCTGATCGGCCCCCAAACCAAACACGCCATTCACCCCGATTCGCTGAAGACCATCGAAAGCAAACTTGCAAATCTTGCTCAGCAAGGGCGTGACCGAACGCCCATGACAATCGACTTCACCACCTACACGCTACGTTACAACCGTTCGTTTTGGTTAACCGTCGATGAACTAGCCGAGCACTGGAAACGTGCGACCGTCAGCGCCACCTTGTCAGCTCCCGAAAACACGATTCGCTTAACGCTCGATGGCGTTCGTGGACTTCAGATGGATCTCGCTGCAGGAGACGCCCCGTTTAATCTTCGCCAACCCGTGCAAATCGAGGTCGTTGATTTCAGCGCCAACAACGACAGCGAAACTGCTGCGAGCCGGCAAATCCTGGTGGGACCACGTCCGGAATCGGACCGATCATGGCAATGCCAAATCCATCGTGATGGCAATCAATGGAAAATCGGCTCACGTCCTGTGTCGTCCGGCGTCCAAAAGCGACATGGCCTGCAAGGACCGATTGATGATGCGTTCATGGATCGATTTATCATTGTCGCCCCCAGCGGCAAAGGACTTCACCCCGAGACCGACGCATGGGCAAGATCGGAATTGGATCATTTGGTGCGTGAGTGGCGTCGCCAGTTCCGCGGCGATGCAATCGTCAAAAAGGACAGTGAAATCAGCGACGAGGACATCGCGACAAGCCATCTGATCGTGTTCGGAGATCCCTCGAGCAACTCGTTTCTAAAATCGATCCACAGCGAACTTCCCATCACCTGGTCCAAGGACGAAGCCAGCCTGATGGTCGGGGACAATGATAAACGCGTTGACGCTGCACATCACGCCCCTGTAATGATCTACCCGAATCCCAAAAACCCGAATCGTTATGTGGTCATCAACAGCGGGTTTACGTATCGCGAGTACGCCTATCTAAACAATGCACGGCAAGTCCCCAAGCTTCCCGACTGGGCGATCATCGACATCCGCACGCCTGCGAACTCGCTGTGGCCCGGCAAAGTCGTCGACGCCGGATTCTTCGACGAAGCTTGGAAGCTGAAGTAGCGACCTGTTCTCATCATCGGCCAGCTCGCACGCCGATCCGCCTAAATCCCAACCCGAAGCGTCAGCGAGGAACCAGCCTCAATCAGCGTAGTCCCTCGCTGACGCGTCGGGTTGGAATGGTCACGTCTCGACGCCTTTTCGGTCCTGTGCTTAGTTACGTATCCCTGTCTACGTTGATAATACTCGATCCAGCTACGTCGGTAGCCAGTCAGTCTTGTGTCATAGGGACATCGCCGTTCATTTCATCTCTCCGTCGCTATTTATCCCAACCCGAAGCGTAAGCGAGGGACCAGCCTCAACCAACGACCAGCGTAGTCCCTCGCTGACGCGTCGGGTTGGGATGGTCACGTCTCGACACCTTTTCGGTCCTGTGCTTCCGTTACGTATTCGACGACAGTCGCTAGCGACTCGTAGTTCAAGACGTATCGGATACTGCCACGCTCCGCCCACCAATTCTCACGTGTCGACAGTGAATTTTCTTTGAGCCGGCGGGTGCACCACGCCTTGATGTCCTTGCGAATCTTCTTTGGTTCAGTGTTGGCGGCTGAGATAACAATGTGAGCGTGGTTGGACCGACAATCAACCGCGTGCAAGGTCCATCGCCGGAACTCACAGGTTTCAGCGACTTGTGCTGAAACAATCTGACGCTGCGAAAATGTTAGCAAGCATTGCTTCTCCGTCATTCGCGTCTCGCACATTTGTTCGAGATTACGGTTGGGCAGCTGCCAACCGTGACGGTATTCGATCCAGCCACGCTGGTTGCCCGGCAGCCACGTTCCATACGTCGGCCACGTGATGAAGAATGCAATCGGATCCTGCATGGGGACGTCGCCATTCATTTCATCTCTCCGTCGCTAATTATCACAACCCGAAGCGTTAGCGAGGGACCAGCCTCAATCAGCGTAGTCCCTCGCTGACACTTCGGGTTGGGATGATCACGGCTCGACGCCTCCTCGGTTTTGAGCTTCTGTTACGGATCCCTGTTTACGTTGATGATACTCGATCCAGCTACGTCGGTAGCCAATCAGCCTTGTGTCATAAGGGCATCGCCATTCATTTCACCACTCCGTCGCTATTTATCCCAACCCGAAGTGTAAGCGAGGGACCAGCCTCAATCAGCGTAGTCCCTCGCTGACACTTCGGGTTGGGATGATCACGGCTCGACGCCTCCTCGGTTTTGAGCTTCTGTTACGGATCCCTGTTTACGTTGATGATACTCGATCCAGCTACGTCGGTAGCCAATCAGCCTTGTGTCATAAGGGCATCGCCATTCATTTCACCACTCCGTCGCTATTTATCCCAACCCGAAGCGTCAGCGAGGGACCAGTCTCAACTAACGACAAGCGTAGTCCCTCGCTGACGCGTCGGGATCTGGGGCCTAAAACGTTCACCGTCGGTAGCGGGGTTTTCATTACTTTGCGTAACCAGCTTTCGGGGAGAACCTATCGAACCTTCGCTAAACGCGGCGGGTAAAATCGGGTAAAACGGCGGCTTGCTAAATGACACCCGATTTTCTTATGGAACGGACCCAATATGCTCCCTGTTAGCCAAGTGATTCGTGACCGGCGGACGATCAAACCGACGCAGTATTCTGACCATGATGTGGACGAGGCAATCGTCTACGAACTACTCGAAAATGCGAATTGGGCTCCGACGCATGGTATGACCGAGCCGTGGCGATTCACCGTGTTCAGCGGCGATGCTCGAAATCGACTGGCCGAATTCTTGGCCGAGACCTACAAGAGTCTGACGACCGAGGATACGTTCAAGCAAAAGAAATACGACGGGATGCGTGCCAACGCAACTTGCGCTCCGGTCGTGATCGCGATTGGCATGAAACGCCAAGCAAGCGAAAAGATCTCGTTGTTAGATGAGTTATTGGCCGTCGCTTGCGCCGTACAAAACATGCACTTAACCGCAGCCGCTCATGGGCTAGGTGGCTTTTGGTCGACCAATGTTGCTGCCACCAGCACTGCGATGCGAGACTTCATCGGGCTGAATGAGAACGACCAAGCCCTTGGTTTGTTTTATCTCGGCTATCCGAAAGGCGATTGGCCCGCCAGCAGTCGCGGAGCGATTGAGAACAAAGTGCGCTGGGTTCGCGAATGAGCGACGTAGCACAAAGGCAGCAAGAGTTTCGCGGTGCTTGCTAGACGATCCGAAACGCTTGATGCGTGTTGCGGCCTGGATTGAAGCAAGCCGGCCGGTGGGAACCGGCCCTACGTCTGAGACGAAACTCTTGGCGAGTTTCGCTACGAGGGTTTCGCTACGAGGGCTTCGCTACGAGATGGGGATGCTATGACGCGTCTGGAAGCCTATCCCACACCTTATTCGGGTTCGTAGGCCAAGTTCGGGCTGAGCCAACGCTCGATTTCCGAGAGCGGCTGGCCCTTTCGTTTGGCGTACGACTCGATTTGATCCTTCGTCATCCGCTCGACAGTAAAGTAACGAGCCTCGGGATGCCCGAAGTACAAACCGCTGACCGCAGCACCCGGGTACATTGCATAACTACTTGTCAATTCGATCCCCGCGTTTTTCTCGGCGTCAAGCAGATCAAACAACGTTCGCTTTTCGGTGTGGTCCGGACAGGCCGGATAGCCCGCGGCCGGGCGAATCCCGCGATACTTCTCGTCGATCATATCCTCTTTGGACAATCCTTCGGTATTACCAAAGCCCCAATCATTGCGTGCGCGTTCGTGCAACAATTCGGCAAACGCTTCGGCAAATCGATCCGCAACCGCTTGCACCATGATCGCATTGTAATCATCGAGGTCCGTTCGGAATTTCGTCGCTAACTCCTCCGCACCAATCCCGCTGGTCACGGCAAAGCCACCAATGTAGTCCTCGCGACCGCTATCGACCGGAGCGATGTAATCGGCAAGCGAACGATAATCCGATTGTCCCTTGCGTTCCCATTGCTGACGCAAGAAATGCAATCGCGTCAGTTCTTTCGAGCGTGATTCGTCGGTATACAGAATCACGTCTTCGCCAGTACTTGCCGCAGGCCAAAAACCGTACACTGCGTTCGCTTTGAGGGAACCGTCGGCGATAACGCGATCTATCAATGCATTGGCGTCGTCGTAAATCTTCCTGGCTTCAACTCCAACCGTTTTGTCGTCAAAAATCTTAGGAAATTTGCCCTTCAATTCCCAAGTCATGAAGAATGGCGACCAATCAATGTAGGGTCGAATTTCCTCGAGTGGAAAGTCCTTCAATACTTGCAAACCGGTAAACGACGGCTTGTCAATTTGCGTGGTTGCCCAATCGACGGTGAATCGTTTTTCGAGTGCTTCGGCATACGGCACCAGCTTCTGTTGACGATCACGGAAACTCGCGACCAGCTTCTTTTGAGTCTCAACGTTGGTGGCAATAAACTCGTCACGATGTTCTTTACTGAGCAAGCGTTCGACCACATTCACGCTGCGACTTGCATCGAGCACATGGATTACGGGCCCGTCATATGCCGGACAAATCTTGACCGCCGTGTGTTTGGCGCTGGTGGTTGCACCACCGACCAACAACGGCATCGTCATTCCTGCACGCTTCATTTCGCGTGCGACATGTGTCATCTCATCAAGACTTGGCGTGATTAGACCGCTGAGTCCAATCATGTCCACACCTTGTTTGACCGCTTCTTCCAAGATCCGTTCCGCCGAGACCATCACGCCCAAGTCGATGACCTCGTAGTTATTGCACTGCAACACCACGCCGACGATATTTTTGCCGATATCGTGCACGTCTCCTTTGACCGTGGCAATCAAGAACTTGCCACGCGCGGCATCATTTTCGGTCCCTGCTAGACGTTTTTCTTCGTCCATGAACGGTTCTAAATAGGCCACCGCTTTTTTCATCACGCGAGCACTTTTGACGACTTGCGGCAAAAACATCTTACCCGCACCAAACAGATCGCCGACGACTTTCATGCCGTCCATCAACGGACCTTCGATCACTTGCAGACACTTGTCAAAGTGCTGACGTGCCTCTTCGGTGTCTTCGACAATGTACTTGTCGATGCCTTTGATCAGCGCGTGCTTCATTCGCTCGGCGACCGATTCGCTTCGCCAAGTCAGATCTTCGCCTGATTTCTTTTTGCCGCCGCCTTTGACGGTTTCAGCAAATTCAAGCATCCGGTCGGTCGCATCGGGGCGGCGATTGAGCAGCACGTCTTCGACACGCTCGAGCAGTTCCTTGGGCACCTCTTCGTAGACTTCCAACTGTCCCGCGTTGACGATCCCCATGTCCAAGCCGGCCTTGATCGCGTGGAACAGGAACGCACTGTGGATCGCTTCGCGGACAGGATCGTTTCCGCGGAAACTGAAGCTGATGTTACTCACTCCACCGCTGGTTTTTGCGCCAGGACATTCCTTCTTAATCCGTGCTACGGCGTTGATAAAGTCAACGGCGTAGTTGTTATGCTCTTCCATTCCCGTCGCAACGGTCAGGATATTCGGGTCAAAGATGATGTCTTCGGGTGGGAAGTTGATCTTCGTGGTAAGCAAGTCGTAGGCACGTTTACAGATCCGCACCTTGTTCTCTTCATCGGCGGCTTGGCCCTCTTCGTCGAACGCCATGACCACGGCGGCCGCACCGTATTGGCGGACCAGTCGAGCACGACGCAGGAACTCTTCCTCGCCGTCTTTGAGCGAGATCGAGTTGACGATCGCTTTGCCCTGAACGTTACGAAGGCCTGTCTCAAGCACTTCCCATTTGCTGCTATCGATCATCACCGGGACGGATGCGACCACGTTATCCCCGGCGATCAGACGCAAGAAACGCTCCATCGCGGCCACGCCATCGAGCATGCCTTCGTCGAAGTTGACGTCGATGATGGTCGCGCCATTTTCAACCTGTTCGCGCGCGACTTCGACCGCTTCCTCGTATTTGTCTTCGCGGATCAGACGAGCAAACTTCTTACTGCCGGCCACATTGGTTCGTTCGCCGATCATGGTGAACGGGATTTCGGGACGCATCACCATCGGCAGCTGGCCCGAGAGCCGGGTGTAAACCGGTCCGTGCGTTTCCTGTTTCGGTTTGCATCCCTTAACTCGCTCGGCCATCGCACGGATATGATCTGGGGTCGTGCCGCAACAGCCGCCCAGAATGTTCAACCAACCATTGTCGGCGTACTCGCCCACCTTTTCGGCCATCGCCTTGGGGCCGAGATCGAATTCACCCATTTCGTTGGGCAAACCAGCATTGGGGTGGCACGAGATCGGAATCTCGGCGACATGCGAAAGCTCTTCGATGTGAGGCCGCATCACATCCGGGCCGAGGGCACAGTTCATGCCGACCGACAACAGCGGAAAGTGATTGATCGCGGTCCAAAATGCCTCGACGCTTTGCGCGCTGACAAACGTACGTCCACCGTCACCAAACGTGCCGCTGGCCATCACGGGAACTCGGCGACCGCCCGCGTCATAGAAATCTTGGATCGCAAACAAACACGCTTTCAAGTTCAGCGTATCGATCGCGGTTTCGGGCAACAGGATATCAACGCCGGCGGCAACGAGCGAATTGACCTGGGCGCGATAGCTATCGACCATCTCTTCGAACGTGGCACCTCGGTGAGCCGGGTCTTCTTCGGTGCTGATCGCCAGTTGTTTCGTGGTCGGGCCGATCGATCCAGCGACAAAGCGGGGTTTATCAGGAGTCCGTTCGGTCCACTCGTCGGCGGCTTTGCGAGCGCACGCCACGGCGGCATGATTGATTTCATCGACCAATTCGAGCGGCAGTCCAAACTCGATCATCCCGACTGGCGAGGCACCAAAGGAGTTGGTTTCGACGATGTCGCTGCCCGCTTCGTAGTAGGCTGCGTGGATCGCCGTGATCTTGTCAGGGTGGGTCAGACAAAGAATATCTGAGAAATTCTTCAAATCTTTTTTGGGATCATGATCGGCAAATCGCTCGCCTCGCACTCCCGCCTCGTCCAATCCGAGACGTTGGATCATGGTCCCCATCGCCCCATCGAGCAGCAGAATCCGTTCGCGTAAAAGCTCGGAAATAACAGATTGAGTCGTTCCAGATTGAAGCATTGCGCCGCGTATTATTAGCGAAAAATGGCAGAAGTGAGCATTTCAAGGACACGTATCTTCGTTTCCCGTTCGCAGTTTCACAAGGTGATGCGTGTTTCTGCGGGAAAATTCCAGTGTGTTGCTGGCATTGAAGGGCGTCATTTCATCTTGATCAATCGGCAAAGTTTGTCTATTCCGCAGATTCCTAAAGATCAACCATGTCGCGCACCGATCTAGTCCTATAGGGGATCCGACTCGGCTCGCCACATTTTTCAGTATTGCTTGAAACGCCTCGCACTCGTGTATCAGGAAGATCACATGACCGTCTCGCAAAAAGCCACGCAAGACGTCAGACGCTCACCAGTCAGAGCGGCAGACGAACGCTCGATGGGCGACGAGCACGCATCCACCGCACTGCCACCGACGCTGTTTAAGCTCAAGAATCTGACTCCGAACAAGCCAGCCAACACGACACCGTCGGCGAGTGAGCTAGAAACCGCGGCGGTTGCACCGCCAACCGTTACGGAATCGGTGCCAGCATCGCACGCGATTCCTACAACCAAAGCCTCACATCCGCGTGATTCGAGCGTCGCATCCGAGCTGCATACCGCATCAAATGCGAATGCTGCGACAATCTGCGACACCGCGATTCAAGCTGCAACAAAGAGCCCCACAAATTCGGCATCGATTCCTTCGTCCGACCCGAGTCTTTCGCACGTATTTTTCGAAGAAGAACCTGAGGTCCCTGCGAAATCCAAGGCTCCCGCCGTCACACTGGCCCCGCAACCGCAGAAACGAAATTGGCAACAACTGATCAGTGCCAATGCACTTGTGATTGCGATGCTGCTGTTGGTGATCATTTTTGCAGTGAAAGTAAGTCGCCGAGCGACTCAATCGTCAAGCGAACCATCGATTGCCGATTCACAGCTGACCGATCTGCTTCCTCCCGAAGATTTGGTTGTGTTTGCGGATGAAGACATGGACACTGATTTATCAAAGCACGTTCCCCCCGCCCCCGCGACCAAGCCGCCTGCGAAGGCAAACGTTGCCCTGATGTCACCTGATCCGTCGCCCGCCACGATGACGGCATCGGAATTCGACGCCGCCGCACCGGCAAACGATCCAAAATTGTCCGCAGGAACACCGGCAAGCACGGTCAGCAACACTCGCGGAATCGATCCAGCTATCGCCGCACTGAACGCAACCGTCCATTCGCACAAGCCGCCAACGTCCGACTTTTCCACCTCGCCAATTGAAACTTCCAACGTCATGAAATCCGGCGGAAACTCGCCCGATTCCGAACTGCCCGATTTGTCGGCTGCCAAACCGACCTCGGTAACCCCTCCGGCACCGACAACGCCCCAAGAATCGGCCACTCCACGTGGCATTTCGAACTGGGAACAGTACTTGCCATCGCAACCGGTTGCGAACTAAATCACTCGCACGGTGATTTCGCATCTCTCTCATCTAACGACATCAAGCTTCAAAATTTCACTGCTCGGTAAGAAACATGACTGCTAACAACCAGGCCTTTGTCAAAGCCTTTGCAAGACGAAACCGCAACGCGGACACGAATTCGTCCCACCAGCAGAATCAGCCTGGCGTGGAAACGAAGTCACCGTCGAGTGCATCGGCAACATGGTGGATCGATGAAACGGATGACCAAAAAATCCGTGCGGATCATGACGCTGTCGAACAGGTGCCCGCTCCGCATTTTGGTGGCGACATTCGCGTTACGAATCTTCGCGATGAAATTGCGGCCGAATCCGAAGACGCGATGGAATCGTTTCCCGAACCGGAATCGGATCCGATCCCCGATCCAAACGTGCTGGCCTCGCTGCAACACACGATTACATCGTTTGCCAGCGAGTCGTACTCGGGAACCAGTAACATCATTGGCAGCGGATTCACTCCCTTTGTCGCCCAAGAGCTGAACGAAAGCATTGTAAAACCTGCTGCGGCACCGAAACCGGAAACCGCCCCCAAGCCAGCGACAGCAAAAGCAACAGCTCCCACCTCAATGCCCGCTGCGACGGCTCCCGTTGCCAAGGCGGCAGTGAAGGCACCGCCGGCTCCTGAAGCAAAGATCCAATCGGAATCAAAACCGAAGTCGCACGAAGCGTCGATCATCGAGCTGCAACGCATCTTGTCGAGCAAGACCGCCGCCGCTCGAACGACCAGCCAGCGCAAAACGCAAACCGAAACGGCAGCGATCCAGCCACAGGCAAAAGCAGCCGAAGTGCTTCCGCCGCCTGCATCTGCACCCGCAATGCCGGCTGTAAACGCGACCCCAGACGCCGATCGCGTCGAGGTTGTGGAAACAACGCCTAGTTCAAATCCAGAAGCAGCTCCTGCTGTTGCTGCGAAGCTGAAAGCTGCCTGGGAAGTTGACCAATTTGACGTGTCAAGCAACGTCGCAAAGCTGTTTTTTGATGGCGAAGTGTTCCAAATGGTGGCCGAACAGATGCTCGGCGCCGTGCAAACCGGGCTCGATAGCGTGTTGGTCACCAGCGTGCATCCCGAAGAGGGCCGCAGCACCGTTGCCACCGGCGTTGCCATGGCAGCCGCCGCAGCCGGCATCCGAGTCGCTCTGGTGGACGCCGATCTTGTGACGCCAACGCTCGTCGATGAACTGAGCTTGGATGTTGAATACGGATGGCTCGACGCCCTTCGCGGCGGGATGTCGCTCGGCGAGATCGCCGTGCATGCGATCGAAGATCACGTGACGCTGTTCCCGCTGTTCCCCAGTGCGCCGGCTGGGCAAGCGACGACGGCCGAGATTGCGATGTTGATTCAAACGCTAAAAGAAAACTTCGACCTCGTCATTATCGATGGACCGCTTGGTAACACGCCTGTGGCCCGCTCGATCGCGAGCCTTGTCGAAAGTGCGATGATCGTTCGCGACATCGAAAATACGACGAACGAAGAGATCAACGCGTTGTCGAATCAACTGCTCGAATCGGGCATCCAAGGCATCGGTGTCGTCGACAACTTTGCCTGATCCACACGTCTCAAGTAGCGGATCTTGCTAAAGATCCTTCGCGCTAGGGATCTTCAACAAGATCTTTACGGGCCCCCCTGATCGTGGCAGAGCCTCTAACAGCAACCGCCGCTATCGCAGCAGCCATCGGATCCGCTGGACGGTGAATCCGAAGCGATTTGCAATTGGTAGGTTTGAGTTTGATTGGCGACCGGCAATCCGGTTGTCTGTTTCTGCTGCTTCGCGGGAACACGAATGAAGTGACTCGCGTAAGGTTCGCGAGACAACATCGCGAACGTTCCCGGATAGACCGCTGTCATTTCACCACGACGGTACTCGTCTCCCTCGTCGTCACGAATACTAGCGAACGGTCCTCGATACATCACCTGGTCTTCACACGTGGCGTAAGGTGCGCTCTGGACATTGCCCTTGTACGCGATCACGGTTGCCGAGCGGAATTCGATCCCTTCGACAACTTGCCATGGTTCCGGTTGCATCACAACCACTTCGACGCCATGGAACCCGGCCTCTTCGAACGCGCGAACAAAATCTTCGTCTCGTAGGGCACCGGAAATACATCCGCTCCACAACGTTGCGTCTTGCTGAAGATGCTCGGGGACGACTTGATCGGCAACGATATCGCTGATCACGGCACGGCCGCCGTTTTTCAAGACGCGAAAGATCTCTGCAAACAGAGCTTGCTTTTCCGCAGAATCGACCAAGTTCAACACGCAATTGCTGACCACGACGTCAACCGAATCGTCGGCGATCATCGGCTGTTCACGACGCTGGGTGGTAATGAACGACTCCAAGTGTCGCAGGGTCGCCTCGTCGGTGACCGGATTGGATTGCAGAAAGCGGTCGACGGCATCGCGATCGACCGCCATGTCTTGGATGCGCCCTTTGCAGAACGTGATGTTGTCATAGCCAATTGCGTCAGCGACAACCGGCTGACTGTTTCTCGCCAGCGTCAACATTTCGTCATTCATATCGACGCCGATCACTCGGCCCGACTTGCCGACGACCTGCGAGGCAATGAAACAAATCTTGCCTCCGCCGCTGCCAAGATCCAATACCGTCTCGCCTTTGCGAACGTATTTGGAAGGATCGCCACAACCATAGTCACGCTCGATGACTTCGTTTGGAATGATCTTCAAAAAGCTAGCGTCGTAATCGACTGGACAGCACAGAGCTGGTTCGACGGCCTGAGCGGCAGCTGAGTAACGCGATGCGACGGCGTTTTCGGTATCAAGACTTTTCGACATGAGTTCTCTGTGTCAATTCAAAAGTGAGTTTGCGTGGCCCTGTTTTGCCGGGCCCTGTTTTGCCTTGGCCTGTGTGGACGGCGTCCAATCGAACGATTTAGGGGATCTCGTCAATCGATCTAGGCGACAACAGGTTAGCGAAAACCCAATTCGTGACGAAGGGCACTGACCAATCGGTCGACTTGATCGAGATCGTTGTAGGCCTGAAGTGCAATACGAAGCAGATGAGTTCCGGGTTGGATCCCAGGAAAGACCGGGCATTCGATATTGTATTTCTGACGCAGCCGCGATTGTAGCGTGTTGTGGTTATCACTCGCGTTAGAATTATCACGTTTCGGCAATGGCACCGTCACAAGGCTGCCCATCATTTCAGCCGGCGTCGTGACCTCGATCCCCAATCCGCGAGACAACACTCCTAACGCATCGATCGCGAGATTTCGATTGACTTGCATCCATTCATCCAATCCGCCCGGATAAAACGAACTCAAAAACTCAATCGCTCGCGGCAATGCCAAAATCGGTGTGGGATCAAACGTTCCCTTCCAATCAAATTCCGCGAGAAATTGCGATCGATTCGGACGCGGCAGGTTCGCCGCGTGGCTGATGATCGTCGGCCGCACTTCGCTCTGCCATTGGGGGTGCACCCACAAAAACCCCGACACTTTGGGTGCACACAGCCACTTGTGGTGATTTGCCGTGTAGTAGTCCACCCCCAGAGTGCGAAGATCCAGCGGAACCATGCCCGGCCCATGTGCTCCATCGACCAATACGCGGATGCCGCGACGTTTTGCCAGTTCCGCAACCGCTTGAACGGGAAAGACTAATCCTGTGGGACTGGTGATATGGTCGATCATGATCAATCGCGTGCGATCATTGAGATGCTGCCCGATCGCATCAACCACTTGGCCAGGATCGCGAATCGGAAAGGGCACATTGGCCACTCGCACCGTCGCGCCGCCCCGATCGGCTGCGAATTTAGCCGCGTTGATACACGCATTGTAACCATGGTTGGTCACGACCATTTCGTCGCCATTGGCAAACGGAAACGAGCGAAGGACGGCGTTCACCCCGTCCGTCGCATTGAGCACGAACGCGACGTCGCGATCATCAGCGCCGATCAATTGAGCAAGCACACCACGCACGTGATCAAGCTTGGGTTCCAATTCGCGTTCTGGAGCCAAAAAGCGAATGGGATCACTTTCCAATTGGTCCCGAAAAGTCTGCTGAGCCTTCAGCACGACGGTGGGCACGGCGCCAAACGAACCGTGATTGAGAAAGTCAAGTTGCGGATCGAGTTGCCAATGACGTTTCATGTCGTTTCCGCTAGCCATTGCGTCGACCTCTAAAGCGTTTCACAGGGTAGCCCAAAAGCATCCGCGACAGGTTGATGGACCACTTTACCTTGATGAATATTAACGGCAGATCGCAGTGAGGCAGAGGCATTGACCGATTCCATCAAGCCGGCACTGGCAATCCGAATCACCCACGGCAATGTCGCGTTGCAAAGGGCAAACGTACTCGTCCGTCCCACGGCACCGGGCATATTGGCAACACAGTAATGCACCACATCGTCGATAATATAAGTTGGACTGCTATGCGTGGTAGGGCGAGTGGTTTCGATGCAGCCTCCCTGATCCACCGCGACGTCGATCACCACGCTGCCCGGCTTCATCCGTTTCAAATCTTCGGCTCGCACCAATCGAGGCGCCTTGGCTCCGGGAATCAATACCGCACCAATCACCAAATCGGCGCGTTCGAGTTGTTCGAGAATGTTATGTCGGTCGCTGTACATGCAGTTGACGTTGGCGGGCATCACGTCATCGAGGTAGCGAAGTCGGTCGAGGTTGACATCGAGAATCGCCACGTCAGCGCCGAAGCCTGCCGCGATCTTTGCCGCGTTGGCACCGACCACGCCGCCGCCCAGGATGGTAATGTGTGCTGGTGCAACGCCAGGCACCCCGCTGAGCAAAATGCCACGGCCCATCTGTGGTTTTTCGAGATACTTGGCGCCTTCTTGGATACTCATCCGCCCCGCCACTTCGCTCATCGGGGTCAATAGTGGCAACCGCCCCTGTTCGTCACGCAATGTTTCGTAGGCGATGCAGGTCGATCCTGTTTCGAGCATGCCATCGGTCAAATCACGGCTGGCGGCAAAATGAAAGTAGGTAAACAGGATTTGCCCGGCCCGTATCTTGGCATACTCGCCGGGCTGAGGCTCTTTAACTTTGATGATCAGATCGGCTCGCTCGAACACCTCGTCGGCGGTTTCGCACAGCTCGGCACCACATTGTAGGTAGTCTTCATCGATCAACCCCGAGCCCACGCCGGCGCCGGATTGGATCAGGACTTGATGGCCGCGAGCGACCAACTCTTCGACTCCCACCGGCAGCAATGCCACGCGATATTCGTCGGTCTTAACTTCGGTAGGTACCCCAATGATCATGTTAGATTCCTTCTCAAGAAGCGAGGCGAGTGGCCTTGTACCCCCAAGCGGCAAGACGGCCAACGGGCGCAAGTAAGGTTAGAGCAAGTCGCAGTAGCGAGACGATTTTAAGGCAATGTACGATTGCACTGCTGGTCCGTCGACTGCTTCATCGCTCTGATGTTTTGCCGGTTTCGAATTGCGCCCTACGATTTGCAATTACGTTGCGGATTCAGCCTGCAGCGGCCGGGCTTCTTTGGATAATCGAGCGATCATAGTGGCTAAGCGATCACGGAGCTCGACGAGCAACGGATCTTCGACACCCCGAGGCGCCTTCTCGGCAGGCACCGGGATTGCGGAATCAAACTCGATCACCGCATGCAGATCGATCCCCACATCCGCTTTGCCCCACAACGATTCCTGCATCCGCTGGATCGTTTCGACGATACGTGAATCGGTCACGTCATCAGACTCGAGATAACAATTGGGATAGGAGACTAACTCCTGAGCCAGATCGGCGGCCACGATGTCGTTTTTCAATCGCACCTTTTCTTGTTCATCGGGATTTTCCGAAAACCAAACCGAAGAGACTTTGGTGCGAATCGCACGAACTCGGGTTCGCAAATCGGCATCTCCCGAGGACATTTTCAGTCGTGTCTCGGTGTCGTTGAGCAGACGGTTGATCAACTCATCGCGACGCTTAGGAAGGTCCCCCGACCGTGTGCTGCCCAAGTATTGGACCTCGCGAAGAGCCAATAGCGCTTCGGCAAGACGGATGGTGCGACTGAGAATCGAGGGGTTTAGCGACGTCGTCCATCCCAAATGGGACTCCATTTTGGACAGCTGTTCATTCGCCCATGAATCGATTCGATCTTTACACAAGTATTTGATCGCAATCGGGTGCATCACGACCTTGCCGCCATGCTTTTTATCGCGGCGTCGCGCGGCAGCCCGAGCCATAAACGTGACGCCATCGAGCAGCGGTTTGAGCACGTCGTTAGTGCGATTAGTGGTCCCCTCGGGAAACACGATTAAGGGACGCTCGGCATCAGCCAATATATCGATCGCCGTATCAAGAGCTTTGCGATCGGATCCCTCGCGAAAGATACTGAACGCTCCCATCCGGCGAATCGCAAAGGCGTCGAGCCAACCGTCATTGAACAAGTGCCACGATGCCATCGCGAAAACGTGTGTGTTGGCGTGCCGGGCGGGCCACCCTAAGACAAGTGGATCGGCGTAGCGACAATGATTCGGTGCCAGCATGATACCGTCACCGCGAGCGAGCGACTCGTTGAAGACATCCAGGTTGCGGCATTCGTACGAAACCACGCCCTCTTTCTTTCGCAGATAGCGGTCGACGATCCGAAATTGCTGAATGAACGAGGGCCACAGATTGTTACGGCTAGGCGGCACAAACTGATACGGCCGATCGAGAATCACAGTCACGTTGTTGAAACTCTACTGCAGTATCTAAGGGAAATCCGTGAGACACGACGCACGGCAATGCGTCGTCAACGATATCGATTTAGCTCGCCGCTCGCCAGACGGCGAAGCGAAAGCGAGGGAACGAGGTAGATGGAATCCCTCGCTGACGCGTCGGGTTAAGAAGTCACGCGTCTGTTAGCCGAACTGCGCTGTCCAGCTAGGCTGATGTCATACGGGCCAAGTAAAACCCAATTGCGATCGCTACCACAAACAACGCAAACGCCAGCGCCCCCAACAACAACGGGTCAACCATCTTTTCATTGCGACGTCGCGAAGAATTCCCACCACGTCCGCTTGCATTTCCGATTTGGCTCGCCGAACTGTTGTAGATATCCGACTCTCCACCGACATGCACACTCGAACGCCCCGAGGATGCCTGAGGAAAACGCCCTGATCCTGCAGCCGCCTCGACTTGGCGGTAGGAGACACCGCTGCTGGGCCGGTAACCGGACTCGGCTTGCAAGTCGATGAAACTTCCATCTACCAAATCGGGACGCGGACGAACGTTGACCAACCGGCCACTATCACTGCTGCTGATTCCTTCATTGAGCAGCAAAGAGGCACGCGTGCTGGAAATCGTGTCGCCAGTCTTATTGGAAATCGTATCGTTTTGATTCTTTGAAATTCCCGAGTCATCGAAATTGATTGATGAACCTATTTCTTCATCCATGCGTGGTGCGTCGCCCAAGCCCGTTGTGACTTTGGCCCCCTTCGGCACACGAGTGACAAATCGCTCGAGCACGTCTGCGATTTCACTGGCATGTTGGTAGCGATACTTGGGATCTTTCTGAATCATCTTGACACAGATGCCTTCCAACTCGCCGGGGCAGTCGGGACGCAATTGACGAATCGACTTGGGCATCTCGGTTTGATGCTTGGCAATCCGCTGTGCCAACGTGCCGTCGTTAAACGGCGGCTGTCCGGTTAACAGATAATAGAAAGTACAACCGAGTCCGTAGATGTCCGCCCGATGGTCCACCGTGTGGCTGTTAAGCGCTTGTTCGGGCGCCAAGTAATCAGCGGTACCTAACACGTTTTCATTATTTGCCACCGTCAGCGATTCCTCGTCGCCCGAAGCAACCAAAGCCAAACCCATGTCCAACAAACGGACACTACCGTTTAGATCTAACAACAGGTTGGCTGGCTTGACGTCGCGGTGCACCACTCCTTTTTCGTGAGCGTGGTTGAGTCCGCGGGCGGCCTGGGCAATCAAATCAGCAGCGGTTGAAAAATCAAGAGGCCCGTCCCGTTTGACCAGCAACAGCAGATCGATGCCGTCGACATATTCCATCACGATGTAATGCACATCGTCTTCGTTATCGATGTCATACGCCAACACAATGTTGGGATGATTCAGAGAGGCGATCGCTTTGGCTTCGAGCTGAAAACGAGCCAAGTAGGTGGCATCATGAACACGTTTTTTCGGCAACACCTTAATGGCACGTTTGTCGCCCAACCGCATGTGTTCGGCAAGGTAGACACTGCTCATCCCACCCGAACCGATATGGCCGAGCAGTTTGTATTTACCGAGGAAAAAGCCCTTATATTTCCCGACAAGCAACTTATCGAGATGCCACTGGGTCAATAATCCTTGTCGCCGGAAAAGGGCCGCAAGCTTATTGGCGTCCGAGGGAAGTTTTCCTTCGCACTTAGCGCGCACCTTCTCTAGCAAGCGTTTCAAAGTCGCTTGCTCGACTAGACCACTTTTCTCGACCATCTCGAGAAACTTTTCCGTGGAAATCTTGGACATACCGTCCCGACGTTTCCTTGAAGGTTGTCAATTGCACGCGCGAAGAAGCATAACAATTTCTGGATCACGTGAATAACCTTATCCTAGCCGAAATTATACATTACGCGAATTTTTCACGTGCCAAATTCGACTCAAAGAGAAGTCTGTACACTTGTCACAGCCTTCGTATCGGCACCCCCACTTTGGTAGAAGCCATTTTTTTTGAAGGCTTGCTTGCTTTTCGAGTGATATCGCTCCGTTTCACTTCGAAAATCAGAAGTTTTGCCAATTCGTTTTTGCCAATTCGACCGGCGGCAATGGAGTCTGCGACACGGCTGCGACATGGCACTCAGATGGGGCAATAGACACCTCCCTGTGAGAATCTGGGCAAAGCGGCAAGGATATCCCAGAGCGAATCAGCCGAATCCTCGGAAAACTCAGTCATTTTCTGTCATCAGCACCTCTTTCTGCTCGAAACAACGGATGCCCCTTGATTCTTGAATCGTCTATTTTCCAACACATCACGTCATGCCGCGACGAACCATTCCCTTATTGCTGACGCTTGTAATCATTGCCCCTGGCTGTCATTGGGCGGATCGCAGGGCCCAGCAACGCGACCGCGATAACATGCATTTCGCGTTGCGGTCGAACCAGGAATTGAATCGACAAACGATTCAGTCGACACCATTGCCTGAACCACCCGTTCAGCTAGCGTCGGCCAATGCGGCCTTAAAAAACGTGGCGAAATCCCTCGCAAACCCCGCCGGAGACCTCGCCAAAGAGCCCACAGGCATGGCAGTCATTCCGCTGGTAACCGATCACACCGCCGCCAAACGTGAGATCTCGCTGCACGAAGCGATCGAAGCGAGTCTTAGCCAATCACGGATTGCACGCGTCTCGATTGGGGGACAGGTCACGACATCCGGAACGACTTTTTACGATGTCGAAGCTTCCGAAGCACGTCTGCAAGCCGCACTGGCGGCGTTTGATACGCAGTTTGAATCCCAGTTTTACAGCAACCAATTCAGCAATCCTCCGAACGCCTTTTTCGGCCCCGGTCTGAGCAAACCGCTCAAACGCGACGAAGGCGCCCTCACGGCATCGCTTTCCAAACCGTTGACCAACGGTGGAACGGTCTCAGCGGCGTACAACCCGAGCCCTGGTTACCTATTTCTGCCGGGTGCGACCACGTCGGGCTTCAATCCAACCTATTCAAGCGAGTTGGCGTTGTCGCTCCGCCAACCGCTGCTGCGTGGTGCAGGCGTCCAGGTCAACATGGCCCCCATTCAGGTCACGCGGCTGCAGCTTGAACAGTCCGCTTGGGAATTCAAGGGAACTTTGATGTCGTCGGTTCGCAGCGTCACCGAAGCCTTTTGGGACCTGTATCTCGCTCAAGTTGCGGTGGAGGAATACCGAAAAGTCATCCCCATTCTCGAAGAAATCGTTCGGATCCAAAAAGAATCGCTGGCAGCAAAACTTGTCATTCAAGCCGACGTCGCCAAGGCCCGTGCTCAGCTGCATTCCTATCAACAAGAATACATTCGCTTGCAGTCCGAGCGAGTTTCGAGCGAATTACGTTTACGCAATCTGCTAAAACTTTCGCCTGGCGAAGGCGGCACCCTGGTGGCGATCACCGAACCGACGGACCAGCAGATTCACGTCGACCCACAAGGGGCTTATTTTCAAGCGATCGACAACCGACCCGAAGTGGTCCGGCAACGACTCGAGGTCGGCATTCGGCGATTGGAAGTCCTGGTGCGCAACAACCAACGCAAACCCAACCTCGATTTCACGGCCCTCTATCGGCTGAACGGATTGGGCCAGAATCTTGGGAATGCATTAGAACAAATGGCAACTGCCGATTTCACCGATTTGCAGCTTGGCGTCTCGATGTCGATGCCGGTGGGATTACGTCAAGCCAAAGCGCTTTCGCAAGAAGCACGCGTGAACTTGGTGCGAGACAGCGAGTTACTGCAGCAGCAAATTTTTTCAGTGTCGCATGAAATCAGCGAATCGGCGCAACGGATTGAGTACACGTTCCAAGAGGTCGAGCAAGCGAAACTGCAACTCGAAGCGGCCGACGAGTGGACTCAAGGCGCAAAATTGCGTTATCAAAACCCGGCACCCGACTCGAGTGACGGCAATTGGATGCTGCCGTATTTGGATGACTACTACTTTGCCATTCGATCCCGCACCGACGCCGCCATTGCCGTTGCTGAAACGCTAACGAAGTACAACTTCGAGATGGTTCGCTTTGAAGAAATCAAAGGAACTCTGCTCGACTTTTTCGCCATCGATTACTTGGGCGACCCCTGCCGTCAATCCATTGCGTTGCCTCGAAATGTCGAGCCAGTCGTTTTAAATATGATGCACAATGATCCATGGACCGACGATCGTTTTGAAAGCTTCATTGAAACCGCAACCCAACCGTAAACTTCGTTTGCTCAGCACCATTCACCACATGAATTCAGTTCGAATCAAGCGAGCTCCGGCGTTAAACAACAGCACACCAAGCGGTTGCTTTTCCGAACGGATCCGACCAAATCCCGTCATGCCGGTTCGCATTAATCCGTCGCTGTTATCGAAAACGCAATAAACGGTCACCGTGCGTGGCGAGTTCAGGACAAGCGACTGTGCTGCCGGTGCGATGCGGTCCACTTTCGCTGGAATGCTGGTGAATGGAAGCGAGCGAGGCTTCAACGTGATCGGTTGCCCGGCCACTAAAACGCGGGCATCTTTTTCCGAGACCGAAATTTCCGCTTCAAGCTGCTGCAAATCTTCGATCACGCATAACGGCATACCTCGCTCGACAAACACCCCCACCCGTTCGCGAAACCGCGGCGTGATGACCGTTCCTCCAACGGGACACGTTACCGACTGTTGCGATTGCTGATGCAGCAGGTGATTCAGTTCTTCGCCGAGACGTTGCAATCGAGCTTTTTCGGCATCGATGTCCTCCGCCCGTGAACCTGCTTCTAACAGGGTCAGTTTCCCGACCGCGTCGGCCAATTCTTTCTCACGTCGCGCAAGTTCGCCTTCAAAACGAATCACACCCTCGGCCTCGCGAGAACGCATTTCCGCGACCGCTTGGCTTGCATCCAAGATCGCATCCTGCTGATTTTTTTGATGGGTCAACAATTGCTGACCTGCCAAGCCACCACGATCGTGAAGCGTTTGCATCTGAGCCAGAATCTGAGTGCGATATTCGACTTGTGCGTTTGCACGCTGGACCGTCAATTCAAGTGACGCCAACTCTTGAACCAAACTGCGTCGCGCTCTTTCCAGATCACTTTCCGCCAGCTCTTTCCAGTGCGTTGCCCGCTCGATACGTTCTTTTTGTTCGGTAATTTCTTCAGCACGAGGTCCACAATCCAAACGCCGCAACAGGGCTTCGGATTCTGCGATTTCCGATTTTTTCCGAGCAATGTTGCTGATCAACTCAGGCACCTCGATCATCGCCAACAACGAATCGGCCGCCACGAGATCGCCTTCATCCGCGTTGATCTCGCGCAGAAAACCGGCGATCGGCGCCCGCACTTCGCGGCGAACGACTGGACGAACATGGAATTCCCCGCCCGCACGGTCGTGAATCGGAATCACCATGATGGCTGCGAATACCGCGAGCCCCAAGAAGACGCGGAGTTTACGTGAGCGAAACATCGTACTGAAATTCTCTCCGAGTGTTCCTTTGAAATAGCTTTTCGTCGTAAACGAAAAGAAACCCAACGCGGCAATGACTCCGCCAATCCCCATCATCGATCTTAAATAGACCGATGCCTGAAAGCTCATCACACTTAAAAAACCAACGGTAAAAATCCAGTTTCCCGCCCCATACAACAACAATGCTGTATGCTCCGAACTCGGCTCCGGTTTCTTACCTCCCCACAACATCCATGTTGAATAGCCGATAAAGCGACTTCGCGCGCGACGACGCAAATTGTGGGTCTGTAACAGGTCACAGAGTGCATAATAACCGTCCAGCCGCATCAATGGGTTCATATTAAATGCGACTCGCAACCCACACGTGGACACGACAACCCATGCGGCAAAGTTCAATGCAGTGTCCGCCGAGGTCACTCGCCAAACACCGACTGCAACGATCCACACCAGATAGTCGACATAGGTTCCTGCCATACTAATTAGCAAGCGTTGCCAACGACTTGTTAATAACCAGGCATCCGAAACATTGCAGTAGAAGCAAGGTGTGAAAAAGATCGACAACGCCCCCATCTCATACACATCGCCGCCGTAGCGTTTACAGGCAAGTCCGTGTCCGAATTCGTGACAAATGGTGATCCCAATGGTCGTGACCCAGGCGACGACCAAAGCTTGCCAACCAAAATTAGCGGCAAATTGCTGGACAAACAGATCCCGTTGGACCCATACGGTTCCCAACGCGAGCATCCCGCCGAGGATCGCCATGAAGAACAAAACCGGGCTGAACAGCAATCGGGTTTTAGGCTCTAACCAATTGAGAGTTTCATTGGGATCGTAAAGCTTGACCCGAAAAAATAGCAGGCTCTGTTTTCGTGCCGCCTTCACACAACTGCGAATCAGCTCTCGAAAACTGGAGGGTGTATCCTTTTTCGACTTTGCGGGAAGTGAGTCTCTGGACGACGATCGCCGGAGCAGCCCTTCGCTTTTCGCCAAGGCGATGAAGTCACCAAATTCATCGAGTGAAATCGGTTCGTGAAAGTTCGTTTCAAACTGTACTGCGACTTCACCATACGTCATCTTGCCATCAAGGCTGGACAACAAGAATGCTTCTTGGGGCCCCAATCGCATGTAACGATTCTTACGCTGGTTCTTCACGACGCGGATCCCGTCCGGGTCCGGCATCGACATGCGTATGTCGTCACTCAGAGAAGGCGGTACCTCGGTAGCGACAGGAGTTTCAGTAGACATGGGACGGTGCAAACACCGAGCGAAACGAGAATGACCTTTTGGTCCGACAAACGATCATTCAAGGACTGGAAGGGGGGCAGGAGTTAGATACTCCGGCTTGGATCCTTTGGGCGACCGAATCAAAGTCGCAATGCTCTCTTCCTCACTCAACACGTAGATGTAAAAGGGCATCTTATCCTGGCGGCAGCGACTGGCGCGATGATGTCCGTCGATCAAGCGGTGCGCATGCACGAGCGTCCCATCGTCATCAGGATAGTACAAATGAGCCACAATACCGGGGATACTTGGATCAACATGAGCAAGATGCCCCTCGTTGATCTCCACGCGGTCGACCGAATAGTTCACGTCCTCAGGTTCAAGTTCGATCGAATCTCGACCGTCACTGACAAACGCCCGGGCCATGTCGATATCAAACACGTAGTTTTTCTTGAAGCAATAAAACGCCTCTCCTTCGCGAGTGCAGCGTGAACACTCGTCGGATTTTCGCTTCTTGGCTTTTTTAGCTTTCTTGTCTTTCTTGTCTTTCTTGTCACCCATCGTCCGCTCACAACTCAAGAAGTAAGTGTATCGCAATCCGTGCACACGCAGAATCATTCACCATTGAACACAAACAGGGAGGACGAAGCAAATACGTTAAAACTTCGTCCCCCCCCCGTGAAAACAGGTTCAGTGCGGCGGAGCACTGAACTTTTCCAATGGATCGTTCAACCATAAGTCCAACTCGCGGCGAGCGGCGGTTAACCATTTCCCACCCAGTCTACCATTGACCTATGACTGAAACTCTCGATGTCCGAAATCGAAGGAGATTCGGACTTCGGGGATCCGACTTAGCACTTACTTCCACTTCGCGAACGGGACTTGCTCTTCGATTTCGACTTGCTCTTTGACTTCGACTTGCTCTTTGACTTCGACTTGCTCTTTGATTTGGACTTGGACTTACTCTTCGACTTTGACTTTGACTTTGACTTTGACTTGCTCTTGCTCTTGCTCTTGCTCTTCGACTTCGAACTGCTCTTCGATCCCGAGCCGCTTTTACTTCCCGAGCCGCTTTTGCTCCCCGAGCCTCCGCCGTATGACATCTTGCTGGGCGCGATTCGTTCTTCAAGACGTTCCAGTTTGAACTTTTTCATTGTCTCTTCTCTCTTGACTAGAGGGGGATTCCAGAGCACCCGATGAAGCTTCACCTAGTAAACTCTTTAAGAACGTGTGAGTTTCTACCATCCGGGGGGACGAGTCAAACAAATAATCCGCAATTCCGACAAGTTCATTAAATTTACCGCAACCGTTACAGACCCCCACTTTGCGGGCAACAAATTACCGTAAAGTGAAATTCACTGTGCTGAAACCTGAAATTACCAAGCAACCTTCAGATCGATTTACGACGTCAAACTGAACAACCACCCCCCATCCGATGACAACGGTTGATTTGCTCGCATACCTGCGATTGTCCGCGACGTGCAGAAATGAAGGACGGAACTTTCGGTTGCCTGCCATGATTTTTCACCGCCTACCCGCCAAGTGCATGCGGCGGCTGAAATCAACCGCATGAGGGCGTCGGACGTGGTATTTAAGACACGACATTGAAGAACCGTGCAGCGGCGTTGCCCCGTATGGGCCACGCTGAGAAGCATCCAGAGGCTGCAAATTACAGCGTTTGCGTTTCGTAGCTACGCTCGCCAGAGCGTGGATTGGTGGCGTCCAATGCGAATCACCACCTTCTGGCGAAGGTAGCTACCTGAAAATACTTCCCAGCGCCCCCGTTTGGGGCCAACCCCGGTTTAACGCTATGGTCACTTTTGTCTATCCTGTTCGTCGACATCGCATACGCCCCCGCCCCCCTTGCCCTAAACGAATAAGACATGCCGCATCCCTCCTCCGAGCTGATCTTGGGGATCATGGCGAAGTACTGGACTGCAGGGAAAGTAAAAACTCGCTTGGGTCATTCAATCGGGATGCAAGCGGCAGCGGAGATTCACCGCGAGTTTGTACTGCGTTTATGCAGACAATTGGCCGCGGTGCAGGATCGCCGCATTCTTTCGCTTGCTCCCGATTCCGATATAGCGAGAATCAGCGAGGAAACGATATCCAAAGCGTGGGAGATCACACCTCAAGGCGATGGTGATTTGGGCGACCGAATGTCGCGATTCTTTCAATCACAACTGGGCACCGCTTCACCTGAAACGCCTCCATCCCGCGTCGTCTTAATCGGAGCCGATTGCCCGCTGCTTAGCGCGTCGAACATTGCCAAAGCTGCACAGCAACTTGAATCTCACGATCTCGTCATCGGTCCAGCGATCGATGGCGGCTACTACCTGATTGGGTTGCGTGGCCCGTGGACGCAGCGATTCGCGACCCTGTTCGCGGAGATGCCATGGAGTTCCAGTGATGTATTCGCGATCACAAAACAACGAGCCGAGGAGAGTCAATTATCGCTGGCGGTGCTTTCGCAGAATGAAGATATCGATACGATCGAGTGCCTGGACCGCTTGCGAGACCACCTTCAGTCATCGCAACCACAGAACCGATCCTATGCCGAGTTTGCCGATCGAATTACCGCAATCCTGAGTCAGAATCAAAACTCATGACCACCGTCAAAACAGCAACCATCGTAGGCGGCGGCGTCATCGGATTGAGCCTGGCATGGGAATTATCAGGACGGGGCATTCAAACGCAGGTGATCGAACAGCGACAAATTGACGAGAGTACGTCGACGATCGCCGGTGGCATCTTGCCGCCTGCCAATCTGGATCGAGCCACCGATCCAATGGACCAACTACGCGGTCTGAGCCATCGCTTGTTTCCAGTGTGGTCCGAACGGCTACAACGGGCGACGGGAATCGACGTTGGACTTCGACACTGCGGCGGTTGGTATCTGGCGAATTCGCCAGGTGAAAAAGCAGTGATGCTCGGCATGTCCGATTACTGGAGCGAGATGGACATCGCTTGCCAGCGAATCGCGGTCGACCAGTTGCAAGCTCGTGAACCTTCACTTCAGCCGTGGCTTTCCCAGCAATCCAATCTCGATGCATGGTGGGTGCCCGACGAATACCAAATCAACTCACCCCATTACATTCAAGCTTTACACAAAGCTTGCCTTGCCGCGCGAGTCACGGTTTCGCAGCAAACACCGGTACTCGATCTTCGCTACGACGACACCTCCGCGGCGGTACGAACCGCCGATGGCTGGATCAAAAGTGACATCGTTATCGTATGTGGCGGATCCTGGACGGGACTGGTATCGTCTCGCCTGCGCTTGGCACAAAGCTTGATCCCGATTCGAGGTCAAATCCTGGTTGTAAAGACCGAGCGACCGCTGCTTCAATCCGTGATCAACATCGGCAACCGTTATGTGCTGTGCCGCGATGATGGCCGGACGTTGATCGGTTCGTGCGAAGAAGAGGTGGGCTTGGACAAAACGACGACCGAGGAAATGATCCAAACCCTTCGCGAGTTCGCCATCGATTTGGTGCCCAAGCTTGCCTCGGCCGTAACAGTCGAAAAGTGCGCAGGACTACGACCGTTAACGTTTGACGGATTTCCGATGATCGGCCGTGTTCCCGAGACAACCAATTTGTATGTCGCCTCGGGCCATTACCGCAGCGGCATCCATTTCTCGCCCGCGACCGCCGTCTGTCTCGCCGACATGATCACCGGACAAACGCCCCCGATCGACCTACAGCCGTTTCGAGTCGGCAAACAACAAAACAGGCAAACTGATACTGCCTAAACTTCCAATTAGGTGTCCGACACCTTTTTCCTCTCGACACCTTTTTCCTCTTACTTATTTTCATATGACCTCTGAAGCCCCCACTCTTGATCCTCCCGGCAGCATTGCAATTGTCGGTGCGGGACCGCTCGGCGTCGAAGCCGCTCTGTACGGACGATACCTCGGTTACAACGTTACCTTGATCGAAGCGGCGGGCATTGGTCACTCGCTTCGGGTTCATTACGAAACGCCGTTGCCGATCATGCCGCACGAGTGTTTGTCGCCGCTGGCCATTTCAGCACTGCACGCTCAAGATCCCGCAATACTTTCTCAAACGTTGCCAATGACGTACCAGGATTGGGTCGAGAAAGCGTTAAAGGGAATCGTCGCGGGGGATCTGCTCGAAGGACGCCTTCGCTGTCCGTCACGCGTGACAAAAATCTCGACCGTGCCCGTCGAACTCGATGAAGAGGATTCCGAAGACGACGATCCAATCCCTCCCGATTTCCGGCTCGAATTGACGAGCGTGTATGGGCAGGCGGATCCTTTAGACTCCGAAGCGGTCATCCTCGCGATTGGCAATTCCGCCGAAATCCCATTGGATTTCTCGCTTCCGGCGGACTACTTTTTCCGCATCGGCCAGTCGTCCACGGGCGATTTGGCGGAAGATATGAAACAGGGACGTCAACAAATCGTCGATCTGTTCGCAGGACTTGCGGGTCGCGAAACGCTGGACCTGTATCGCCCTCGCCGCAGCGAGTAGTTTTTCTGCGGCACGCCCCCACGCCGCAAAAATCGGGGGATATTTTTTGCGGAGCGGCAAAGAGGCCGCCCGGTCTAATTCGAACGTTGTTTGAGTCCACGCTACCAAAAGACGCTCGTTCCCAGGCTCCTTGCCTGGAAACGTACTGCTTTCGAGGCTCCCGCCTCGTCTTTTCTTGCTCAGCAGGCGGGAGGCTGCAAGTCATCGGGTTCCCAGGCAACGAGCCTGGGAACCAGCGGTAGCGGAGCGTTACTAAAGCCGATGCGGTTGGCGATCGGGCAAACAGCTCCGTTTGCGACGGTTATGCCGATTAGGGCAACATGTTGCCTACACAGCTCATCGGAACGAGCTGTTTCTTTTTCGCAACTGACGTCTTGTTGCCACAACGTGATCTAGCTTTCTACAGACTCACGTGGAGTCTCTTTGTCCAACTGGACGTGACCATTCCGAACGGGGAACACATCAATGATCAAGTTAACGCGACTTGACGGCGAGCCATTTGTGCTCAATGCGGACCTGATTCGCTACGTCGAACGACGTCCTGATACGTTTGTGACTCTGACTTCGGGCGACCGGCTTGTGGTCAAGGAAACGTTGGATGAAGTGATCGAGCGAGCGGTTGAGTACCAACAACGCAAGAACTTTATTCCGACGCCGCGCGTCGCACTGAACGTTCCCACGACTTAGAAGCGGCCCACGTCATCAGAAGCGGCCACTCGCCAGATCGAACAAACCAAAAACGCTGAACTAGCTTCGGAAATTGAAAACCATGGATATCGCCAGCCTCGTCGGGTTGTTTCTCGCCATCGGACTGATCGTCGCGTCAATCGCGCTAGGCAATGCACCGTTCTCGGCCTTTATCGACATCCCGTCGTTTCTGGTTGTGGTCGGAGGTGCGGTCGCTGCTGCATTGATCTGCTTTCCGATGGGCAGCATGCTCAAGTCGCCCATGATCGCATTAAAAGTATTGCTGAACAAAGGCGAAAACCGACTGGAACTGATCAAACAGATCGTTGAACTGGCGGAAACCGCTCGACGCGATGGACTGTTGGCATTGGAGTCCAAAGTCAGTGAGATTAAAAACACGCTTGTCAAAACAGGCATCCAAATGGCGGTCGACGGCAGCACGCCTGAGATTGTCGAAGAAGTGCTTCGAACCGAGGTCAATGCCATTGCAGTGCGTCACCGCGAAGGCAAAAGCATCATGGACCAACTCGGTCGATTTGCTCCGGCTTATGGAATGATCGGGACGCTAATGGGATTGATCATGATGCTTCAAGACATGAGTGACCCTTCGGGGATTGGTGCGGGGATGGCTGTCGCGTTGATCACGACACTTTATGGAGCGATTGTGGCGAACGTGTTCTTCAGCCCGTTCGCTGAAAAACTAGGCCTGCTCAGCCGCAATGAAATGGTCAGTATGGAAATTGCGATCCGTGGTGTGATGGCGATCCAGCAAGGCGAGAGCCCACGGGCGATCGATCAAAAGCTTCGTACGTTCCTGCCACCAAAACAACGCGGCGCTGAATAAGCCCGCATCTCCCTTTGCAACTGCACCCTTTTCTCTCATTTTCAAAAGTAGTAAACGATGGACGATGAACCCGATGTCATTGCCATTCCCGAATGGGTGGTCACGTTCGGTGACATGATGAGTCTATTGCTGACATTTTTCATTATGTTGGTGTCATTGAGCGAAATCAAAGAGGAAGAGACTTACCAAGCGCTCGTCGATTCGATGCAGCAGCAGTTTGGTTACGCGCGAACGATTGATGCATTAACGCCAGGCGATTCGCGTCCTCGATCGAGCAAATTCAGCGTGCTGTCGACGACCGGCCGCGCGAAGAAGAAAGATACCGCCAAGGGAGGCGTTCCCGATAAGGCGCCAAGCGGCGAAGACCCGCTGGTGCGAATCATTCGTCCTGGGCAAGTCACCGCGGTCGGTTCAGTGATCTTTTTTGATATTGGTTCGGATGAACTTCGTCCGAGTGCAAAAATTGCGATCAAAGACTTGGCGGCCCAACTTCGTGGCAAACCTCAAAAAATTGAAGTTCGCGGTCATACGTCCGCCGAATATGCGGCTCGTACTGCGGGTACCGACGAGGCGGTTCAACTGGCATTCCGGCGAGCCATTGCGGTCCGCCGCGCCCTGGTCGATGGACAAGGGATCGAAGCCCAACGATTTCGTATTTCATCCGCTGCCGACAGTGAACCGATGCACCGTGCCGGTGGAAGCGTCGCAATTGCTCGCAATCCTCGTGTCGAAGTCTTTCTATTGGACGAAACGGTCGAGGATCTGCACGGAACAGCCGATGAACGCAATGCACAAACTATCCGAATAAACGACTCCGCAGGGGAGGACAACTAATGGCAGACGAAAAAGAAACTCCGGAAAACGCCGACAACGAAGCCGCTGTCCCGAAAAAAGCAGCCGTCGGTCGCGGTCTCGTCATGGCATTCGTTGGCGTGATTGTGCTACTCGAATCGGCAATGTTCTTTCTGATGGTGCCTAGTGCTGAAGAAGTCAGCGCGATGGCTGAAGCCAAACTGATAAAATCAGTCCAAGAAGGTGACGTGCAAGCCGAAAAGAAAGAAGATGACGCAAACAAAATCGAAGAGATCGACCTCGGCACCTTTGGCGAAACATTCAGCCCGATCGATACCGAGCGGGAATACACGATCGAATTGCATTTGTACGGATTGATCCGCAAAAAAAACTCCGACGCTCTGGAGGCCGAATTGGGCGAAAAGCAGGGGCGTTTGCGTCATGCGATCCGGATGAAAATCCGCACCAGCGCATTGACGGAACTGCAAGAAAATCAATTGGGGTTGCTTGAAAGACGGATTTTGACGACATCTAATCACTTACTCGCGGAAGATTATTTGCTCGGAGTTGGATTTCACGACTACCAGCTACGCGAGGAGTAAAGTGCACACGCGGGCCAGGACGATTGGCGGCGTGTGAAACATGTCGTGAAACCACGTCGTCCACGGAAGGACCTAGCCAGTGACTGACCCTGCCAAGCCTGATCCTGATGTCGCCAAAGCCGCCACGGCGACCGAGGCCGCGGTTGATCCTAAGTCCGTTGACCCCAAGTCCAAGGGTGCCGACGAACATCTGGACATGGACGACATCGAAAAATTGTTGGCCGAAGCATCGGGAAACCTCGATCAGGCGGCTGGCAAAGGGGTCGCCAATTCGGGCAAACCTGAACCCTACAATCTTGGCAATCTCGAACCCGACCACTCATCCGGCGAGCGACAATCGATCGACTTGCTAGGCGAAGTCGAGTTGGATCTTCGCATCGAGCTCGGCCGCACTCAAATGAAGCTCGAAGAAGTGCTACAGCTTCGCAGCGGATCGGTCGTCGCACTGGACAAACTCGCAGGCGATCCCGTTGACATTTTTGTCAACGGAAAACTGATTGCCCGCGGCGAAGTCCTCGTCATGAATGACAATTTTTGTGTTCGTGTGACGGAGTTGATCAGTGCTTAACGCTTGTCATCCACTCACGTCTTCGAGACGTCGTGCCGCCAGCATGATTGCATTGGTCGCCCTGGCAATGACGACATCGATCACCACCGCGTCGGCGCAGCAGTATTCACTTGCCAATTCCGCTGCTA
Organism: Novipirellula methanifontis; assembly: GCF_052161655.1. Classification (GTDB taxonomy): domain Bacteria; phylum Planctomycetota; class Planctomycetia; order Pirellulales; family Pirellulaceae; genus Novipirellula. The sequence continues at coordinate 9,260,302 of NZ_CP197418.1, forward strand.
GCGAAACGGCTTCGATGCCAACGTCGATGTCGGCCTCGCAGACTGCCGAACCGGCTTTACAAAACGAACCATCGCCCAAAGTCATCGCCCGCGGCTTCCCATCGCTGTCGCAGCGATCGCTCGCCACCGACAAGACAGGTGAGCAAACCGAAGTTAAAAAAGAAAGCCAACTCGCGGTCCCCGGGTTCACCGTCGCGTCGAGTCTAGCCGTCGTGCTCGGTTTGTTCGCAGGCTTTGTTTGGTTAACACGTCGCTTCAGTTCCGGCGGTACCGCCAACGGCGTCATCCCCAAAGACGTCATTCAAAATCTCGGCAGCACCTCGATCGATTCACGAACCAAGGTGTCGATGATCCGCTGTGGCAATCGCATCATCGTGGTCGCCCAAACGGCGACCGGAATCCACCCATTATCCGAGATCACCGATCTGAACGAAGTACAACAATTGACCGCTTCGTGTATCGGCGATTCCAAACGCAATTTTGCCAGCACGCTTCTCGAGTTTGAAAAAGAGCCGGCGGAAAAAGGGTTTGTGGGCACACCAACCGAAACGCCTCCGACACCCCGCAGCCGCGGTCGTTTGTTTGCCAGTGCCTAGCGGTTTGTCGCTGCACAATTTTCAGGTAGGGCCGGTTCCCACCGGCCACGGCTATTACGCGAACTGGCCGGTAGGAACCGGCCCTACTTCGATCACTAAGTTGTCTCGATGTTACGAAAAACCGCGTGTGAGTTTCGTTCGCCTCGATGAATTACCGAAAGTCTTCGCGACTTTCGCTACGTCCGGAAGTCAATTCGTTCGAAAACCGATACAATCGCGGCCATGATTGCCGCACTTCTTTTTGTCACCTGTCTACTGCTGGTCGGAGTCGCACTTCGTTTGCGATTTGCGATTTTCCAGTGGCTCTATATCCCTGCATCGGTGATTGCGGGAATGCTCGGGTTAGCAGTCGTCCAGCTCGCTCCGGACGCCGCCAGCGAGACGACTGTAGCGATTGCCGCCACGTTGAGCGATTGGCCGAACCTGCTAATCGCGGTCGTGTTTGCCGGCATGCTGCTTGAGCGCAAGCCTGCTCAACATCGAGAAAACGCGGGCAACGTGGGCCGCGAGGCACTAATGGTGTGGATTATCGTACTCGGCCAGACCGCATGCGGATTGCTTGCCACGTGGATCTTCATCCAACCTTTTTATGATCTTCCCAATTCGTTTGGAATGTTGATCGAAACCGGTTTCGCTGGAGGTCACGGTACCGCTGCGGCGATGGGCGAGGTGTTCGCACACGAATCGATCGCACTGGTCGGAGGCCGTGACCTGGGCATTCTGATGGCCACCGTGGGACTCGTCTACGGAGTGGTCAGCGGGATTGGATGGATCAATCTTGGTGCCCGGCGGGGATGGTTCCCGACAAACCGAGTGGACAAAGACACTCCGCTGCTTAATCCGGCTACATCCGACGCTGCCACACCGCCGCCCCGCATTCCGATCGGCTATGCAACCATTCGCGGTGAAACGCTCGATCCGCTGTTACTGCAAGCTCTGTGGTTGATGGCTGCGTTTGGCATTGGGATGGCGATGCAGCAAGCGGTGCTGATGGCTGCAGCGGCCGCAGACAGTTGGGTTGCCAGCGACACGCTTCGCGACGCTGCCAATCAACAGTTATCCACGCGGTTGTCGTTTTCGCGAATCCTCGATTTCCCGCTGTTCATCTACACATTGTTCGGCGGACTGATCGTTCGCCGCTGCACCCGATTGCTGGGATGTGAAGACCGAATCGATAGCGATTCAATTGGCCGCATCTCGTCCGCAGCGATGGACGTGTTGGTGGTCGCCGCGATTGCGTCGCTGAACATTGCCGCAGTGGCAACGATGATCGTTCCCTTTTCGATCCTGGCGGTTGTCGGAGCGATCTGGACCGGTGTCTGCCTGCTGGTAATTTCACGCTGGGTGCTACCGCGAGACCACTGGTTTGAACTCGGCTTGATCAACTACGGGATGTCAACCGGCGTGACCGCGACCGGGTTTGTTCTGCTACGGCTTGTCGATCCCGACTTGGATACCGACGCCGCGGAAAACTATGCACTCGCGGCCCCGCTTTCCGCCCCCTTTGTCGGAGGCGGAATGCTGACGATCGGATTGCCGCTGCTGGTACTCGAGCGAGTTCCACTGGGTATCACTTCGCTGGTTGCCGTTGTGATCGTGATCTCGCTGATTGTCGTGGGACGACGCTGGCAACAAACCGCTACGGCTTGACCATGCCCAAACGCGTTAGCCATGTTTGACACAAACTCGGCCACTGATTCGCGCCATCAACCTTCTTGGCCAATCCTAGCCCGTGGGATCCGTCATTGAACAAGTGCATTTCGACTGGCACTTTGTGATCGACACAGGCTCGGTAATACAGCAGGCTGTTTTCAACCGGCACTGCGGTGTCTTTGGCAGTGTGGAACAAAAACGTCGGCGGTGTTTTTTCGCTCACCTGAGTCGGTGTGTCCAACGAAGCCAGCAATGCGGGATCGGGATTGTCGCCCAACAAATTACGCTGACTTCCCTTGTGTGTGTGCGGCTTACCGAGCGACAGCACAGCGTAACACAAAATACTAAAGTCAGGACGCGAAGAAACGCGTTGCACCGGATCCTTTGACGACGGATCGGCATCGGCAAAGTGAGTCGAGACGGTGGAACAGAGATGTCCGCCAGCAGAAAAACCGATCACGCCAATTCGATTGGGGTCGATGTTTAGTTCTTTGGCGCGAGCCCGCAATGTTTGGATCGCACGCTGAGCATCTTGCATCGGCGATGGGTGTCCGTATCCCTTGCCATCGTTCCCCTTGCCACGCAACCGGTAGGTGCAAATCGCCGAAGACATTCCCATTGAATGGAACCAAGCGGCAAACTCATGCCCCTCGTGTCCCATCGCGTGGCCGCCGTATCCGCCGCCTGGCAGGATCACGACCGCGGCGGTGGGTGAGTCTGAATCGGCCTTGGTGATGATCAATTCAGGCACATCGCCGTCCCCGGTTAACTCGACTCCGGGAATCCCATCAGGCCAAAGCGGCTCGGTGGTACTGGCCGGTTGTTGGGCGGAAAGAAGGGAGGCGTTTGCCAAAGAAAGGCAAACCAAGAGCGAAAGGGATTGCAACAGGGTAGGTCGGGTCATGGAGAGTCCTTACAGTAAAAAAGGGGAGGGCAGGGCATTATAGTCGTTGATCGCTCCCGCGATCACAACGTAATGTCGTTTATCGCTCCGCGATCAGTACGTGAAGCGAGAAAAAACATTCTATCTCATCCGTAGCCTGCAACTTTGACGCTCGTTTTGATCGCGGGAGCGATCAACGACATTGGCCCCCGCCACTGGAGGGAGCGGAAGCAAATCTGTCGCACTTATTTTCTCGGGGCTGCTTGGGTAGGATACGCGAGCTGGTTCGCTATTTTGAGATGCCCTAAAAGCCGTCTACCTTCATACCCGTACGATTCCCGATGTCCACTACCGCCGAAGAACAATGGAGCCCGCCGCATCATAACAGCGGTTTGGGATGGCGTTTGTCGACTTGGTGGGTCATTTTGCGCACCGCACTCGAAGAGCGTTTGGTCTATCGAGGCGACTTTGCCCTCGGAACGCTGATGCGGTTTCTGCCGATCATCACGCAAATTTTCTTGTGGTACGCCGTGTTCGATTCGATCGAGGCAAACAAGAGCGGCGAGGAGGTCACGATCGGCAAGTTTGGCTTTAAAGAAATTATTGCCTATTACTTGCTGACGATGGTCGCACGGGCCTTTTCCAGCATGCCCAATTTGGCGTCCGGAATTGCCCAGCAGATTCGCGATGGCGAGATCAAACGGTATCTGATTCAACCGATTGACTTGATCGGGTTCTTGTTGTTGACGCGAATCGCCCACAAGTTGACTTATTACGTTGTCGCGATCGCGCCGTTTGCATTGGTCTTTTTTCTGTGCCGCGGTTATTTCGTCGAGGGTTGGCCGTCGCTGCCCGTGTTCGCAGCCTTTTCGGCTTCGCTGATAATGGGGTTTCTGATCGGCTTCTTCATGGAAGCTTCGATCGGCATGATTGGCTTTTGGTTCCTCGAAGTTTCGTCGCTGCTGTTTGTGTTCATGTTGTTTAGCTTCTTTTTGTCGGGACACATGTTTCCGCTGACGCTGCTGCCCGACAGCATTGAACCGTTCGTCCAGTTTTTGCCGTTTAAGTATTTGGCGTATTTCCCAGCAGCGATTTTCCTGGGCAAAGTCGAACCCGACGAATTGCCGATGGAATTGGGAATTCAATTCGCTTGGCTGATCTTTTTCATAGTCGTGTGTCGGCTCGCATTTTCGCGTGGCATGAAACGTTACAGCGGATACGGAGGCTAGGCTGATGGCAAGCAAAATCGCTGACGAACCATCCAAGATCGCGCCAAACTACTGGAAAGTATTCCTGACGTTTGCCCGCAATTCGCTGGTGCGTGACATGACGTTCCGCATGAACTTCTTTCTGCAATGCATCAGCAGTGTCGGCTGGACGTTGATGAACGTCGGCTTCTACATGATCATTTTCCAGTACACCAATACGATTGGCGAAGGATCAGGCTGGGACCGTGACAAGTTCTTTGTCTTTCTCGCGACCACTTGGTTTGTCAACAGCTTGGTGCAAGCGTTTTTCATGCCCAATGCGGAAGAATTCAGCGAATTGATTCGTACCGGCGGATTGGACTTTGCGCTGTTAAAACCGATCGACACTCAATTCCTGATTTCGTTTCGGCGAATCGACTGGAGTGCGTTATCGAATTTTGCAGCTGGCATGGTGATCTTGGTCGCGGCTCTCTATTCGCTGGCAACGCGTGAAGTCAATCCGATGGTTCCCACGTTGTTGTCAGCGGTGCTGTACGTCGTGTTTATCGGCTGCGGTGTTGCGATCATGTACAGCCTGATGATCTCGTTGAGCGCGACGAGCATTTGGTTGGGCCGCAATCAAACGCTCTACAATTTCTGGTTCTACATCACCAACTTCAGCCGCTATCCGATGGAAATTTACAACCGTGGCTGGGGTACCCCACTGTACGGCTTCTTTACGTTTGTGATTCCTGTGCTGTTGGTGGTCAATGTGCCGGCAAGGTTGTTGGCCAAACCGATCCAGCCACGAACCGATTGGGAGTCGATGTTGGTGGTGTGGGCCGTAGGCGCGACGCTGCTGAGCGTGCTGTTGAGCCGATGGGTGTTTAAGAAAGCCCTTTTGAGCTACCGCAGCGCGAGTTCGTAAGAAACCACCCTTCCCATGCCAAAGTAGATCGCGTAGGCCGCGATAGAAACCAACTCGCCCCCAAGCAGGCCCGTTGCCAATTTTGCCCGTTCTGACTACCAATACTGTATGCCTATCGAGCCAAGCCGCAGCCGATTTTCCAGTTACCGCGAAAAAATTCGCCAACGCAATTCGCGTGCAAAGACACCCGAGAGCCATTCCTATCATGGTTCAGGTCGAAGTGCCCGAAAACTCGGCACGCGCGAGCGAGGTTTCTGGGAACTGTTTCGCGAATTCATTCGCTTAATCAAAAGCTATCATCGGCAAATCGCAGGGTCGATCGCGTTATTGACCGTTGGCATTGTGCTACGGTTGATCCCACCGGTAGGCACGAAACTGGCCATCGACTCGGCGCTTTCCACTCCTCGCAAACCGCTGCCGGATTGGACCGCGGTGCTTGGTTTTCCGACCGAACCGTTTTCGTTGCTGTTGGCGATCGCGGGCGTCGTCACGATCGTCACGATTTTGGCCACAATCGCTCATCTATCGAGCCGCTGGATCGCGACCAAGGCAGTCAATCAAGCCCAAGTCGGTATCCGCCGCCGAGTGTTTGATCACGCGATTCGATTGCCTCTGCAAAACGTCTACGACATGAAAAGCGGCGGGGTGGCAAGCCTGATTCGCGAAGACGCCGGCGGTGTCGCCGAACTGATCTTCAGCATCCTGTACAACCCCTGGCGGGCGATCGTCCAATTTATAGGCAGCCTCGTGATCCTGATGCTAGTCGATTGGAAATTGATGCTCGGCGGACTGATGTTGCTGCCCGTGGTGTGGGTCACGCACCGCACATGGATCAACCGTATTCGCCCGCTCTACAAAGACATCCGCATGCAGCGGCAAAAGATCGATGCCGGTGCAACCGAGACATTTGGTGGCATTCGAGTGGTGCGAACGTTCGCGAGAAGCCGCAGTGAATCCTCGCGGTTTGTTCGCGAAGGCAGCTATTTGGTTCGTCAACAACTCTTCACATGGTGGTGGACGCGGATCATTGAAACCGTTTGGGAAGTCATCATCCCATTGGCATCGACCGGATTATTGCTGTACGGCGGCTATCAAATCATCCAGTCCGAGTTGACGCTCGGTGATTTGATGATGTTCCTGGTTTATTTGACGATGCTGTTGGACCCGCTCGCCACCTTGGCGGGCAGTGCGGTTGGTTTTCAGAACAATCTTGCCGGTCTTGACCGGGTGCTCGATGTCTTGGAGATCGAAGAAGAATTGCCGAGTCGCGCCGAAGCGGTCACGCTTGATCGCAATCGTGTCGAAGGAAGAATCTCGATCACCAACGTCTCGTTCTCGTACCCGGGGTCCGAAACTCAGGTGCTTAGCGACATCACGCTCGAGGTGGCTGCGGGCGAAACCGTGGCACTGGTCGGACGCAGCGGTGCCGGCAAAACGACGCTGACTAACTTGATCGCTCGATTCTATGATCCCGACTCAGGTTCGATCCAGATTGATGGTCGTGACTTGAAAGACATCCAGCTCGAGAGCTATCGCCGACTGCTGGGGATCGTCGAACAAGATGTCTTTATGTTCGACGGCACGATCCGCGAAAACATCGCCTACGCGAGACGCAACGCAACCGACTCGCTGATCGCCGAAGCGGCGCAAGCGGCTGCGGCGGATGAGTTTATTAACGCGTTACCCAAGGGCTACGATTCGATCATCGGCGAACGAGGCGTCAAGCTTTCGGGGGGCCAACGTCAGCGATTGGCAATCGCCCGAGCCATTCTTGCCGATCCGCGGATCTTGATCCTCGACGAAGCGACCAGCAACCTAGACAGCGAAAGCGAGCGACTGATTCAGCACAGTCTTGCCGATCTGCTGAAGGGACGCACGGCGTTTGTGATCGCTCACCGTTTGAGCACGATTGTGGGAGCCGACAAGATCGTCGTGCTCGAAGATGGCCGGATCGCCGACGTGGGAACCCACGAACAATTGCTCAGCCGAGTCGGTCATTATCGCGACATGATTTACCTGCAGATGAACGAGACGCTTCCGGCAATCTCGTCATCTTGATTTCCGTGCTCGAAACGGCAGTCCCACTGCGGCAAAAATGAACTAAGATACAGTGACGCAAGGTCGATCGTTTCTTGCGGCTCTCGTTCCTTAGGGGGTATCCGAAAAGGGGTCTGACCCTCTCCGGCGAGGCAAAAAACTCAACACAAACGACTCGCTTTTAAAGGGTCAGACCCCTTTTCGGATGCCCTCTAAGTTCATTTCGCCTCTTGCTCGCCATATTCTGCACATGAAGATCAAATGTCCCGCCTGTTCTGCGGTCTTGAACATTCCGGAAACCGCTGCAGGAAAGGTCGTTAAATGCCCCTGTGGGAAGCAATTACGAGCCCCCGGTGGTGCAGCAAAACCGGCCGCAGCAGCAGCGGCACGCCCGGCAGCGGCGGCGAATCCCAACCGTGCTCCCGCGCCTCAGCGCCCCGCGGCGAAACCCGCCGGCCCTTCGATGGGCGATTTTGACCCGGCGATGTTTGATGAACTGACCGATGACGACTTGAAACAACCGGTACTCCCCGTATCGCGTCCAGGGGTCGCTCCTGGGCCAGCCCCTGGTGGTGGCGGCGGCAGCATGAACCCGTACGCGATAGGTGCCGGTGGAGCGATGCCTTCGCGTGGCAGCGGAAATCTCGCCAGCGTCGGGAAACGTATTGGCGGCGCAATGATTGACGGTATTTTCAACATGAGCGGCTTTTTTGCAGCGTCGCTTCTCATCCCGTTGTTTGCCCCTGCGGCAAGGGGTGCTGGCGAACAAGCCGCGGCCGGAATGAGTCTCCTCTTGATCCTTGTCTTATTCTTTCTTGGCAGCATTCCGTTCATCGTCAATATGGTGCTGATCTCGATGTCAGGGCAAAGTCTGGGCAAGAAAATGGTAAAAACGCGAATTGTGGACAAACAAACCGGCGTCCAAGTTGGCTTCCTGCACGGAGTGCTGATACGAAATATTGGCTTTGGCTTTATCACAGGAATCCCCGTGATCGGCGGTTTCATTGGGCTCGCCGACGTGATTTATTTATTCAGCGAAGGGCACGAAACACTTCACGACAAACTTGCTCAAACCATCGTGGTGGAAGCTTAGAGCAATTTTACAAATGACGTGGAATTCAAGCCGTAGCTGGGTTCGCCAGAACGTGGCCCACCGCGAACGCGACGATAGCTACACCAAAAATAAAAATGCTCTAATTGCCGATCACGCCTAACTCCGCCACCGTCGCGAACTCGCGTCCATCCTGTTCCGACGTGGCGCGTAGCAACACGTAACGGCCGGTAACCGAATCACATTGGATCGTCTGTGGCTCTCGCGTCTTCGCGAGCTCGGCTTTGACAACAGGGTCTCCGAAATGCTCCGCGGAATCGCTGACGCAGAACTCGATGTTCTTGATCGCACCGTTCCAACCGCCATCTTGTCGAACCAGGTAAACAAAGCCTTTGATGCGGTGCACCGCGCCTAAGTCGATTACCAATTCATGAGGCGGCGGCGTGATGCCGCCGCTGAATTTGGTATGCCACAGCGTGTCGGGATCGCCATCGATGGCGTTGCCAGCGAACTTGCGGTTTCCGGCGTTCTCGCTGCTAAACCGAACCACACTCCAATCCTTGTTGGGCAACATCTCCTTGGTCGGCATCTTCATCGTGGATTTATTTTTGCGAGTCTTCTTTACAGGAGGTTTCCCCCCAAATTTCGCCGCACGATCACGTTCGTGCAGATCCCTGGACTCGAACGTTCCTTCGACCACAGGTGTATGAGCCTGTTCGGCAAAGCCTTTTAGTTTGGCAAGCATGCTGGGGTTCGCCTCGGCAAGGTTCATCGACTCGCTAATGTCGCGATCCAGATCGTACAGTTCCCAGTCGCCCTCTTTTTTCGGCTGGATTGCCTTCCAGTTGCCCATCCGAACGGCGGTCTGGCCACCGATTTCCCAATACAAATACTCGTGTTTCGCCTGGGGATGTCCCGCGGCGGTTTCGCCGATTAATTCCGGCAGGATGCTGATCCCATCGATATCGGACGGAGCGTTTGCGCCGGTCACCTCGGCAATCGTCGGCAGGATATCGGGAAAGTACCAAAGCAGATCGCTAACGATTCCCGGCTTAATTTTGCCCGGCCAACGTGCGACAACGGGAATCCGCAGCCCGCCTTCGTACAAGTTTCCTTTCTTGCCACGAAACTCGACTCCGGTGGTGGGATGTTTGTTGGCTCCATGCACCCCGCGTGGCTGCTCTTTTGACGCAAAGTAATCGGCGCCGCCATTGTCGCCGCTGAAGAACACCAGCGTCTTTTCGTCGAGCCCCAATTCTTTGACCAAGGCGAGAACCTCGCCAACTTGGCGATCCAGCATCGTGACCATCGCCGCGTAACGTTTTGCTTGTTCGGGCAACGCCTGGTCTTTGTAAATAGCCCACGCGGGATCGTCATCGGGAATGTCGAAAATGCCGTGCGGCGGAGTGACAGGCAGGTATGCGAAAAAAGGTTGGTTCTGATGTTCGTGAATAAACTTTGTCGCCTCGTCCATGATCACGTAATGCGAATACGTTTCGCCGTCACTGTTGCCACGGTTTCCCGCCAGCGGCATTTCTTCACTGTTGCGAAGGATGTAAGGCGGGTAATACGAGTGGGCGTGGACTTGATCGTAGTAGCCGACAAATTCGTCGAACCCATGTTTTTCTGGCACTCCGGTGGATCCTCGCCCTCCACATCCCCACTTGCCAAATCCGCCCGTGGCGTAGCCCAGCGGTTTCAATATCGATGCGATTGTTTCCTCGTCCGCTCGCAGCGGGGTCCCGCCTCCGTTGGACCGCACCGACGTGTGACCGCTGTGTTTTCCGGTCAAGAAACAGCAGCGAGTTGGGGCACACACGGATGACCCCGCCAACCCTTGAGTGAAGCGAATTCCCTCGGCCGCCATGCGGTCGATATTGGGTGTTTGAATGATCGGGTTGCCCATATATGAAGGCTCAAAATACCCGAGTTCATCGGCCATGATGTAGATCACGTTCGGCCGATTCACAGTCGCGTCGGGCTGAGTCGTTTGGGCGTTTGCATGACAGGCAATCGTAAGAAGCACTAATCCCATCACACGGAAACGAAGTCGGTTTTGCATCGATAGGGTTCGCATTTTGAATGGGGGAAATGGGGCGGGTTGAATCGCAGTCGAGCGACAAACAGCCGAGCGACTGGACAGTCCTCTACGATACTCGATCGCCACGCACGATGCCGCCACCATGCCGCCGCGATCCGAAATCGATGAATCGACCACGCGGTTGCCCCCCGCGTTTGCCGAGTCACGCTCAAGCATCCTGATATCCCTGGTCCAGCTGGCCTGGGGTTTGCTATAGTGGGCACTCTCGACACTTGCTCCCAAACCTTCCTGCCCTCAACCCTTCCTGCCCCATTTCTCCCCTGCAAGGCTCAACCAACCAATGAAGTCTATCGTCAATATCGCTTGCGTTTCGTTGATCGGGGCTTCCTGCCTGCTGATGGGCACTTTCGCCGTCGCCGGGGATGCCGATTGGCCTCAATGGCGCGGCCCGAACCGCGATGGCCACGCAGCCCCACAAGAGTTGAAAAAATCATGGACTGACGCCGCCCCTCGACTTCGCTGGTCGTTCACCAGTGCGGGACGCGGCTACTCAGCCGTTTCTGTGGTCGATGGCCGACTCTATACGATGGGAACGCATGACGAAAAGTGTTTTGCCATCTGCCTTAACGCCAAGACCGGCGAAAAGATCTGGGAAACCGAAGTCGCTCGCGGCAGCACCGCCGACGACTACAACCATGGCTGGGGTGGCGGCCCCCGCAGCACTCCGACCGTTGATGGTGACCAAGTCTTTGTGCTCAGCGATATCGGACAACTCGCGGCCCTTTCAAAAGCCGACGGCAAAGTCCAATGGAGCACCAATTTTGTCAGTGATCACGGTGGCAAGATTCCCGTTTGGGGATACGCCGAATCACCGCTGGTCGATGGCGACCGAATCGTTGTGACGCCGGGCGAAGCCAATTTCATGGTCGCGTTTGATCGCAAGACCGGCGAAAAAGTGTGGAGCAGCCAAGGCATCAATGCTCCCGCACAATACGTTTCGATCATCAAAGGTGACGTTGGCGGCAAGTCGTTTTATGTGACTGCTAGTAAACCAGGGCTGTTTGCCGTCGATACCGAATCGGGAAAGCAAGTCTTCAGCGACTCGACCACGGGGAATAACGTCGCCGTCATTCCCACCCCCGTGCTGTCCGAAAATCAGCTGTATCACACCAGCGATTACGGGGCGGGCAACACGCTGTTGAAGTTGAAAGCCGACGGCGAAAAGATCGCAGCCGAATCGGTTTACCACTTGGCTGGCAAATCGATGATGAACCATCACGGCGGCGTGGTACTGCACGAAGGCGTGATTTACGGATGCACCAAGGCCAACGGCGGCATGTGGTTGGCTCAAGACTTGGAGAGTGGCGAAACCTTGTGGGAGCAGAAGTTGCGTCCCAACCACAGTGGATCGATCTGCTTTGCCGATGGCATGCTGTATTGCTACAACGACGAAGAGGGATCGGTTGTCTTGGTCGAGCCGAATCGCATCGAGTGGAAGCCCAAAGGCACATTGACTCTGCCACGCCAAACCGAACTGCCACGTGACAAGGGAGCCATCTGGGCGCATCCGGTGGTCGCCGACCAAATGTTGATCATCCGCGACCAGGACTTGATCTTCGCCTTCGACATCGCCCGCTAAAGTACTTGAAGGTGGGATAGGCGTCCCAGCCTTTTTATACCCCAAAACATTTTCTTGCCTTATCTCGTGTGGTTGCGAATGATTCTGCGATTTAGATTTTCATCGCACGGAGGTTGCACGGATGGTTATCGATTGGGTACGGCAGGAATTTGAATCGTTGGACCTGGGCCACAAGCGGCGGGTGGATCGCGTTGTTAAGTTTGTCTCTCAAGCTTCCTCGATCGGCGAGTCGACACCGGACCGTGTTCGTTCCAAAGCTGACTTGAAGGGAATTTATCGCTTAGCCAACAACCCCAAGGTAGACGTGGATCAAATCTTCGACGCACATCATCAGGCCGCTCGAAAGCGATGCGGCGAGCACAAACGGGTCTTTCTGGATCAGGACTCGTCCGAGTTCGATCTGACCAAGCCAAAGCAGCAGGTCAGCGGGGCAGGACCGCTTTCGGGCGGCAAACGTTTTGGCTTTTTCTACCATCCGCTCTACGCCGTTGCTGCCCCAGGCATCCCCTTGGGAGTGGTCGACCAAGTTCTTTGGACTCGTGATGCGACGTCATTGGAAGTGCCAGCCAAGGAGCGCAAAGCCGAACGGCAGCGACGCTGTTTTGAAGAAAAAGAGAGCAGCCGATGGATGGAAATGATGCAAAGCGGCGAGCAAATCGCCCGCTCGATGCCGCAAACTCAGTTCATTCAGCTTTCCGACAGCGAATCGGACATTGGCGAATTGCTGGCCGAGGCGGCGGAGTTTCCAGAGAACTATGGATTCATCATTCGTCAGTGCCGGACTCAGAAGATCGTCGCCGCCGTCGATGCGGTCACCGGTTCGCCGATTGATGATGTCACGACAATTGAAGAGACGCTTTCAAAGGTCGCTTGGCGTGGAGAGAAAACGGTTTCGATCGGTGGCCGAGACGCTCCGGTGCTTCCAGATGATAAGAAACGAGCTCGGAAACAGGCACGTATTTCACGCGAAGCGCTGGTGCAATTTCGCAGCGTGCGCGTCAAAGTTGCCGGAACCGGGCGGTCCAGCACTGGCAAGTTGACCGACACTTGGATCAATGTGGTGGAGTCGCTCGAGGTGGATCCGCCAATCGGTGAAGCCCCGATTAACTGGATGCTTCTGACAACCCTGCCGGTCAGTTCGGCGGAAGAAATTGACGAGGTTTTGACCGGCTACTGTTTTCGTTGGCTAGTGGAGTTGTACTTCAAAACACTTAAAAGTGGGCTTCACATCGAAGACATGAAGTACGAAACATTGGAGCGTTATATACGAGCGTTTTCGATGCTCACGGTCGTCGCTTGGAGAGTGGAGTACCTCAAGGGCGCCACACGTCATGACGGACAGTCGCCCTGCACGGTCTACTTTAGCGAAGACGAATGGATGGCGATCATGATATTTCTAACTAAACGCCCGGTCGATCCGAAGTCTCCACCAACGATGGAAGCGTTCGGAAAATCGATCGCCATCCTAGGCGGCTACATCGACAAAAAATCGCAGGGTCCTGCCGGCTCAAGAACTCTCTGGCGAGGGATGAACCGTTTCTCGACCATCGTTGAAGCGTTCGTTGCATTCAAGCAAATGAGTTTTGGGGTATAAAAAGGCGTCCCAGCCTGTCATACATTCCGAGTAGCGAAAGTCGCGAAGACTTTCGGCCACACTGGCTGCCACCGAAACTCTTGGCGAGTTTCGCTACGAAAAATTTATTTGCGAAGACAGGCTGGAAGCCTATCCCACATTCTAACGTTGGTAGATGGGCAGGTAGCCGCGATCTAATTGCAACATGATCAAGTTGCATGCGGTCACGTAGACCGGGTGAATCTGGCCTTCCCAGTAACCGTCCGGTCGCTGCTCGCTGACGATGCGGTCGTACAAACGATCACGGAACGTTGTCCACAACTCGTCGCCTTGGCGATAAACCACTTGGCTGTAGTACAAATACGTGTAATGCCAATGGCCAAACGCTCGAGTGGAATCACTGATGTCATGCAGTGACTCCTTCGCATACGCCAGCATCTCGGGAACATGCTCGCTGTCGTAATCACCGGCGTTGTACAGTGCGGCCAATGCGGCGGCAGTAATCGCTGGTCGGCTGCTTCCTTTCTGGCGGCTGCTATAGCTGATGCCGCCATCGGGGTTTTTGCACTCGTAAATGTATTCCTTCGCTTTCGTGATCACTTCGGCGCTGACGGGAATCCCTGCGTTGCGGCAACCACGAAGCCCTTGCACCTGAGTGATCGTGGTCGAGCCTTCGTCAAAATCGTTCCCTTCGCGAGCCGAGACGTAGCCCCAACCACCCGCAGCCGTTTGGGCATTCCCGCTGAATTCAACCGCTTTGCTCAACACTTCGACCAATTCTTCACGGCGATCAAGCAGCCCTTCTTCGCCCAGCACTTGCGACAAAAACAACATCGAGAATCCGTGGCCGTAGGTGTAACGTGGATCCGACTGGGGATCGCCGATCAAACCATTGTCACGGCTCTTGCTGATCAAATAATCGGCCGCTCTGGCGATCTCTTTCGCGTACGGTCCCTGAGTCGTCGTCGATCCGCTGCCGATCATCGCCGTCCCGGCCAACGCCGCAAGCGCCGTTGGATAGGCCTGGGTGTTCCATTGGCCACGCGAGGACTGCGTGCGGCTAAGCCAATTGAGCCCCTTGGTAATCGTGTCGTTCCAGCGAGGATCGCGTGCGGCGTACGCGGTCCGCGAACTCGCCGCCGTCGCTCCGGCAACCGACAAAACCGCAGCGGTACGAATCCAGTCTCGGCGTGATGATTTTTGCGTCATAAGAATGTCGGTGACGTTTTGAAGGGACAAACAGGAACGAATTCGAGAAACGGCGGGTGGCTTGCCGCTCATGTCCTTCATTCTAGCGATTCGGCTCGCGGCGACGAACCGCAACCTCGATTATTCGTAAAAACGGGGGCGAGGTGTCCGCCGAAAGTCTTGGCGACTTTCGCTACGGGAATGGGGGATTTTTAGGAGGGCAGGGGTACGACGAGCTGGTGTAGGCCACGTTTTTGCTGGCATACGGGGCAGAAAAAGGTGCTCCGCTGGGCCTGGACCATTCGCCGAATCACGCCGTCGTAACAGCGTGGACAGGGCTGGCCAGCCCGCGCGTAGACCTGATGATGAGCCTGGTAGCCACCTTCGCCATTAAGCGCGTTGCGGTAGGTCCCATCCCCCAAAGTGCTGCCCTCGTACCGAATCGCTTCCTGCAACACGTGCCGCATCGCGGACTCAATTCGCTGCCACTGAGCCATTGTCAGCCGATCACAGCGAGTACGAGGGTCAATGCCAGCGAGAAAAAGCAGCTCTGCCGCATACAAGTTGCCCACTCCCGCCACCACGGCTTGATCCAACAACGCGACTTTGATCGCGCGTTGGCTCTTCCCCAGCTTCGCTTTCAACTGTTCCGCCGTGATCGTTAGCGCATCGACCCCGAGCTTGGCGTCGACGAGCGTTTCGACCTGCTTGGGCGTCAACAACCGTACCGTTCCCAGACCGCGGCGATCCCAAAACAACAACTGGTCCCCCGCAGGCCCGGTCAACGTGATTCGCAGCCGCAGATGCTCCAACGTCGGTGGATCCGCCAACAACACCAAACCGGTCATGCGAGGTTCAATCACAACCGTTTGTGCATCTTCGATTCGCAGCATCACGCGTTTGCCGCGACGATTGACGTCGACAATATGCTTTCCGCGAAGCCGACGATCGAAGGCATCGATTCGCGGCGTCATCAAAATCGGCTTACGTTCGCAGGGCGGCCGAATCACGGCATCAATCCGGCTGCCGACAATCGGCAACACCCCCCGGCGCATGGTTTCGACTTCGGGTAGTTCAGGCACAGATTCTCTTTTGGCACGTGATCGCTGCATTGACCATCGATTGACCTCGGGCGACAATCTTAACGAAAACTGATTGCTATTTTGAGAGCCCCCGTTCAGAGATCCTGTTTAGAGACCCAATATGAGCCTGGAAGAAGCCGCAGCCCCTCACGCCACCGCGTCGGTTCCTGATAATCGCGGGCGTTTTGGTGATTTTGGCGGACGCTTTGTTCCTGAAACGCTGACCCGAGCGTTGGATCAACTCGCCGAAGAGTACGACAAAGCCAAGAAAGACCCCGAGTTCCAACGGGAATTGGCGTCGCTGCTAAAGACCTTCGTGGGTCGCCCCAGCCCCCTCTATCACGCTAAACGACTGACCGACTTGGCCGGCGGTGCCCAAATTTGGCTCAAACGAGAAGACCTAAATCATACGGGTGCCCACAAAATCAACAACACGATCGGGCAAGCCTTGCTGACCCTTCGCATGGGCAAAACCCGAGTGATCGCCGAAACCGGAGCGGGCCAGCATGGCGTCGCCAGCGCCACGGCATGTGCCCATTTTGGTTTGCCGTGCACCGTCTATATGGGCAGCGAAGATATTCGTCGGCAAAAACCGAACGTGTTCAGCATGAAGCTGCTCGGCGCCGAAATTTGTCCTGTCGAAAGTGGTTCCAAAACCCTTCGTGACGCCGTCAACGAAGCGATGCGAGATTGGATGGCTTCGGTCGAAAACACGCACTACATCATCGGCAGCGTAATCGGACCGCACCCCTTCCCGATGATGGTTCGCGATTTCCAATCGGTGATCGGTCGCGAAACTCGCGAACAGTGCCGCGATTCGTTTGAGCGACTTCCCGATTGTGTCGTCGCCTGTGTCGGCGGTGGCAGCAACGCGGCCGGTATGTTCTATCCATTCGTCGAAGACGATAGCGTCCGCATGGTCGGCGTCGAAGCCGGCGGACGCGGCACCGCGCCCGGCGACCACGCATCCCCGTTGACTTATGGCAGCCCAGGTGTCTTGCACGGCAGCTTCAGCTACGTGATGCAAGACGAAGACGGCCAAACGTGCGACGTTCATTCGATGAGCGCCGGTTTGGATTACCCCGGCGTCGGTCCCGAGCACAGTTATTGGAAAGACACCAAACGTGTCGACTACCTGGAATGCACGGACGATGCAGCGATGAAGGCGTTCGATCAATTGGCACGCACTGAAGGGATCATCGCGGCACTGGAATCAAGTCATGCAGTCGCTCGGGCGATGACGTTGGCAGCGGAGATGAAACCCGACCAACATCTCGTCGTCTGTCTGTCCGGACGCGGTGACAAAGACGCCATGGAAATCGCCCGTCTCCGTGGCGAAACCTGGTAACCCGCTCCATCCCTTCTGACTCTCAGCGAGATTCCTGATGTTAAAACTAACCTGGCTATCCCACGCTAGCTGGTTGATTGAAACCGACGAAAATCGCATCCTGTTGGATCCCTTTTTCGGCGACAATCCCGCAGCCAAATCGACGATCGATGATCACCGTGATATCAGCCATATTTTGGTTTCCCATGGTCACTTTGATCATGTTGCCGATGTCGCTGCGATTGCCAATCGTGACAACAGTACCGTGGTGGCGATTTTCGAGATCGCCCAGTGGTTTGCTGAAAAACAGCAAGTGCAATCAACCGTAGGCATGAATTTGGGTGGCAAGACTCAGCTGCCATTCGGCACCGTCAAGATGGTTCCGGCACTGCATAGCAGTCAATTGCCCGACGGATCCTACGGCGGAAATCCGGCAGGCTTCGTTCTCGAAATCGATGGCAAACGAATCTACTTTGCCTGTGACACTGCCTTGTTTTCAGACATGCGGTTGTTCGCACATCAAGTCGATGTCGCGGTGTTGCCGATCGGGGACCTGTTCACGATGGGGATCGACGACAGCATCGAAGCCACTAATTTGATCGAGCCGAAATGCGTGCTGCCGACTCACTACAACACATGGCCTCCGATTGAACAAGACGCCGAAGCGTGGGCGAAACGCGTCAGCAGCGAAACCGATGCGATCCCAGTCGTGCTGAGCGTGGGCGAGAGCTTTACGGTTTAGTGTTTGGTTCAGGACAATAAATTAGGGTCGAGCGTAGCGGAAGTCGTCAAGACTTTCGTTGTCCGGGATGACCGAAACTCTTGACGGATTGTTGAGTTTATTGAAATGCCATTGCCCCTTGTGAGCCGAGGGCCGTAAGGCACCGGGTCATTCGCGCGCCCCCAACCGCTCACGTGCAACCGGCTCATGAAATCAACATGCCGTCGACGCGTTCCACTTGCGACCAGAAAAACGCAAAGATCGCGGAGCGATCAGCGACATTATTCTGAGGGAGCTTCTTTCTCGCGAACTTGGACGTCATCACCAACCACTTTGACTTCAAAGCAATCGACTTTCACTCGCGGGTTGTCCTCCCATGTTCCGTCGTGAATACAGAAACGCCAAGCGTGCCAGGGGCAGGTCACGGCGTCGGTCTCGGGATCGACATGACCTTCGGCCAGCGAGGCGCCCATGTGGGGACAAAGGTCGTCGATCGCGTACCACTCCTCGCCCTTGCGAAAGACCGCGACCATGCGGCCGTCCACTGGAACCGCTCGTCCAACGCCTTCTTCAAAATCACTGACCTTGCCCACCGTTTCAAAATCGCTCACGCAAATATCCTTCTCTTTTGTTATGTTTTTAGATTGAGCCCAATAATTAGTTTGAGCTCGATCAATAGCTTACCGATACGGCATCTACTTTAACGATGAAGCAGCGTTCACCCTACCTGACCACGATTGGAATTCAGCGACTATGATTAATCAACAGCGCCGCCGATTACTAGAGTCCCGGGTTTGGCCGCATGTTCAAACGCCGGCCCAATATGTCGGGGGGGAACGAAATATTGTCGTCAAGGATCATCGGCAATTACGAGGCCGATTGTGTCTGGGGTTTCCCGATGCTTACACGATCGGAATGAGCCATCATGGGCTGCAAGTCCTGTATTCATTGATGAATCGCCGCGATGATTGGTGTGCCGAACGGGTATTCACGCCGTGGCCGGATATGGAGGCGCTGCTGCGAAAGCACGAAATCCCACTCTATTCGCTCGAAACGTTTACCTCGCTTGCCGATTTTGACGTGATCGGGCTGAGTCTACAGTACGAAATCAGCGCGCCCAACGTGCTGACGATGATCGATTTGGGCGGCATTCCGCTCGAATCAGTCGATCGCACGATGGCCGTTCCGCTGTTGGTCGCTGGGGGACCCTGTTGCCAAAACCCCGAACCGATGGCCGATTACTTCGATGTCATGATCATGGGCGACGGCGAACCGGCACTGCCCGAGATCTGCGATCTATGGATTGAATTGCGTGAGCGTTATCGCCGCGACGATGGCACATTTGCCGGCGGTTCCGAAGGCCGCTCGCAGCGTAAACAAGCAGTTGCCGAAATCGCACAAAAACTTGCTTACGCCTATGTCCCGCGGTTCTACCAGCCCGAATACGAAAACAATCGTATCGTCTCGCTGTCCCGCACTCGCGATGACGTCCCCGCGACGATTGCCCCCAGCGTGATCAGCGATCTCGATGGCATCCCGCTGCCGACGTCGCCGATCGTGCCTTACATCGAATGCGTGCACGACCGAATCGCAATCGAGATCATGCGTGGGTGTCCCCATCTTTGCAGGTTCTGTCAAAGCACCGTGATCAAACGTCCTTTGCGAATCCGCGAAGTCGATACGATTGTCGACGCTGCGATCGAGAGCTATCGCAACACCGGCTACAACGAGATCAGCGTGCTGTCGCTTTCCAGTAGCGACTACCCGCACTTTGCATCACTGATCCATCGGTTGCACGAGGTGTTTCGGCCGCTTGGCGTGAACATCAGCGTACCCAGTTTACGAGTGAACGATCAACTTCGCACGTTGCCTCAATTGATTGGCAATGATCGCCGCAGTTCGCTAACGCTAGCACCCGAGGTGGCACGTGACGACATGCGGGAACAGATCCGCAAGAAGATCAAGAACAGCGATCTGATCGAAGGCTGCCGCGTTGCGTTCCAGAACAATTACGACGCTGTGAAGTTGTACTTCATGTGCGGTTTGCCTGGCGAACGCCCCGTGGATCTGGACGGCATCGTCGACTTGGCCGAAGAAATCGCGACAGTGGGCAAACAGGTCAAAGGCCGCTACCCCCGCGTGACCGCGTCGGTTTCCAACTTTGTTCCCAAGGCTCATACGCCCTACCAGTGGAACGGGATGCAGCGACGCGAGTATTTCAAATGGGCTCACAAATACTTGTGGCACCGCCGCAAAATTCGCAGCGTGAACATCAAGTGTCACGACATCGAAACCAGCCTGCTCGAAGGAGTGCTCAGCCGAGGCGATCGCCGCACCGGGAAAGTCGTCCGTTTGGCGTGGGAGCGTGGTGCTCGCATGGACGGATGGACCGAATACCTCGATCCCGAGCGTTGGTGGTCCGCGATCGAAGATGCGGGATTGGACGTCGAGCGGCAAGTCCATGACAAGTACGAATTGATGGACAAATTGCCGTGGGATCACGTCAACGTCAAATTCGGCCGTGCGTATTTAGAGAAAGAGCAGGGCAGGGCAACGGTGCAGTTGGCCGCCATGGCCGACGCCACGTAGTGACGATAAATCTTTTAGGGGTAGATCGATTGCTTGGACTGCTCAAAGTTTGAAGTTGACAAAGGATTTCAGGGGCAAGTTTTTGTTCCGGCAAATTCCTCCGTTACCTCGCCCCGATGAAGATATTGTTGACGAAGTGTGTGTCTTGGCCGCCGTACTGTTACCTCTCTCAAACGCAGTTTGGGAGAGGTCGAGCAGAGCCTTTAGCGATGCTCGGGTGAGGGCGACCGAGCAAGTGGAGGCCCGTTACAAGCTCAGTTGCGCGGTCGGCCCTCACCCAAACGAGGCCTAAAGGGCCCGTTCGACCTCTCCCAGCTTCGCCGGGAGAGGTGACAGAACACTAGCGCAACCCAAAATCACAACAATACCAAAGTTTTAGCAGTCCAGAACAAACACTCCGGTGCCCTAACCGCACTACGGCGAAATCCGCTCGATTTGCAAGTCCTTGAACTGCACCACATCGTTAAGATCCCATTGCTGTACCGCAGAACAAATCACCACCATTGTGTGAACGTCCTCCGGAACAGTGACCTTTGCATGAATCGCTCGCCACGATTCGGGTGAACCATCCTCGGGAAACGCGACGACGTTGTTCGAGTTTGATTCCAACCACTTGCCATCAGCCGTTTTGAACTGGACCGCCAGACTCGTGAGAGCACGACCCGTTTGCTGGACGCGAACCGAAATGCGGAATTGCTCATTGGGCTGGACCGTCACCGTCGCCAAACCCGCTCCCTCTGCGGCACCACGGATCCTGACGCTATCTTCGGTTACGTTAACGTCACCAGAAGGCGTGTCCGCCATCGGTCCATCACCCAACCAAGTCGACCACTCGACCGAAACGTCATTTCGCGTCGCACCCCGATGATCCGGTAATGACAATGGCTGCAGCTCCGCAACCGGCCGAGTTCCTGTTGCCTCAACCACTTGGCTCAGTACGACGTCACAGCCTGGAATCAAGGTCCGCCACTCGGGATAGACATCTTTGCTGTGCCACAGTGCCGTATCGCCTGGCTCAGGCCACCAGCGTCCATGTTCACCATAAATCCATACCAACCCGTCGCCATAGTCGATCGCCGCTGCGAGATTGCGGCGGAATAGCGTCAATCGATCGGGGTTCTCAGGCTCGAGCGTATAACGCCCTGCCAGTTCTGGATGAATCGCATCCATGTAGATAGGGAAAGCGACCTTCAATTGCCTCGCATACTTGTCACGATTCTCAGGCGACACCAACTGCACACCGCGGCGGCGAACATCATCGGCCTCTTGGGCAAAATCGTTCGCCGACTTGTGCCAATACGCATACTCACACCCATCGTAGAGTGTCACGCTTGGTGGCAACACATCGAGCCAACCATCCAAAAACGCAGGCAGCAACCCATACGAGTGCCCCGCCAAACACCAAGCTTCATCCGAGCGACCGACCGGAGAGGGGCCACGATAGCGGTGATCACGAATCAGGTAGCTCATTAAAAAGTAACTTACCAATTCGACCTCGGGAAACTCGGCGGTGACTGCCGTCATCACTTCGCGTCCTCGTTTTCGGGTCGCGGCGCGATACTCTTCGAACGGATGGTCGATGGCGGCTTCTTGCCGCGCATATTGAAATTGGCGAAACGGTTCGCTGTACGGTTCTGGGTCAAACAACAAACCTCGTAATTTACCGCGTTTGGCGATCCGTGCTGCGACCCGCCAATGTTCGACAATCGCAGCCCAGCCCTCGTCGTCCAGCCAATCGACGTCGCCTGGGTTCGCTTTGACGAGCAGATAAGCGGAGCTCATCTTGCCGACATCAGCATTCCGCAGCGAATCGACGCCAGCGCCAAACGTCAGCGACGACCAATCATCGCGACTGTGCGCGGACCAAAACGGATGAGGCATCCCCTGGTCGGGGCGAATATCAAGGACGGCCCCGCTAAATACAGATGATTGCATCTGGGCGGCATCACGAGCAAATTGATTCGTCGTCGGCGCATTCCAACCGCAGGTGATAATACGTGGCGGATCGGCAAGCAAAATTGACGCACCTAGGCATCCCCAAAGACAGCACCCAATGCGAAAAAGAGGCGTTTGTGTTAACATCGTTTTCCGATTTCACGCGAGTTTGGAAGACGGTCATCGCAAGATGGACCGCATCGGACAAGGCTAATTTAGCCCATCGCGCGAACCAATACTCACAATTACCCCAATCTCACTACGAAAGAAGTTAACGGATGAGCGTCGAAAATGAACTAATGGAGCGATCGGGATCCAAGTGCGAATTATGCGGGTCCAGTGAAGGGCTCGTCGTTCATCCCGTGGACTCTGGCAACGACAACGATGCCGAGAAATGCGTCATGTCATGCAGCGAATGCCACACCCAGCTTGATAACGCAGAGTCGGTCGATGCGAATCACTGGCGGTGTTTGAACGACAGCATGTGGAGCCAAGTACCCGCGGTTCAAGTGCTGGCTTACCGGATGCTGCATCAACTCCGCAGCGAGGGTTGGCCGCAAGAACTGCTTGAGACGCTTTACCTGGACGAGGAAACGAAAGCGTGGGCTGAAGCTGGAATCGTCAGCAATGATGACTCCGAACCGCCAACACTGGACAGCAACGGCACGCAACTTTCCGACGGCGACAACGTCACGTTGATCAAAGACCTGGTGGTCAAAGGCGCTGGATTCACCGCGAAACGAGGCACGGTGGTCAAGAGCATCTCGTTGACATCGAACCCCGAACACATCGAAGGTCGCGTTAACGGAACCCAAATCGTGCTCGTCGCCAACTTCCTCAAAAAGGCAAACTAGAGGGAAGTGGCCGTAGCGAAAGTCGCAGAGACTTTCGGTCATTCCTAGCGACGGGATCTGATAGCCGTTTGGACGTTTACGCTACAAACCTTGAACCGTGGGCCGTAAGGCACCGGGTAATACATGGGATGAACCGCTCACGCGCGAGCGGCTCACTTATTCAACAGCGAGCTAGTTCGACTGTCCCATTTCGTGAGCCGAACGCGCTATTGTCGGGCCGCCGCTCGGTAAATCGAGGATAGAAAGAGGCCCGCGTCTAGCGCCGTCGGCTCAGAGGGCCTCTCCCGAACATTGCCGAAGTCTCCGCTGGACCCATCGTGCGACAACGTTGCGACCAAAGTTGTTATGATGAAATTTGTGCTCGAAGCACATGCAGTGGTGGACCAAGTTTGATGTCGTTTCCATGGGTGAGTTCTGCTTGCGAATTGGACCGGCATCCCACGCGAGGTTACCTCGCGGGCTTTTAGTATCGATGCATGGTTTGCACGAGCTGACATCCGACTGCCGTCGGATAATGGCTCGCGCGTCCGCTCGGACCGGTTGGTGCCTGCGATGTGCTTCGAGCCATCTTGTTTCGTGACCGTGTCCCGAAATTCACTTTCGCCACTCATGAATTCTTAGGATGATGGCAGTGAATCCGAAACAGCAAGTCTCACGGCAATGCTTGGCGGAATTCCTCGCTCGCGATCTTGCGTCACGCTATCTGGTCGATCGCGAGTTGATTTTAGCGCGTCTTCGATTCATCACGTCGCATCGGGCCAAGTGGATCGAACAACTTGCTGACGCCATTCACTCTCGCTATGGAAGAGTCGGGCACGCGAGCCGGATGGAACTTCGGTTTTGGTTGTCCGATCATCCGGCGCTAAAACGAGGTTTTGGTGGCTCTAGAAAATTAGCAGTCGACGAGTCGGTTTTCCAAATTTTTTCGCATCCCGAGTACCGCTGGGAGGTCCCGCATGCGCAAAACGAAACGCAATTGTGCGATCTGCTGTGCTTGAGATCGCCTCAAATTCTCCACTGGCTCGAAACACCCCACATTCGACGTGACACCAAAGTTGACCATTATCAACGTCGTCTGCTTCGCACGTCGGGCGGTCGCAGTCGATGGATCGAACAGCCACGTCCGGTATTGAAACGCGTGCAGCGACTGATCGCCACTGAAATTTTGTCCCAAATACCGCTGCATGACGCGGCTCACGCCTATCGCCCAGGCCGCTCGGTGCGATCGTGTGCTAGTCCCCATGTCGGCAAACGTGTTGTCTTGAAGATGGACTTAGAAAATTTCTTTGGCAGGATACCGTTACGCCGAGTCGCTGCCTTGTTCCGCCATGTTGGTTACCCACGTCCGGTCGCTCTATCGCTGGCTCGAATTTGCACCGCGCCCGCGATCCTGTCCCCCGACTCGGACAATGAACCGCATCTCCGTAGCACGCGTCTGCCAATCGGCGGACCGTCATCGCCTGGGATTGCCAATGCGATCGCTTTCCAACTTGACCGTCGCTTGGCCGGTTTGTCTCGCAGTCTTGACGTCCGCTACACTCGCTACGCCGATGACCTGATTTTCAGCGGAAATCAGACATTCGCGGCACGAGTCGATCGGTTTGCAACGACCGTCGCGGTGATCGCAATGGAAGAAGGCTTTCAAGTTCAATATCGCAAGACAAGAGCGATGTTTTCAGGGGACCGACAAAGAGTCTTGGGGTTGAACGTGAACGAGCGACTCAATACAGACCGCAAGCAGTACGAGCAACTCAAGGCGATCCTGACCAACTGCATTCGACACGGTTGGCGATCACAGAATCGCGATTCACTGTCCGCGTTTCGCGAACACTTGCAAGGCCGCATCGGCTACATCGGACAAACCAACGCTGCTCGATACAAAAAGCTGACGCAACTATTTGCTCAGATCGACTGGTCTTAGCGAGAACCCAACTCGAAGCGTTCCCTGAAGACAAGGAGATTGGAAGGGCGGTACGGTGCGAGCATGGCAATCGCGACTTGAGCATGATATTTTTTGCCTTTATGTTTCTGTCCTATCTCTTATCTAACACGAAAGCGTGTTTCACCCGAATGCTCCTTGAAACCTAAAACAACTGATACGTTAAAAGATCGAAGGTTAGAAAATGGGGGATCGATACGATTAGATTGATGACATGGCTGGATATTTTTTAACCTTCCATTTTTTCCACCTTCAGCAGACGAAAAAAAGAAAACGGGCTCACCTAGGGCAGATTCGACAATATGCATCATTCCCTTTGATTATTAAGACGTGCCTAGCACCATTCAGGGTGAAGGCAAGCAGGAATTTGTCCCTTGCTTGTCCTGCGTGTTTTCCCGTCCAATCAGAAAATTGATGATTTCCCCCATTTCAGTGAGAAAAAGCGAGTTGCCCGGTGACATCTGTATGTGAGGCGAGATGCAAGGACAAATTTTCCCGCCTTTGCTGAAATTTAGCTATTAGGTGATTCTGCCGCCCCCGTCATTGAACGTTCAGTGACCAAACATCGACACTGACAATACACCGATTGTGAATAGAGCGTACGAAAACAGAGTGGTCCAAGAAGGTGAATTCAATTGACGCAACGTACCTGCAGCAACTGATCGATGTTCAAGGTTCGGCACTCAAGCTATACGCTAGGCAGTGGTGTCGCGCACCTGAGGATGCGGTGCAAGAAGCATTGATTGAGCTAGTAAAACAAACCATGCTTCCGAATGATCCCGTCGCGTGGCTGTACACCACCGTACGACGTCGAGCGATCAATTTGGAACGCGCGGACTCACGACGCCGCAAGCACCAAACTGAAGCGGGCCAAGAACAGGAATCGTGGTTCATCCCCGCGGAAAACGATTACGACGATGCAGCTGATTGCGAAAGGATGCTAACCCAATTGCCGGAGCAAGATCGTGAGATCGTCGTCGCTCGAATCTGGGGCGACCTTTCGTTCGCACAAATCGCGGAGCTAGTGTCGCTTCCGCTCAGCACCGTTTATCGTCGTTACCAGCAGGCACTGCTGACACTAAAACAGTCGATCGATCAAACACAGAATCCCGAGGTCAATGATGGATCAAAACAACCACAATCATGATGCTGTACGCGGCGATGTACGGTCGCTCGAGCAACAACTGAAGGAATTTCGGCCACGTCCGGTAGGATTTGATGCTGACGCCATTTTCAATGGGATCGCCGGGTCCAATGATCCTGTCGTTCGTTCGTCAAACACACGACGTCGAAATCGATTTAGTTTAGCAACCGCGTCCGCATGCGGATTTGCCGCTGGCGTGCTAGTGACGTTTGGGATTCTAAACCATGATGATTCATCAGCCACCACAAACCCAGAACTGGCGGTGCTCCCCCAGGAACATCTCGTCCATCAAGATTCAAGCACCCAACCAACGCTGTCAACCTCATCATTTGATTTAGCGATCCGCGTGCCGTTGACAGCAGGAAACTTGGGGGCGCGTTTAAGGTTGCCTGAACGCGAGCCAGTGATGTCGTTCCAATCAAGCGAACACGCAATCGCGATGATGGACAGTGGAACGCTCGCGAGCAGCGCGACTCCTAATGTCGAGCAACTGATCAAGGAACTACTCGGCATACGACCGTAAGGTTGTCGTTGGTCGCTCCGTCAATTTCGTCCTCTTCCCGAGCTATTGTGATGCCCCAATCTTTCCAACTTTCATTCCGACTGATTCTATTGCCATTCGCTTGTCTTTTCTGCGTGCAATCAAATGCTGATCAGTCCGCTGCGAAATCAAAAATAACAGTGGACGGATGGTCGCACCAAGAAACCGATGAATCCGACATCGTCATCATGACAAAACAGCTCGTCATGCATCCGGCTGCGGAACCCCAGCCAGCAATGAAATATCGGCTGATTCCAAGCAGCTTCGATGCAATGCCTGGAAACGCAGCCCTGTATTACATGAAAGCCGCTGGATTTTTCGAACAACAATCCAGTCGTCATTCTCTCTGGGAATTCTTCTTTAACGCTGACAAACAAGCCAAAGCTGAAGGTAAAACGCGAGAAGTGATGAGACCGTATGTATGGCTTTCGACGGCACCTAACGATTTGCCGATCGATGACGTCAAAGCGTACTTGGAATTCACGAGTTTTCAGATGGGATTTCTTCAGGAAGCCGCCAGCCGTCGGCATTTTGATCTGAATCGAAACATCAAGCTGATCGATGATGACATGTTCGGCTACCTGCTGCCGGAGATTCAAAACTTTCGTGAAGTGGCTCGAAACCAAAGCCTTCGCTGCCGCGTCGCAATTGCGGAAGGCCGCGTGGACGATGCGATTGAAATACTGGGGCAACAGTTCGCAATGGCTCGGCACATTGGCAGCGACGACTTTCTAGTTTCCGGTCTGGTCGGAAATTCGATCGCGTCAATTGCTTGGAACGACGCTCTCTA
Organism: Novipirellula methanifontis; assembly: GCF_052161655.1. Taxonomy (GTDB): domain Bacteria; phylum Planctomycetota; class Planctomycetia; order Pirellulales; family Pirellulaceae; genus Novipirellula. Next base: position 9,288,000 of record NZ_CP197418.1, read on the forward strand.
TCTATTGCAACACGCCCAAACACCAAATCTTTACTGGGCGTTCGCCGCGATGCCAACGCCGCTAATCGATATGGAACAAGCCTTTGACGTGGAACGTGAGTTAATGCACTTGCAGCTAAAGCTGCTTGCAGAGATTAATGAAACGCCTCGCTCCGAAGGCTACTGGCAAGACTACATCGATCGCTTGCTCCCAAAACTGAGGTCGTTGGAGGTCGAATTCAATCTTCCCACCGGAGACCCCGTCGCGATTCGCGCTACAATCGAGAAATTCATCAAGGATGCCTACCCCAGCGCCAAAACGTACTTGATAGACCAGCAGAAACTGCAGTCCGAGCAAGTTGAAAAATACCCAACCGAGCAGGTGGTGTTCTTGGCAATGGTGCGCTTTCTGGATCGATGGCGAGACGAATATTACAAATGGACGACGCTGCCCTATTGGCAAATTCGCACGAACCCAGCTTTTGTCGAGATTGATAAAAGGATGCAAACCGAGGCAGAGGCGGCAGGCTTATTTGCCAAACCGGTCCTATCCTTGTCGCCGTTGCTTTCAGTGGCTGCGAAAAATTCGCAAGCGGGCTGCGAACGCAACATCGCGATGCTGCGAACGATCGAAGCGATTCGGATGTACGCTGCCGCACATGACTCAAAATTACCGCCATCGCTCGAGGCACTCGACGTGCCCGCAGGAGTCGATCCATTCACCGGGAAATTGCTTCAGTACGAACGAAATGACGACCATGCCGTGCTGAAAGGCTTTCCTGTACCTGGAATGCAACATCAATTGATCCTACGGATGGCTGAATAAGGTTAGCGCCGGAGATGGAAATAGCTCGGAGCAATGCGCTTTCACGCTCCGTTGCCCTGATGACCTCCATTTCCTATTGGATTTTCGTCATCGTTTCCGGTGTCCATTGTCCCACCAGCATCCGTCGTATTCGCATCTCCGACGGCCGCTGGGTACCCCGACGGGAACACTTCGTAAGGCGGAGCGACGGTAGAGGGTGAGGGCTCACTGGAAAACACTTGGCCGACCGATCCATCGCATGGAGATGAAGGCATCACTTGCCACGTCGGTACAGGATGCGAAGGATACGGCACGCCGCAATTGGAGACGCGTGGATGCCATACCCTGGGATGATAAATGACTCGTGAGGGACAGCGATTGACAGGGTTGCATCGGAACAATCGACAGCGTTGGAACAGACCTCCTGCGGAACAAGCCGAGGGTGCACTTACAATGAACAAGCAGATGGCTAACGCGGTGGCAATGACTTGACGACTCATGGTATTGCTCCTTGCACAACCCGATTGGGTTGGGGAGGTATGTCCGAAACGTTCACTTTCCAATGCTCGGCGTCGGCTTCATCACTATTGAACCCAAACATTGCGTTAATATTTATCGCGGTGCCCGGTTTTCCAGCGAGTAGAAAGTCCGCCGTGCCATCGGATGATTCGCCAGAATGAAGAATCGCTGTTCCACCGCCTCCTTCTTGAAGCAGCATTTTGGCTCCAGCGGGTGTCGTTACGATTCTTTGGTCATTCCATTTCGGCTTGTAGTAGCACCCCTGACTGAGAACGTCCCTCCACTTGAGCTTACCGGTACGTTGCTTGAGGTCGATCACCTCACCTGACGCCATCTCGGGAACATCTGACAACGATGCATGCACCACCGTATAAGAAACTTCGACGGGTTTGAGACTGTCATTTTCAAATGCATAGGCAAAGATGACACGATAAACACGATCATCTCCAGACCCCGTGTTTCCCAAATCGACAAATTTCAATGAATGTGTGGGTTTAAGACGCGTACTCGCGGCAACGCCGAGTTCGATGTTATCCAGTTGCTTGCGAATACGTTTCTCCGTAGCTTCGAAGCTGATGTAGAGAAAAACCGTCCACAGACCAATCGCAATCGTAGCCACCAATTGGAAGAGCGCAACAACAGTCTCCAACCGCTTCTTTCTCGGTGGCGGGGATTTACGTCTCGGGATCATTTTTGCGGATGAGTGGACAGCCATAGACTCGTTGCTCCTACCGTCAGTAGATGCAACACAGCAGCATTAATCATTCTCACTTGTTCAACAATAATTTTATCCGCCTGCCGTGGTGCACCCAGTGTACGAGAGTTACGTCTGCCTGCGCTGTCTTTCGATGAATCCTAGTCAGTGCCAATTAGTGTGCCGTCGACTGAGCTTTTCCTTTTACGATCCGAATCCTTCTAAAGCTTATACTGCTAAAAAAGCAACGCCCACGGTAGACAGTTGGTAGTCAACTGGAACGATTGTCCAGGCAAGAACCAAAACGAAGGACCTTAGCTCCGACTCGACAAACCGCAATGTTTCGCTTGTCCATCAAGACATTGCACCGCGTTCGCATTGTCTCAGCTCGCAGTGGATCGAAAAAAACAAATGACGCAAAATTGGAGCAAGGAAAATCGGAGCGACGGTGAGATGGCATGGTTGCGATTCACGTCCGCGAGTGTCCGCTTCCTAACTGGCTTGCCCCGGGGGAATCCACGAATCGAAACGTTGTGACCGCCGGCAAGCATACGACGATTTCAAGAAGCGATGACATCCAGTTTCTCGCGCACAAGACGGTTTCACACCATTGCACCCCCCTGATTCTTAATCGTAATCTTACTCTTAATCCTAATCTTCTCCGGTCGGTTCCCGTCCAACGCAGCTGCGCAGGCGAGATTAAGATTAGGAGTATGATTAAGATTAAGAGTTGCTTGTTCAAGAGCTGGAAAGTCTTCCCAGCTGAGTCATTGTTAGCCTCCCAAACGAAACGGCTCGTTGCTTAGACGTCTTCGCAGGCGTCGTTGACCTCAACACGGTTGTTCCACGGGCTTATGCTTGGGAGAGACGGTTTGTTGGGCGGAATCGGGGTAACGAGGACGGGTTCGGCAGGCGCGAGCCTGCGGTGCAGTGCGTTACCAGGCAGGAGCCCAACGCCGTGAACGATTTTCTGGTAGCTACCTTCGCCAGAAGGTGGTGATTCGCATTGGATTCCCACCATCCACGCTCTGGCGAGTGTAGCTACGAAACGCAAATGCCGTAATTTGCAGCATAAAAATCGTTCGCGGCGTTAGGCAGGAGCCTGGGAACGAGTTTTTTTACGACGCTTCGCTGTGGGTGTCGGGTTCGATGTGGACGTGGACGTCGCGGACTCGTGGCATTTCGATTAGCAACATGTCTTTGACGTCGTGGCCGATCCGATGGCCTTCTTGGACCGTCATCTCGCCGGGGACTTGCACGTGGATTTCGACGAAAAATTCGAGCCCACTTTTGCGGATCCGCAACTTCTCGACATACGACACGCCGGCAACCGCTTCGGCGACTTGACGGGCTCGCGCCACGGTTGCCTCGTCCGCTTGCTGATCCATCATCTCGCGTGCAGTGCTAGTGAAAATCCGGATCCCGGTGATCACTAACATGCCACAAACACACAACGCGGCGATCGGATCGATGTACGGCCCCCAGGCACCCATGTACGGCGACACTAATAATGAAACCGCAACGGCCGCCGATCCTAATGCGTCGCTGCGATGATCCCACGCGGTCGCTCGTAGCGCCGATGAATCGAGTCGCTTGGCAACGCGGGCGGTGAACCGATACGTCACCTCTTTGACCAATGCACAGACGGCTGCGATCCAACCGGCTAACGCTGCGGGGACTCGCAATTCACCGCCGAATCGCTTTGCGGTTTCGATCGCCAACAATCCTGCACTAAATGCGACAAGCAGTGCGACGCACAAACCGGCAATCGATTCGGCTTTGGTGTGACCATAGGGATGATCGTCGTCCTCTGCGAGCTGCGCAACACTCAGCGCCCCGCGTACCGCCAGCGCGCTGGCGACATCTCCGATGGAATTGACCGCGTCGGCAATCAAGGCAGCGGAACCGGTCACGATCCCGCCCGTCATTTTCGCGATAACCAAGACGACATTGACACCCAATCCCCATACCGCCGCGCGGCCCGCGTCAACGTAAACACGTTGACGCACCGCAATGGTCGCTTCGTCACGAGGTGGGGAAATCGACAAGGGCGAAATCTCAGAGGTGGGGCGTTCGACGCATTCGATGAACGTTAATTTTCAAGCTTATCGTACCGCCAAACCATTCCAATTGAACCAGGGCAATTTCCGGATTCATCCCCCCACCGCGGCGAACCGTAACCTACGTTTTTCCAACGTGTGTCCGCATTTCCGTACTTTGCCTGCCTAAACCGCTGCCTGCGAAAACGAATCCATGAGTCATCGCCCCTCCCAGACCGCAAAACCGGAACAAACCGGTTTGTCGACCCTTTGGTTTGCTGCCACTACGCTGCTTGGCGCGTTTTTGGTTTTCCAAGTCCAACCGGTGATCAGCAAATGTGTGCTGCCGTGGTTCGGTGGCACGCCAGCGGTCTGGACCACTTGCATGCTGTTTTTCCAGCTGCTGTTGTTTGCTGGCTATTTGTACGCCCACGTTCTAAAAAGTTATTTCAAACCCGCCGTTCAAGGCGTGATCCATTTGTCGCTGCTGAGCGCCGCCGCATTGAGCTTGCCGATTGAACCGTCGGATGCCTGGAAACCCAGTGGTGCGGAATCGCCGACACTCTATTTGCTTTGGATGCTGTTGTGTCACGTCGGGCTGCCCTATTTTGTGCTCTCCAGCACCGGACCGCTGATCCAAGCATGGCTTAGCTACCAAGATTCAAGCGACAAGATCTATCGACTCTACGCACTCTCGAACGCCGGTTCGCTGCTAGCACTGCTGAGCTATCCCTTTGCAGTCGAACCATTTTTGTCGGTATCGCATCAATCGGTGGTGTGGTCGCTGATGTTTTGTGGTTTCGTCTTGATTCAAAGCGTGGTCGCGATTCGGCTGTTCCGCGTCGTCGATCGCGGCGAGAAGCAAACGACTGCATCCGCACCCGCGTCCAGCACCTCAGGGCAAATCCCGTGGCAACACCGTCTGGCTTGGGTAGTACTGCCCGCATTTGCATCGACGTTACTGCTTGTTGTCACGAATCACGTCTGCCAAGACGTCGCAGTGATCCCGTTTTTGTGGGTGCTGCCGCTGAGTCTGTACCTACTCAGCTTCATCATCTGCTTTGATTCGCCACAATGGTACAAACCAAAATGGATTGCGTTAATCAGTATCCTGGCGATCGCAGCGCTCCGAAACAAATATTTGCTGCCGTTCTCGTTTCAACTGCTCACCGAAGCCAGCTGTTACATGGTGCTGCTATTGGGCGTGTGCTTGTTGTGTCATGGCGAGGTTGCTCGCGTGAAGCCCGCGCCGCAGTGGTTGACCCAGTACTATGCGTTGCTATCCGCTGGCGGTGCGATCGGCGGTTTGATTGTCGCGGTGGCTTGTCCGTTGTTGTTCAACAATTTCACCGAACTTCCGCTGGCGTTGTCGGTTGCTTCGGCGCTAGCCGTCGTGATCTTTTTCGCCAGTCGGGGTTGGCAGTTGGCCGACTACGACTGGGACGCCGCTCGGCGAGTCAAGATTGTGGTGGTTGTGGTGATGGCCCTACCGATCATTGATTTGTCGATGAAAGGCCACGCCTCGGCAATCGCATCGGACCGCAACTTTTTCGGAGTGCTGCGAGTGCATCGCGACGAGGAAGGGACCCATTTGGTCCATGGCCGCACGATTCATGGCATGCAGCGACCGGGCGAAGCCGCATCAGAACCGACCGCCTACTACTATTACGACAGCGGTGTCGGTCGCGTGATCTCGGTGCTGCAAGAACGCTCGCCATCGATCAAAACCAGCGTGATCGGCCTGGGCTGTGGCGTGCTTGCCAGCTACGGACGCACGGAGGACGAATTCGACATGATCGAAATCAATCCTGCGATCCAGCGAATTGCCAACGAACATTTTACGTTTATGAGTGATTGTCCTTCGACAATTCGGCACCATCTTGGTGATGGCCGGTTGGTGATGGAACGGATGCAGGACAATCGCTTCGACCTGATCGTGCTGGATGCGTTCAGCAGTGATGCGATTCCGGCTCATCTGTTAACGACCGAAGCATTTGAACTTTATCGCACCCGGTTGGCGGCTGAAGGTGTGTTTGCCGTTCATGTGTCCAACAACCATCTCGATCTGGTTCCGTTGGTCCACCGGTTGGCGAAACACGCGTCACTGGAAAGCCGAGTTGTTTACGGAATCGGCGATGATGCGATCAGCGTGCGAAATTCCAGCTGGGTCATTTTGGCGGACGCAGCCAACCCGATCTGGGATCACCCGACGATGGAAACGGCTCGAGCGGCAAGTCCCGAACAACTTCGCGACGCGCCGTTGTGGACGGATCAGCACCACAATTTGGTCAGCGTACTGAATTTGTGGTAGTTGCAAGCAAAACCTTTGGGTGTGCAACTTGAGGGTTTGAAAAAAAAATTCTGCATCTTTTCTGGATTGGCTCAAGAAGTCGGAAAAACCGGTATTGCCCGTTGTTTCACGGGTTTGCTAACTTTCGCAGTGTCCCTGGGATTCAGTTTGTGCACCGCACGGTGATCAAATTGACTGGAGTTGTCGCCGTCGATGGACGATGAAACAAATGTTTCCGCCCGATTCGCGCTGACGAAAGTCTCTTTTCGCTACGACGGATTGCATCCTGGGACAAGGATAGCGGCGCTGACGACCGAAGCGGAAACGGTCAAAATCAAGTGATCTCATGGAAGATTTTGCTGGATAGGCCCGGTCATTTCACGCGCTTTCGCATCCATCGAACTAACCCACGGCGACTCATCACTGAGTTACGGGTGGTTTGATGGGAGTCACCAGTCCCAAACGGGAGCAATCAGATTATGCAAATTTTTGGCCCTTTTCGTATGTCCGCCTCGCAAAACGCAGGTGGGGCACAACGAACCCAATCCCCGACCCCCAATCTAGCGACGCCGAAGCAATCCGCATCACCTGTGGATCAACTCGACATCAGCAGTGCGGCGTCGGGCGTCAACCGACTTGAGGGTGCCATCGCCGGTGGCGGTGAGATCCGCATCGACCGTGTGGCCGACCTTCGTCGCCAAATCGCCAGCGGCAATTACGACACCCCTGAGAAGATGGACGCCGCCTTGGAGCGGATGTTAGACCAGTTCGCATAGCGAAGTGACACTCGCACGACCCATCCCGACTCGGTTTTCACCGATTCGGCGTGGTCAAAGTCGAAAATATGCGGTAAGACAGTGTTAGGGCATTCAAACAGCTCGCAGAATTGGTGTACTCTTTGAAGAGGACCACCGCGAGCTGTTTCCTCCGTTCGGACGGCGAAATTCGCCCAGCAATGCACCGACGCTACCGCCAATACTTGTCAACGTGTCAGACTCATCATCTCCTTCGCTTCAACCGATTGACGTTTCGCTAACCCCTCAAGAGCGTTTTGAGGAGTATTTGCAGACGCGCGGGCTTAGACAAACCAGCCAGCGGAAAACGTTGGTGGACCAAGTCTTTAGCCATCACGACCATTTTGATGCCGACGAACTGATTGACCGCTTGCCTCGCAAAGGGGCCAAGAACTATGTCAGCAGCGCGACGGTCTATCGAACGCTGCGTGAATTTGTCGACGCCGGACTGCTGAAAAGCTTCCAGCTCGAGGGACGCACGGTCTACGAACACGATTACGGCTACCCCCAGCACGACCATCTGTACTGCACACGATGTCGCGAGCTGTTCGAATTTCAGAGCGAGCCGCTCACCAAGCTGCTCGAAGAAGTCGGAGTCGAGCATGGATTCCGCATCTCGGGTCACCGTATGATCATCCACGGCGTGTGTCGCGAATGCAGCAAGAACCGCCGCAAAAAGCGAAAGCAAGACCTAGTTTAGGCAGCGTGACTTTTGTTAGCGGTGCGGCGTAAGCATTATGCATTTTGATCGCGGAGCGATTAACGACTTATTCATCGCTTGGAACGCACTCGCGGAGCTGTTTCAAAATCGCACCGAAGACCAATTCGTTGGCATCAAAGTCGCGACTCTCAGCTTGGATCTGGATCACAAATCGCTGTTCTGCGATACGCGTCACGATGGTCCGCAGCATGACCAGCAGATCGAGATAATAGAATTTCAGATCGACTGCCAAACCATTGTCAAAGAAGGTATCGATGGGCAGGATTTCGGATTCCACCTCGTTGTACTCCAGAATGATGGCATCGCGGATCTCGTCAACAATCTGCTCGTCCAGATTCTGACTCTGGTCTCGGACGATTGAACAGAACCCGCCGCTGGGCAGCTGCAAGGTCGCACTGTTTCCGCCTTCATCCTCGTCGACAACGGCTTTCCAGTTATCCGGATACAGAAAACGAAGTCCGAATTCGTCAAAAGTTGCTGGCATTTTCTCGTTTTGAATTTGCGTAAAGACGGAGACAAACCCCGCCGCGGAAGGGACGATGGTCAGAAAAAAACTTTGTCAAAAAGACATGCGGAAGTGGGCTTCCCGCACCGATCTTTACATTGCATTTAGCAGGGAAATCTTGCTAAAAGGAGACAAAGAACGTTCTTTTCCCAACGCGATCGACCTCAATGAAATCGAATTTCGCCCTCATGATACTGATGATAGCGGTGTTGGCGTTAGCCGGCTGCCGCTCGATTCGGCGGATCGGTGAAAGTCGACAATCGATTGCGGCTAGGCGGCTTTCCGGGCAGGGCTTCAAAGCCATGCACAACAACCAGTGGGATGTGGCTGAAACGCTGTTCAGCGACGCCTTGGACGTTTCAGGTGCCGATGACCGCGCCCATTGGGGACTAGCCGAGTCGCTGTGGCAACGGGGCGAGCATGACGCGGCAATTGAGCACATGGAACAAGCGGTGCGGCTCAGTGCCAGCGACCCCAAACGTGTCCAGCGTCTTGGCCGCATGTATCTGGAAGTGGGACGCGGCCAAGAGGCTCAGCAGCAAAGTCTTGCCGCGTTGGCAACGGCCCGAACCTCCGCAGACGTGTGGGCATTGCGAGGGGATTGCCTGCTCGCTGCAGGCCAATTGCCCGATGCACTGGCTGCGTATCATCGTGCGTTAGCGTTACAACCGGATTTTCCCGAAGTGCAATTGCAGACCGCAGAAATCTACCACCAAGAACACCGCTATGGGCGGCTGCTTGCGACGCTTGACCGGTTGCAAGATGGAGTGGGAACCGATGCGACACCAGCCCGAGCCGATGTGCTGCAGGGGATTGCGATGCGGCAACTCGGACGTAGCGACGAGGCTCAAAAATGTTTTGTGCGTGCGGCCGAGAAAGATCCCGCCGATTCCACGGCGCGTTTAGAGCTCGCCACCTTGCTGCTGGATCAAGGCAACGTCGAAGCTGCCAAAGAATCTCTCGCGATGGCATTGAAGCTGAATCCCAATTCGGTGGGCCCCAATTCGCTCGGCGGCGACGCGAACTGGGCTAACGAGATCCGAAAGCAACAAGAGCGACTGGCCAACGAAGAGCACGGGATCAACGGTTCGCCGCGGTTGCGATAAACGGTTCCCAACACATCGCCAGACACGTTTCACGACGACGGCTCATACGGACCGTAACGGTTATTCAACCAAACCGGGTGCCGAATTGTTCAGGTGAAGTCGAAAACCTGACAGAAAAACAGTTCCGACGGCCGCCCCTTTCGATTTTGCGAGCTAGGCTTTTGATGGATTACCACGCTCATCCAGCTAAGAGTGAATAGATGCAACAATCGAATGTACCCTCCAACTATCTGTCAGCGGTAACTCCGGAAAACTTTTCGGTTTCAAGTCACCCTGCGTCCACTCCCGATGCCTTTGTTGATCGCCGCGGAAGCAGCGCAGCGAAGCCTGGCGGAGAACGTCGCCAATTCGGCAGTTCGCATTGCGGGCTTTCCGACGACGGACGTCAACTCGCCGTCGCGATCGACCAATACAAGTTGGAACATCATCGACGATACATCACGTGTGACGAGATGCTGATGGTGATCGAAACTCTCGGCTATTCCAAATAACTTATTTGATCAGCGGCTGCAGCAATTGCCGACGTGTGACCACCGATCGCATGTCGCCGTGATCATCAAACAAGACCGCCACATCACTTGCGGCGTCATAGAGCCGCAACAAAATCCGCAAATGGCGATCCGTGGTACGCCCACGAATGACCGGCTTGATATCGACTCGCGGATTCGCCACACATAGATCGGCGTAACGCAGAAAGCCGATAATTCGCCCTCCGCGTTGAACCAGCACGATGGGATGGTTGCGACGCCGAGCCTGGTGTTTTGCATCCAATACATTCACTGGAGCTTGGACGATCGCCAATCGTTGCGGCGTCACTCCGTATGAAACCGCAGGTTGATTCCCCACCTCAAATAGGTTCTGCGCGAGTACACGTTGACCGGCAGCCAGGATTCCAGCCTCATGACCGTCTCTGAGCACTTGGTCTAATTCACCACGTGCCATCGCCAAACGAACGCGAAACGGAGTCTCGCCGGTAATCAAACGCAGTGCGTTACCCAGCAAACCGAGCAAAATCGTGATCGGAGCGAACAACAAAGTGGCAAACAGCAGGGCAGGGCGGGTCGCCCGCAACAACCGATAGGGTGCGTGAAAGAACAAATACTTTGGCAACAATTCACCGAGCACAAAGACCACCGGCGTCATCAAGACAGGGCCAATGATCTCGGCACTGGCGCTGTCGCCAAACAAGATTAGTGCTGCCATCACAATCGCCAGACTGACGAGATAGTTGGCGATATTGTTGCCGACCAACATCGTGGCCACAAAAATGGCCGGATGATTCAATAGCCATACGACACCTCGTGCCATTCGCGAACCACTGAGCCCATCGAGCACCAATCGAGTTCGCGAAACTCGATAAAGTCCGGTCTCACTGCCGCTAAAAAACGCACTCAGCATCAACCCGATCACAAAGATAATCAGCGTGATAATCACGACAACGTCTCCGGCGAAGAAGACTGACTTGATGTGTCACGAACATCGATCCATACTGCGTCATTGTTTTCCTCGACGACTTCGAGCGTAAAACGATCTAGCGGAGCGTGATCTCCGACTCGCGGAAGACGTTCGTTGTGCCGCTGAATCAACCCAGCCACCGTCGTCACTCCTTCTTCGATCGTTTCGATCCCTAATCGCTTGGCGAGTGCACGAGCACTGGCGGATCCGTGGACCCGGTAGTGATTCTCTTCGAGCATTTGAATGGTCGCTTCGCCAATCGTATCCATCTCGTGGGCGTGACGCGAGGCAAAAACATATTGCAGGATATCATCAATCATGATCGCGCCGATCACTTCGCCGAACTCATTGACGACGACGGCAACACTGCGATCATCATCATTTAATTGATCGAGCACCTGAGACACGCGAGCGGACCAGGGTACATAAATCACCGGTTCCATCGCATTGGCGATATCGTCGATTTGACTTGGACGCAAAAGCCGAACACTGATGGCCGCGTTGATCGATTCGCCATCCGCTGCGGTAATCAAGACGTAACCGTTTAGCGGAGGTTCCTGGCTAAAGATCTGATCGAGCTCGTCAACTTTGTAGAGTTGTAATTTGCTTCTCAGCCGCATCAGTTCGGCAACGCGAATTTCGGCCATTTCGACAAGTCCCGACAGCACGATTCGCTCGCGTTGCAGCAGCGCCGCGTCATCGGTTCCAAGTTCGATCGCGCGTTCAATATCCGCGAGATCAATTTCGGGCTCGGGGCGAAACGACGGCCAAATCAAACGGCTGACTGCAAGATTGGTTGTTTTGACCAGTGGCAACACGGGGCCAACGATTTTGACCGCGACGTTCAGTGGCGGCGCGACAAGCAAACACAACCGCGCCGGCGCGAGCACCGCGATACTTTTGGGCAACATCTCGCTAAAGAAGATAATCACCATCAAACTGCCGGCCGTAAAGCCAATGGCCAGCGATGATCCGCCCGCCGGATCATTCTGAATATCGGTCCCCACGATCGAGGCGATCGCAAAGTACGTCATGTTGATCAATAGGTTCCAAAACAAGATGGCGGACAACAAGCGATCCGAATCATCCAGCATGGATGCGGCCATTCGCCCCGTGACGCCACGTCGTTTCAGCCGCAAACGCTCGCGGTGAGGCAACGAAAAGAACGCGGCTTCGCTGCCGCTAAAGAGTGCGCTTAGCAGGATCAATACTCCCATGATCAGGAGCCATCCCCAAGCCGCTAACAGTGAACTCAAGCGGAATCTCCACCAGCGCCGCGATCGCGGTCAAGCGAAACATCAAACTCGCTCAGTGCGGGAATCATCATCGCAGCGGTTGTGAATCCGTAACCGACGACCAACGAAAACACGACAAACAGGTGGTCGGTTTGCAACAAAAACTGCGTGATCGCGTAAAACGTAATCAAGGGCAACAAAAACGAAGCGGCAAAGATTGCCGAAGACGGATTCCGCCACCCCAGCGACGCGAAAAGCGCCGCCCCGCCGCCGAGAATCATGACCAAAAATGGAGCCAACTGAAGCTGGAACGCGCCGCGAAAACTGACCATGATCGTCATGCAAATCGCAATGCCAACACAAAGAAAAAAGACGGTCCCAAGACTCGCGAGCGTCGCGGTGCGTCCGGCCACATAATTAAGCCCCGAGTGAATGCCCAACATCGAAACAAAGACATACAACGTGATCGCACCGACGAAGATATACGTCGCATTCTCAACCGTCATGACGCCGTTGGCCGCCAAATAAACGACCAACGCAAGCGGCAACAGGATCATCTCTTTGGCAACGTAAAGCACCCCCAGCAGTTTGCCAAACACAAACTCGCTGGGCGAAAGATCAGTCACCAATAACAAGTCCAGCGCCAATCCATCGCGTTCGCCAGTGACTGCATTGACCGCCAACGCGTTCACCAATACCAAGCTGATCACGCCCAGCGCCGCCAATGGCAACGTCGCAGCGGGAAGGGCGCGGCCAATCCGGCCCGCAGGTTCCATCGCCACTCCGCTTTCGATTTGAATATAGAGGGCGCCGGTGACCAACAAGAACAAGGCAACAAAGGCGACTCGGATCACGACTACTTTGCGGCCATAAGCCCAGGTCATGATCTCGCGCCACAAAATCGGATTCTTCCAGACCTGGCGTGCCTGACGCACTTTCCAAGTCGCTGGCTCGGAATATTCTCGCTGCTCTTCGGACGTTTCTGGTTCAGGTGCTTTCAAGCGAACGTCACGCGACGGATTCCAAATACGAACCTTCATCACGCCAAACAACAACGTCGCGATCGACATGCAGATCGACAGCCCGACAAAGTAGCTGATCCCAATCGCCGTCTCGCTCGACAGACTGGCCAACGGCGAGGCCGCCGCCAACAGGGCTCGAGGCGGACTGAGTGCCAAAGCGACTGTTTCGGGAACCCCGCCGATGACTGCAATGATCTCGGCGATTGCCATGTACATCAGCAACAACAGCACGGTCAACGCAATCGCTTGAAATGTTTTCTCGCGCCACAATCCGACGACGGTACCGACCGAACCAGCAAACACGATCGTCGCGGCTGTCACCACAAAGACGCTCAGCACTTGTGCGGGCGAGACGCCACCAAGCAGCGGCAGCACCAAAAACAAAGGCAACGCGCAAACCAGCATCGAGAGCGGCCCGAGCAGACTGGCCGTCAATTTACCTACGACGACCTCAAAACCACTCAGCCGCGTCATCAAGAGCAGTAAGAGTGTGCGGCGATCTTTTTCTTGCGCCACACTACTCGCAGCCCCGACGGCCGCCAAACTGCTGAGCACCAAAAATTGCAACGGCGACAACAAGGCAAACATCCAGCCGCCAAAGCGAGCCGAATCTGAAGTCGTCAACAGTGACCGAGAGCCGTCGAGCACCAAATACCCCGTGCACAGCAGCAAAAACAGCACCAGCACGTAGACGCCTCGACTGAGGTAGGTCTTGGGCCGTTTCGGAACGACCAACGCTTCGCGATTAAATACGGGTCCGAGCATGCTGATGTTAACGTGGCGGTGATGAGGAATAATACGATTGTCTACAGGTTAACAAACCCATCGTGGCGATACAGCCACCATGGATCCGCCTCTGGCCGCCAATTTGGGACGTTTTCCGGGTCCATTCGCAGCAGATCGCACCTTTCACTCCGGCCCAAGGGATGCCAATCCTTGGGAAATCCCCCATCGGGCCGTGTGTTTGATGATTTATCAATCTAATCCGCAAATCCAGCCTCTTCGGCCATCTATCGCACAAAATCAGCATGACCCAACGGAAGCCCTCCGTACTACGCGCCATAGCGCACTATGGTTTTGATAACGGAGTCCGAGTTTTACAGAAAGCACTGAAAGCGAATGGCTGGCTTTTAATACAGGTGCTTGGGGCAAGCCATAATCGCGATGAAATACCGACAAGAACAAACCATCATGATCAAGCCATCTTTTAAACGCGCGGTCGTCGAATTCTTGCGAGAAGAAGACGGCCCGACGGCAGTCGAGTACGCAGTAATGCTGGCGTTGATCCTTGCCGTTTGCATCAGTTCAGTCTCGTTTTTGGCCACGAAAACGCAAGAAAGTTTTGTGACGTCGGGCAATGCGATCGACGGTGCGTTCGGCAGCTAGTGCTAACAACGGACAAATCTGCGGACAAAATACGATGGACCTGAAACGATTTTCGTCTAACTCGACTCGCAAACATGTGATTGCCGATCCGCATGTTCAAGGGGCCATTTTGCGCCGTGTGGCGCTCTACACGTTTGCGGCGATCCTGTACTACAGTGTCGTCTTCGGCTGTACCGTTTTTCTGTCGGACCGCGACGGCACCACGACCGACCGGATGATCGAATGTCTCGATGACGCGATCACTTGGATCCCAGGGCTGTTCGTGATTTTGCCGATTGCCGCCTACGATCTGCTGGCGACCACGAACCGATTTGCCGGACCGATCTGTCGCCTGCGGGGTGAACTGCAACGTCTGATCGCCGGCGAGAGCCCTCGTCCGTTAAATTTTCGCGAAAACGATCACTGGAGCGAAATCGCGGAATTGTTCAACGAAGTCCGCGAAGAACTGCTGGTGTTGCGTGAAGAGTCGCAGAATCCAACGGGGCCACGAAAAACAGCGGATTCGCCCAAAGAAGTCGTTGACGTTCTTCTGTAGTCGGATGAATTTTGGACACTTTTCGGTAATCGCCGGCGAAAAACGCTCCTGCCTAGGCTTCTGTCTGGGAACGCACTGCTTTCGAGGCTCCCGCCTCGTCTTTTCACGCACGGCAGACGGGAGCCCAATGCCGTGAACGATTTTCTGGTAGCTACCTTCGCCAGAAGGTGGTGATTCGCATTTGCGCGCCAACAATCCACGCTCTGGCGAGCGTAGCTACGAAACGCAATTGCTGTAATTTGCTACCAGAAAATCGTTCACGGCGTTGGCAGGAGCCCGGGGAACCAGTGGTGACGTTCACCCAGATGTGTCGATTTTTGCATCCATTTCCACTTTGGGTCGTCAATCGCCCTGTCCGCAATCGTCGTATGCCTCGTGATATGGCATACTCTTAGGCGACATCCTGACCGAATCAACGCGAAAGTGGACAAGACAGCATGGAGTTGCTCGAAAAATCTTTCAGCGAGGATCGATGCATCCTGGACCTTGAAGCATCAAGCCTCGATGACGCGCTGGGTAAGATCACCCATGAACTTACCCGCCGTGGAACGATCACCCCCGAGCAACGGGACCCCATCCTCTCATTGCTGCTGCAGCGAGAACACAGTGCAGCCACGGCGATTGGCCAGGCGGTTGCAGTTCCGCATGCCTACAGCGAAATCTTAACCGAACCGCTGGTCGTTTTTGCCCGCTTGCGGCATCCGATCAATGCGGGCGCCCTCGACGGAGTCGGGGTCTCTTACATCTTTATGCTGGTCGGGCCCGAAAAAGCCGCTCGGCGTCATATCGACACGCTGGCCGCGATTGCTCGTTTCATGAGCGATTCGGAAGCTCGTTACGAGCTTCGCCATGCCAAGAACGCTGTGGGGCTGACCGAAGCGTTCCAGCATTTTCAGACTCGGATTGCCCCGACCGCACCTGTACCGGAAACCGATGTTCACAAAGGGTTACGCTGGACCGGTCGTTTTGCCGGCGGATTGATCGGTGATTTTCGCCGTCGCCTGCCTTATTACTTTTCCGATTTTCGCGATGGCGTGCATGGCAAGAGCATCGCTTCGATCATGTTTCTGTTCTTTGCGTGTTTGGCCCCGACCGTCACGTTTGGCGGGATCATGGGCGTGGCGACCGGTGGACAAATCGGGGCAGTCGAAACGATTTTGGCAACCGCGATCGGAGGAGCCTTGTATGCGTTGTTTTCTGGTCAACCGCTGAACATCATCGGGACCACCGGTCCATTGTTGGTGTTCATCACAACGCTTTATACTTTGTGCGTTCAGCTCGAAATTCCTTTTCTGCCCACGTACGCCTGCGTCAGTCTGTGGGCCGGCGGTTTGACAATCTTGTTGGCAGTTACCGACGCGAGCGCTTTGATGCGTTACTTTACGCGTTTTACTGACGAAATCTTTGCCGCATTGATTTCAGTCATCTACATCTACGAAGCCATCTCGTCGCTGGCCCGCGAATCCCAAGACATCAATGACGTTGCCAACCCATCGCATGCGTTGCTGACACTGCTGCTAGCACTTGGAACGTTGTACTTGGCCATGAACTTGCAAGCGTTCCGCCGCAGTCGATTCTTGTTGCCGTGGATGCGTGAACTGCTGGGCGACTTTGGCCCCACGATTGCATTGGTCGCGATGAGTGCGGTCGGTATCTGGTTGAGCAACGTCGAACTGGCAAAACTCGATATTCCCAATGAATTCGCTCCCTCGCTTCATGGCGGTCGATCTTGGTTTGTCAATCCGATGGATGCACCGAAGTGGGTGTGGTTTGCCTCAGCGATACCGGGGGTACTCGGCGCCGTACTGATTTTCCTGGACCAGAATATCACCGCTCGCTTGGTCAACAGCGCTGATCATCGGCTGAAGAAAGGAACCGCGTATCACTGGGACCTCGGCGTGATTGGCGTGCTGACCGGCGTTTTCAGTCTATTCGGACTTCCTTGGCTGGTTGCTGCCACCGTGCGATCGCTGAATCACGTCCGCAGTTTGGCGGATGTCGAAGAAGTGGTGACACGTAGCGGCGAGCGACGCGACCGTGTGATTCACGTCCGCGAAACACGCTTGACTGGTTTAGCCATTCATCTGGGCATCGGCGGATCGCTGATTGCATTGGCCCTATTGAAGATGGTTCCGATGGCGGTGCTGTACGGCGTCTTCCTGTTTATGGGGCTGGTGTCGATGAAAGGCAACCAGTTCCTCGAGCGTCTCACGCTGCTGCCCATGGAAAGCAGTCTGTACCCACAAACGCACTACATGCGACGTGTCCCGAAACGAGTCGTGCATCTATACACGATTCTACAACTCGTCTGTTTGGCAGTCCTGTGGGTGATTAAAAGTAGTGCGATCGCGATTGTCTTTCCGCTGTTCATCACGCTGTTGGTACCGATTCGGATCTTGGCAAATCGCTTTTTCAAAAAAGAGCATCTTGCGGCGCTCGACGCCGCGGAAACGCCAAACGAATCCTCCAGCAGCCTACCAGGCTAGTGTGGGATAGGCTTCCAGCCTGTCGAAGTGGAATAGGCTTCTAGCCTGTTGCCGGGCGCAGACGAGTAATTCGTCGACCGTTGACCTTGGCGTCGCACCTTAGCTACGCGATCGTAGCGAAAGTCGCCAAGACTTTCGGCAGTTTAGGGTGCCCGCCGAAACTCTTCGTGAGTTGCGCTACCCTGAGCTTGATCTCTCAAAGCAAAAGGAATACTACTGTGCCGACTGGTCGCGTGCTTGGCGACGCTGCACACTTTGCTGGACGATCGCTTGCTTTTCCGCTGCGGAAGCACCTGACCAACGAGCGATCTCCATGCGACTGCGAAAACAGCCGACACAAAGATCACTTGGATCAAGCGAACACGTTCCGATGCATGGCGATGCCACATCATCATTGCCATTTGCAGTGGGATCACTCATTGCGAATTACCCTAGCAATTGCCAATCGAACATGTCCGACGACGACTCGAGTTCGTCGTTCAAACTGAAATCGTCTACCACGTCATTGGCAGCGAATCCATCACCCGCCAATTCCCGCATCACTTCATCGACGATCTCGGCAGTGCTGCGAGATAGTCCCGCAGCGGGTGTCAGCGAAACGCCTTCGGTGGATTCGACCGCTGCATCGGTTTCGGCCGGATTGGCCAGCACGCTTGGGCTCACAGTGGTCGACATAGCGGTCGAAACAGGCCGGGGCAGGGCGGTCGCCAATTCGGACTCAGCCGGCGGCGTCTCGATGCTCTTGTTCAGACGATTGATCACATTCAATGCATCCAGTGCCGTAACTTTGCCGTCGCCCGAAACGTCATAATACATCCCGGTAAAATCAGCAAGCGATTCGATCACTGGCAGACTCGATTGTCCTTGCAACGGCAATCGGTTGATGATTGCAAGCGCGTCCGACGCGGTCACGGATCCGCTGTTATTGACGTCCCATCGATCTCGCGAATTTCGCCAAGGCGAATCGCTGATCACCAATATCTCAACCCCTTCAAAACGAAGCACTTGTGCGAACACACCGGACACGAAGGTTGGATCCGCGAGCGTCCAACCCGTGCTCGCGGTGAGTTGGGACACGCCGATGTGGAGCACCATCGAAGTGTCGGGACCAAACGCCTGAGCGATTGCGTTGGCATCCAGACTTAGCAATTTCGCCTCGGTCGTCGCGATCACCACTTCTTCGAAACCGCTGATCTGGTTAGCCAGGAACGCAGCGAGATCGACTTCGCTTTCCGACAGTGTCACAGTCAAGCGATCAAACCCTTCGCCGCCGTTGATTTTCAACGTCGACAAACCCGTTAGCGTAACCTCGTCGTTTCCACCCGCCAGATCGAGCGTGACCGATTGGTCACCCACGACAGCGGCATCCACACTCAGGTGCTGAGCGCGATCGTCGCCCACCCACTGCAATCCGTCTTCCGTATCGGTCAAAGCAAAGGTGTTCTCGGAATCGAGATCACGAATCATCAACACGTCATCTTGGCTGACCAATTCGATGTTCTCGATCGCAACTTCTTCGATAACCAAAGGCAGCGAAGCCGATGCGGCACTGGCAAACGCAGCGTCCGATTCCTCGGAAACCACCGACACGACGAGTGAGTGGGACTCGTTTTCTTCGATGACGAAATCAGCGATGCCGGTTACGGTCACCGTTTGTGGAACATTCCAGTTTTCGCTCGTGAACACCAACCGCGTCTTATCGAGCTCGTAATCACCCGAGTCGGATTCGGCGACCGCAAGTACGACATCGGTCGTCGGCTGTGCCGTCAAGCGAACTTCGAAAGTATCCGACGTCCCCGATTCACTGACTTGTGTCGTATCACCGCTAGCCACGAGTTCGATTTCCGCGACTTCGTCATCGCTGACTTGAATTGTGCCCACACCGTCGGCGAAACCGTCGGCAGTGACAGTCACCGTTTCGTCACGATCACCATCAGGCCGCAAATTGTTGATCACATCGATCGTGATCGATGCCGATCGTTCATTTGCGGGAATCGTGATCGTTGCAGGTAGGTCGAGGCGCGAATCGACAACGCCGCTGAGCGAAACCACCAGCGACTCGGATATGTCCAAGGTATTTCGCGACACGGTCAATCCAACGGCGGCTTCGCCGGCATCTTCATTGACCGCAGCAGCCGAAAACTCGATCGACAAGCCAGCTTGATCCACTTCGGTCAGCTCGATTGAGGCGGTGGAATCCAAATAGCCATCCGCCTGGATCGTGATCGTCACAGTTTGATCCTCACCCGCCAATCCGTCCGAGACGACGTCACCGGCAAAGGCGACCGAGCGACTGCCCGCAGGAATCGTCACGGTCGCGGGCAACACGATGCCGCTGGCGGAACCAACATCGAGGGTCACCTCGAGTGCCGAGTCTAGGTTGGCATCATTTCGTGAAATCACGCCCGTCACCGCACCTACGCCGGCGTCTTCGGCGAAGATCAATTGATCAAGCCACAATCCAACCTGTTGCTCGTCGTCATCGACCACGCTGAGCTGCCCCGGCGCCGATGCGTAACCATCCACCGCGGCGGAGACGGCGATCGTCTTGTCGCCACTAGCAACGCGATCGTTGATCACATCAAACGAGAACTGCGCGACGGCGCTACCCGCGGGAATCGTCACCGTTGTGGGCAATAACAAACTGCCCGACGGGTCGGCATTGATTGTCACCACGAGCGGATTCGACAAATCATCATCATTGCGATGAACAATGCCGTGTCCCGCAAGCTCGGCAGCGGGTTGGACACGCACATCATCGACCGCAAAATAGGCGGGCGTATTCATCCCAAACGCTCCGACATCCGACGAAGCGACGGAGAGCTCGAGGCGATCGGCTGCTGCGATTTGCGTCAAATCGACTTGGGTCCAATCTTGGACGATGTAGTCCAATGAATTATCGACGAAACGATAATCGGCAAGATAGAATTCCACGGTTCCAATCAACTGATCGTTCGCATCCAATCCTTCGATCGTCAACAACAAGTAATCGGGATCGTTGCCGGATTCGCCACCAAACTTCTTAGCGAATGCGTCACCTTCGGTCATCGAGAGTGCTGCGTAAGTCGTGTTGGTGACCATCAGCGAGTCGAACAAACCGTCACTGTTCTTCTGAATCACTGCCGCCGAGCTGCCGGTCGCACCCGTGCCCACGGCGTAGGTCGACGATCCATTCGCTCCACTTCCTGCAAACGCACTGAACTGGTTTCCGTAACCCGCCGTAGTTTGGTCAGTTGTGTTCGAAAACGCCCAACCTGACCATGATCCCCAAGCCGGATTGTAGTTATTGGCAAAGACAAGGTTTCCCGATTGGAAGCTTCCCGCACCGTCCTGGCCTTTGTAGAACGAGTTATCGAGCAGTCGCTGTCCCGCATCCTCAAAGTCTGCGTTTGCATTACCAAGCGACTCATTCAGCTCGCTCGAACCGAGCGTAACCGTCAACGTCGACTGATCGTTATCCTCGATCGTTACCGTGGTTTCACTCGTTAGCGAATCAGCAGTGGCAGTGATCGTCACGACCACGTCGCCGTCGACAACGATGTCATCGACAATGCTCAGCGGCACCTGGATCGAGGATTGTCCGGCAGGAATCGTCACCCACATCGGCACTCGCACTTGGCTCGCATCACTGCTGGTGAGCATCACGTCGAGGGATTCGGACACTTCGACATTTTGTCGCGACACTGTGATTGAAGGAGTCGGGTTGGCGGGATCAATTGGCTGGGCGATCACGATATCGTCGACAGCAAAGTAGGCCGGCGTGTTCATTCCGAACGAGCCGACGTCCGACGAACTCAATGCAAACTCGAGCTTGACGGCATTCTCGAGTGACGACACATCGACCACTGTCCAATCGTCAACGATGTAGTCGAGCGTGTCATCGTCGAAACGAAAATCAGCCAAATAAAACTCGACTGTTCCGACCGACTGACCGGCTTCGTTCACGCCTTCGATCGTCAACAAGAACCAATCAGGATCGGATCCATCATCGCCACCAAATTGCTTGGCAAACGTGTCACCGTTGGCCATCGACAATCCGGCATAAGTCGTGTTGGTGATCGACAACTGTTGGAATCCGACACCGTTGTCGCTGGCGCGAGTAATGCTAGGCAGGTCGGCGGCGTAGCCTGATGACACGGCGTACGTCCGTGAACCATACGCTCCGGCACCTGCAATCGCACTGTATTGGTTCAGGTAGCCGGGCGTCGTCGTATCGGTCGTATTGGAGATCGCCCAACCGGACCATGAACCGTAGGTGGCATTGTAGGCGTTGTTCAGAGTTAAGCCATCGCTGATGAATTGCCCATTTCCGCCGGCCCCATTGTCGAACGATTCGTTGGCTAGTCCGATGCCTAAATCTTCAAACCGAGTGGTCGCAGCGGCATCGGATTCACTGAATGTACTTTGGCTCGCGGTCACCCGAATCGCAGGCTGGTCGTTGTCATTGACATCGACCGAACTCGACAGCGAGATAAAACCAGCCGCGGCCGCGGTGAACTGAACCCTGGTGGTTCCATTATCAACACCATCATCGACGGCTAATATCGTGAAGGTCGCTGAGGACGCGCCCGCGGGAATGGTGACCGTCGAGTCAACCGAAGCAATTGTTGGCGAAGAACTCGATAGTTGGACCGTCAGTGCTTGGCTCGTGTCGGCATAGATCCGAGTCAGCGTTCCGGAAACCGTGGTTCCTTCGCCGATCGTTGCGGAGGCCACTGACACCGTCAATGTGGGAACCTCGTCGTCGATGATCGTGATCCCGCGAACCGCTTGCAAGTCGCCTGAGGTTGCCGTGATCGACGCCACAATATCCCCGTTACCTTGGTTGTTATCGGTCATCCCGATTGCGAAATCGACAAAGGCTTGGCCAGCGGGAATCATCACTGTCGCCGGAATGATCAGTCCCGCGATGTCGCTCGAAAGGGAAACCGTCATCGCGGCGGACAAGTCATCCCCGCCGCGTGTCACCCGGCCGGTGGTCGCGGTGGCACCTGCGTTTTCGACAATCCTATGATCCAGCACATCGACTGCGATTCCCGGGGTCAAAAAGGACAATTCATCCATCGCAAAGTAGGCGGGGGTGTTCATTCCGAACACGCCCACGTCCGACGAGGTGACCCAAAACTCGAGCGAATCCGCATTGGACAACGAGCTTAAGTCAACTTCGGTCCACGCATCCACGATGTAGTCCAGCGAAGAATCGTCACTGCGATAATCGGCTAGATAAAAACCGACCGTTCCAACACTCGCACCCGAATCGTCCTTACCTTCGATCGTCAACAGGAACCAATCAGGATCGGCCCCTGACGCTCCGCCGAACTTCTTCGCAAACGAGTCGCCGTTCTGCATCGACAAGGCGGCGTATGTCGTATTGGTGATCTGAATCGACCGCAGCGATCCCGCATCTTCGGGCAACGTAACCTTCGCGACATCCTCACCCGTCGATGAGGCAAAAGACACTCCGTAGGTGGCTGAATCATTCGCACCGCTACCGGTGATGGCACTGAATTGGTTGGCAAATCCTGGGGTCGAAGTGTTGGTTTCGTTGGAGTACCCCCAACCCGACCATGAACCATAATCAAGCGAGTAGGCGTTATTTAACTGAGCTTCGTCGCTCGTGAATTCCCCCTTGGTGACTTGATCTCCAAAGGGTCCCTCACTGGTCGTGCCACCGGAAACGGGCCCGTTCCAGTGCGACTCGGGCGTTAGCGACTGACCGACATCCTCAAATCCTACTGACGAAACCACATAGGGAGCTTGGTTGATTACGCCGATGGCATCGAGATCAAACCCGGCGCTGCCCACGGTCGGGAAGGGGTCATAGACCGTGTCACCACTGGAATCGGTTTGCGATCCGTCGCCGACAATATCCACGAGTCGAACATGAGTGATTGCACTGACATCTAAATTTACACTGACACCTGCCAGATCATTCAGATCGAAGGGCGTCCCAAATCCCTGGCGATACTTTCCGGCAAAACCATCAATGTTCGTCGGATCAACGCTGCCAAAACCACCGACCGATGACTCGGTCAACGAGTCGGTATCAAAACGAAAGAAGTCGGTGCCGTTCGAGGAAACTTCGACATAGGCGAGTTCGAGAAACGTGTCGGTCACACTGTTTTCGAAGACAGCAAAATCAGCTCCCAGTCCATCGCGGATTGGAATATCAAAATGCAACGTGATCTCGCCGCCACGACCGAGCGAAACGATATCGAAGCTGCTTCCCACCGCGGGCCCTAACGCCTTGTCGGGTGTTTGGAACGTCGCGCTGACTTCGGTACCGGGAGTGTATTGTTTCCAATCGGTTGCCCAGGCAACGATTGCGGGATCATCCATCGCGATCGCAGTGCTGCCAATCTGGTCCGCCGCAGGTGCATAAGGCCCCGCGGCCAACAATCGTCGATCCTCGAGTAGTTCGGTAGTCAGTCGGCGGCGACGGCGGAGTTGGTTTGTACGTTGACGCATATTGGTTGTTTATTGTGTGGAGAGTATCAGTGTGCAGGAGTTCAATCTCGAGCGACACAAAATGTTACAAACAGTATAAAAATCAAAATTCGGAGACCACTTCATGACCCGCGCGCGTGCAAATTGCCGCTAACACAGTCAGATCCATGCTCTCGTTGAGGAAACGAACCGATCCATCGGCAAAGGCTGCATTGACTCCTTGCGGATGAAAACTTCGCATGTCGTTTTCAAAACTGGGGGCCTTGTTGATCGGAAAGGCTTGATCAAACAAGTTCTTTCCACTGATCCATTGGCCATCCGGAAAATCAGCGTCCTCGGATACCACGACCGTCGTCGAAGTGCCGTCCAAAATGTCACGAAAACGCAACGCTCGGTCGTAAATCATCACTCCCGAGGGTGGATTGTTGGTGGTCAGAATTCGTTCGCCGTAGATGCCGCCGTAATCGGTCACGCCGCGACCTTTTTTCAAATTGTCACTGCGAGGTGTCGAAGGACAGATGAATGTCGAAATGACCGACGCTGCGGCGGCTGCGTTTTTCGGGTCGTCATACGGAACGCCGAAATCAATCTGCTGCCAAACCGCGGTCTGTTCGAGTTGCGGCAACATCATCGCCGACCATGCGAACTCTTTGCCTTTGGGCCACAGCGGGCGTGGTTGGATCACCCCGATGGGAAACTGGTTGAAGGCGGCGTGATAGTTCTGCAGCCCCAAACCGATCTGATGCAAACGACTGTGACACTGCATCCGACGTGCGGCCTCGCGAGCCGCCTGTACCGCCGGCAAAAGCAATCCGACGAGAGTCCCGATAATGGCAATCACGACCAACAGCTCGATCAGCGTGAAGCCTCGCTGGTGACCGCGAGAGCTTGATCGATTTATGTGTGAGCGCGAAACCGACCGCGGATGACAGGCTGGAAGCCTATCCCACAACGGGTTTGTTCGTTCACAATCGAGGAACCTCATCGACGTACCGCCAACGATTTATAGGGAAGACCGAGTGGATGTCGCCGGATGTCCACCGCTGTATTCGCAAACGCGAAGGGCAGGGGAGGGTAGCCGACAGCATTCATGCCAAGGAAAATCAACAACAGCGACTCACTGCAAAACGCCTTTTGCACAGCGAGACGGTTCGATCATGACGCTAACCTCACCCAAGAAGGTTTTTCAAGAATTACTGCGTAAGCACAACAGGGTTGTTGGCAACCATGTTGCGTGCAGCGAGTTCCAAAGCATCCGGTGACGCGGTAGGTCTTCTGACTTAGGACGCATGCCAGCTTCTCCGCCTTCTCATTCCCAAATCGGCCGACGCCCGATGGCGACAAACGCGATTTGAAGAACAATGGCACGAAAGAGTGAGACGTTGGCGGTTCGCGAAAACGTCACAAAGTGCGACATTCCTCGCGAACAACATCCGTTACAGCGGCCGGGCCGTCTCGGAATTTCACCGAAGTTCCCTGTTTCCGCAAAATCCAAGATCCGTTGACTTTGCGGCACCGCTCACCGTTAATTGACGACTCTATCGGCTTGCCAAATCATTGTCAAACGCCCAAGTTGCAAGGTCGCCCCTGTTTACCTTGACCCACTTTTGACGGGATCATGAGGAGCGTGAGCATGAATTTTCTCAAAACACGAGGACTTCGGAAACCTGATGAACAATCGCTGCATGATCGTCATTCCCGCTCGTCTGGCTTCGATTCGACTCCCCGAAAAACTGCTTCGCAGCGCAGGGGGCAAGTCCATACTCCGTCACACCTGGGAAGCAGCCTCGAAAGCCAGCATTGCCGACGCCGTAGTGGTCGCAGTCGATGACCCCAAACTTGCCGATGAGGTGAACTCGTTCGGCGGCCGATGCGTGATGACCAGCGTCGATTGCCCTAGCGGCACCGATCGGATTGCCGAGGTTGCAGCTCAATTCCCCGATTTTGACGCGTTTATCAACGTCCAAGGCGACGAGCCCGAAATTGATCCGCAGACGATTGATCTCGTCGGGTCGGTGCTGATCAACGATGACCAGGCCGACATCGCCACGATCGGAACCCCCATCCGAAGCGAGGCACTGCTGCACGATCCGGCCTGCGTCAAAATTGTGGTCGCTGCGAGTGGGTGCGAAACGACGAGTGGGTGCGAAACGGGGCAGAGCAGGGCAGGGCAGGCCACCCACCCGACCGACCACCCACAATTTGCCGGTAATGCGATTTATTTCAGCCGCGAGGCGGTGCCTCATTTTCGCGGTGGGGTCACCCCCGAATCGCTCGCGATGGAACCACCGCTGTTTTGGCACCACGTCGGATTGTATGCCTATCGCCGCGATTTTTTGGAATGGTTTTCCAAGCAACCGCCCAGCCCGCTGGAGCAATCCGAACGTCTCGAGCAACTGCGAGCGATCGAAGCAGGCAAGCGAATCGTGGTCGCACGCGTCCAATCAGCCGCGCCGGGCATCGACACCGAAGCCGATTTCCAAGCGTTTGCTGAGCGGATCCGCTAAATGCAATTCTGTGGGTTTGCGACGACTTCCGTCTTTTTCCCATTTGGGTATGATTTCGTTCCATGACGAAACACATTTTTGTAACCGGTGGCGTTGTTAGTTCGCTTGGCAAAGGTTTAACCAGCGCCTCGATGGGGATGCTGCTCGAGCAGCGGGGTTTGCGGGTCCGCATGCAAAAGCTGGATCCCTACATTAACGTCGACCCTGGGACGATGAGTCCCTACCAGCATGGCGAGGTCTACGTCCTCGACGACGGTAGCGAAACCGACCTCGACCTGGGGCATTACGAGCGGTTCACCTCGGGCCGACTTTCTCGCGACTGCAACTACACGACTGGTCAGATCTATCTGTCGGTCATCGAAAAAGAACGCAAAGGCCAATTCTTAGGCAAAACCGTTCAGGTCATCCCGCACATCACCAACGAGATCAAATCCGTGATCAAGCGGATGGGTGGCGACGATGTCGATGTGGTCATCACCGAGATCGGCGGCACGGTTGGGGATATCGAAAGTCTGCCGTTCCTCGAAGCGATCCGTCAATTTTCGCTCGACGTGGGACGCGAAAACTGTCTGTACATGCATCTGACGTTGGTGCCGTACCTAAAGGCCGCGGACGAACTGAAAACGAAACCGACCCAGCACTCGGTCGGCCAACTGCGTGAAATCGGGATCCAACCGGACGTGCTGGTTTGTCGCTGCGAACATTCGATCAGTCGCGATGATCGCGAAAAAATTGCGTTATTCTGCAACGTGCCTGTCGAAGCGGTGATCGAAGAGAAAGACAAAGATTTTTCGATCTACGAGGTTCCGCTGTCGTTGGTCGAAAACAAACTCGATGAATTGGTCGTCAAGAAATTGGGACTGCCGGCATCGACTCTCGACATCTCGCCATGGACCGACCTGCTACACCGACTTCGCAATCCTCATCACGAAGTCTCGATCGCAGTGGTCGGCAAATATGCTGAGCACAAAGATGCCTACAAATCGATCTATGAAGCGATCGATCACGCGGGTATCCATAACCACGCCCAAATCCGTGTGGGGCGAATCCAAAGCGCCGACATTGAACGCGAGGGCGCCGAACGATTGCTAAGCGGATATCACGGCATTCTGGTTCCCGGCGGATTCGGCGAACGCGGTGTCGAAGGCAAAGTCCAAGCGATCCAATTCGCACGCGAACGTGGAATTCCGTTCTTTGGTATCTGCCTGGGGATGCAGTGCGCTGTGATCGAATACGGCCGCAATGTGGTCGGACTTGATGCCGCTCACTCAAGCGAATTCGACAAAGACACACCGTACCCGGTCATCTGCCTGCTCGACGAACAACAAAACGTCACACAGATGGGCGGCACGATGCGACTTGGCAGCCAACCCACCAAATTGGACCGACACAGCATCGCGGGCAAGGCCTACGAAAGCGAAGAAATCAACGAACGCCATCGCCATCGCTACGAATTCAACAATCAATTTCGCCAGCAGTTTGAAGCGAGCGGAATGCGTTTTGCGGGAACAAGCCCCGATGGCGGACTCGTCGAAGTGGTCGAACTTCCCAACCACCCTTGGTTCGTTGCGGTTCAGTACCACCCCGAATTCAAGAGCAAACCGCTGAAGGCACACCCGTTGTTCGCGGGATTTGTCCAAGCCGCCGTCGACCGACGTCTGCGACGCGAAGACAAAGAGCCAACCAGCGCTAACCAACAATAGTTTCCCCTGGAATCAACGCCCACAACGTCACCGATTTCAAAGGCAATCTCATGAGCGACCCCAACAACAGCAACGACGAAACGAACTCCGAAGAACCGAAAATCATTGTCGACAGTGATTGGAAAGAGCAGGTCGCCAAAGAAAAAGAAGCCGCCAGCGCTAAAGCTGCGGCCGAGCCAGTGACCGCCGAGTCAGAGACCACCGATACCGAACCTACTCCTGCACAGGATGCCGACGAGAAAACGGTGACGGCAGAGCAGAAGGCTCCTGTCAGCGCCAAAGCGGAAAATGCAGACGAAGATATGTCGATGCATTCACCGCCGCCGGCTTCGTTCGAAGTCCTGATCTCGATGCTATTCACTCAAGCGATGGCGACTCTGGGGCAGATCCCTGATCCCGCCAGCGGCGAGGCGAAGGTCAACAAGCCATTTGCAAAGCATTACATCGACACGATCGACATGCTTAGCGAAAAGACCAAAGGCAACCTCAGCGACGACGAGTCCAAAATGCTCTCCGAAGCCTTGCATGCGCTTCGCATGATGTACGTCAACACCAAGGCATCGTCTTAGAGAGTATCCGAAAAGGGGTCTGACCCTTTGGAAGAGCGAGTCCTTATTGTTGAGTTTTTTGCCTCGCCGGAGAGGGTCAGACCCCTTTTCGGATACCCTCTTAGTCCGAACTTCCTACTGAGTGAGCATTAAAAAAAAGCGGACCGACTCGTTAGAGCCGATCCGCTTTTTGCTTTAACTAGCAGCGATAACGTTTACTCGAGTGTCTGCGCTTCCTTGCCTTCGGCGGTTCCCAACGCTCCCCACAACCCATAGGGACTTGCCATTCCAGCCACCGTGATCCCCGCCGTTTGATCGCCCGATTCAATGGAGTCCGTAATAAATTTGACTGCTCCGTCCCCCATTAACACATGTGCGCCACCTTGGTGACGACTTGTGACGGTGTAGGTCCCTTCGCGACCATCAGTGTTATGCGACTGACAACTCTCCTTATTGGGAGGCCGAACGGTGTTGACCGCGGTGTACATCGGCAGCCCGCACATCCAACGATGCCCCTTTTTCCATTCATCTCCCTTGCTGTACTGCAGTTCAGCCGACGCGACATAGAACTGAGGACGAGCCGGATCAATCGCATTGGTTGTACACTTCGGGTGCGTGGGGTTGAAATGGTTATCGCCGTTGTCGATGTACACCGGTTGAGCGATGATCTCGCGGCGGCCAGCGTCACAAACAATTTCACCTGCCATGATCGTGTTGGACAATCCGTCTAGCGTATCGCGGAAGCCAGTTTTTCGGCGTGTTTTAAACATCCCCCGCAGGTGCATATCCGCAGCCGCATTCACCGAGGTGTTAGCATCATCTACGCCCCCACGATCGGTCCACTGAATTCCATCCCCGATACACGCTGCATAATTGTTGCTACCAAAGGATCCCGCAGTAGGAACATAGGGGTCGCTTGGACAGCGATAGCTACCGACGGTCGTACGCCAAGGATCGTAGCCCGTGTTCCAAGTTTCAGGTCCCATCGCTGGATAAGTCTTATATGGATTACTGACTTGCTCCCACAGTGACTGCTGCTCAATGAACGGCAAAATCCCAACTAAAAAGCTAAGGAAGTTTACATTCGACTGAGCCCCGGGCGGAGTCGATCCACCACCCTGCTTGGGCAACTGATTGTAGGCAGCATGATAGTTATGCAGCCCCAAGCCAATCTGCTTGACGTTGTTGCTGCACTGCATCCGGCGAGCGGCTTCACGAGCCGCCTGCACTGCTGGGAGCAATAACCCAACCAAAACGCCAATAATTGCGATGACGACGAGCAATTCAACCAAGGTAAATCCTTGGCGTTTCACATTCATTCTCATAGGAACCCTCGATAGAAATGCAGAAGTAGGGAAAAAACAGGAAGCCGCCTGACGACACACGACCACACTGAACGTCTCTCAGAAACGCACAAAACTAACATATATTGTCACAGGATAGCCGGAACGGCGAAGATGTCTCAAACTGACAATGCCGACATAAAAACTTAAAAACACCACGCCAGAGTGGTCGTGTCGTGAGTAGGCCCTAATTATAGCGTTGGCAACACCCGAAAAAAATGAGTTTTAACGCATAAACACTGATACATTTTACCATCACAGTTCTGCTATCAAATCGGGATGGACGCGACACTCCGATTCTTCGACGCAAGATGAGGCTAGGAACATTTCGATACGCAGCATGGGCGGACCGAAACGCATCACCGAATAGCGATGACAAGGAAGCTAGAGATGACAAAATCCAGAGACGACAACCGTTAAGAAGAAACGCCCCAACGCCCGCATCGCCTTGGGCTACAGCCACGACAATCTGGGCCGCAACCAAAGCTCCAAAGGCGAAGCTGCAAAGCTAACACTAAGAATCCAAACGAACGTCAACCACGTGTAGCAATCGACAGCACCTCGTGGATCAATTGTGCTAGAAAGAGATCGAGTGCCATGCGATTGCGAACGACAACTAACGCCGATCTTGTGCGGACGGAGTGGCATAATGTTCTGCCTGCGCCTTCAGCTGCTCGGGGGTGGGCGGCGGTGGCGGGGCCGTGGTCATATTAGGTGCATCTTGGCTACACCCGACCACAAACATCGAAAATAGCATCACGCCAATCGGCAACAAAAAGGTTCGTTTCTTCATCAATTTCGACACCTAAGGAATGGAGACAAGAGAATAATGAAAGGATCAACAGCAGATCCTATTGAAATTATTTGCGCACAAAACAACGCCAGCAATGAGCGTTTGCGCAAAACAGCTGTGATATTTTACCAGCTGAACCAGCCTCGTTCTCATTCGTAATACTGGGTGTCCCCTCGACCGCTTTCGCAGGAAACCAACCCCATGGCTCGCAATCAACGCAGAAACAGGATTGCGACCGATGCTGGCGTACAGAATCCCAAGCGTAAAGGCAACGACGAGGACGCTACATCCGCGACCGCGAAGCCAAAACGCCATCGCTGGAAGATCGCCGCCTTGTTGGCAATCATCTTCTTCGCTGTCCTCGCCACGCTACTCGTCCGCCAGTTTCAGCTATTCCAGTTTGCCACGCTGGCTCACTCGGCACGCGAAACTCAAGATTGGGACCAAGTTGCTGCCGTGACCAATCTTTGGCTGGACCGAGACCCCGAATCGTCAATGGCAATCCTGTACGCAGCGGAAGCGGCACAGCACCGCGGATCATTCGAGCAAGCCGCAACACTCTATTCCCGCATACCTGCAACCGCCCCCGCAGCGACTCACGCTAAGGTGCAGCAAGCACTGCTACATCTTGGCCCGCTCAACCGACCCGTGATCGGTGAAGCGACACTCGAACAAGCGACCCGGATCAATCCGCAATCGATTGAAGCACAACGTGAACTGCTTCGCCATTATGGGATCACCGCCCAGCGAGCCAAAGCATTCACGCAAGCACGTGAAGCGATCGAAAACGGCAGCGATTCGCCCGCGACATACATCTACCTGATCAGCCTTGATTCGATTGTGTTCAGCAACGGCAAAGACACCAATGCACGCTGGCTGCAAAGTGGCAAGAACAACGAGCGATTCGAAGTCGCGATGTTAATTAACGATGCACGCGCCGTTGGCCTAGGCGAGTCCTCGGACGCCCTTGTCGACACGAACCAGCGGCGTGCAGAACTAGCCCAACAGGAAGCCACGCTACTCGCTGCACTCGAGAAATACCCTGAGAACCTAGAACTGCTTGCGATCTTGCTGAACACATACTCCGATCGCGGAGACATCGAGCGTGTCACCCAACTGCTATCTCAAGTCCCTGCAAGTGCCGCTAATGACGCACGCTTTTTTCGCTACAAGGGCTGGCTACACCGGATGCGCGATGAATTCGCCGCCGCGGAAGAGGCGTTCCGCCAAGCGATCGCCAAAGATCCCTATGATTGGAAAAGCCAAACTCAACTTGCTGAGGTGCTACGACTACAAAACCGAACGGACGACGCGGAAATCGCGTTAAAAACAGCTTCAATCGGAACCCAGCTCCGAAAATCAATCCTTGGACTTTCCAACATCGAAACCGTACCGATGAACGTGCTCGAGCAACTTCACCGCTACGCTGTTACGATGGGCGACGACACGGTGGCGAACCAATTGGCAATCCGGATGGACCAAATCCGAAATTCGGCGACGGCTACCACCCCCAATGCCGAGTAATCCTTTTCACCTTTTTGTCGAGGCCACTCGATTGATTCGCCCATCTCTTCTGCTGCTGCTTGCTGCGACGATCGCCACACTCGGATGCAAGAACGAACACACCGACATCCCCCTCGAAAAACCGTACCACTCCAACACCGCCGCGGCGGATCGCCCTACTGCCAACAGCAAGCTTTTCGGCGAAGAACTGAAACCGGCCGAAGGCGATCTGAAAACAAAAGAGTCTCTTGAGTCAACGACTGCTTCTCTGCCAAACCGCATCCACTTCACCGATGTCGCAAAGTCTCTGGGCCTAAATTTTGTTTACCAAAATGGCGAAGCGGGAGAATCGTTGATGGTCGAGGCGGTTGGCGGCGGCGTGGGGGTGTTGGACTTTGACCGAGACGGCCACCCCGACCTGCTGTTCAGCCAAGGAGGCGACGCAAC
Source organism: Novipirellula methanifontis (assembly GCF_052161655.1). Taxonomy (GTDB): domain Bacteria; phylum Planctomycetota; class Planctomycetia; order Pirellulales; family Pirellulaceae; genus Novipirellula. The sequence goes on from NZ_CP197418.1 coordinate 9,320,862, forward strand.
TGCGGAGATCAGTTCATCACAGCCAACGGCTTCGCTGTTTCACAATACATTTAGCTCTAGCGACTCCAACGATAGCTTTCGCGACGTCGCCGACGCCGCACACCTTGGCCAATACGGCTACGGACAAGGTGTCACGATCGGCGACTACAACGCCGACGGATTTGACGATGTCTACTTAACCTGCGTCGGCACAAACACGCTGCTTGCCAACCAAGGCGATGGCACTTTCCGAAATGTCACGCAAAGCAGCAAGACTGGCGACGGCAATCGCTGGAGTACTTCCGCCGCATTTGCTGACCTCAACCACGACGGCTTGCTCGATTTGTATGTTTGCAACTACGTGACCTACGATCCAAAACACCCGCTGAATTGCCGCAACTCAAAGGGGGAAAATCGAATCTGCCATCCTCGTGAAATCCCGCCCTGGCCGAACGCCTGCTTTATCAATCAGGGCGATGGCAGCTTTGCCGAGTCCGCAAAGGATCGCGGATTGGTGGCGCCGGGTGGCAAATCACTCGGGGTCGCAGTCGCAGACTTTAACGCCGATGGCGACCCAGATATCTACGTCGCCAACGACACCACCGCCAATTTCCTATTCGACAACCGAGGCGATGGGCATTTTGATGAACGCGGATTACTACTCGGATGTGCATCCAACTACGAAGGACTGCTGCAGGCCAGCATGGGATTGGCGATCGCCGATTTTGATCGCAACGGTTTTCTCGATATTTATTCGACTCACTACTACGAAGAATCCAACACATTGTACCGCAACCTTGGTGCTGCAGGATTCCAAGACATCACCGGACGCGTGGGACTGCACACGCCGACCTTACAATCCCTAGCATTCGGCACGGTGATGCAAGATTTTGACGGGGATGGGTGGCAAGATCTGTTTGTGACCAATGGGCATGTCGAAAACTACGCTGACAACCCAATCCTTAAAATGCGACCACAGTTTTTTCAGTACAACGGCACGCGATGGTTCGAAACAAGCGAGAACGTCGGCGACTTCTTTGCCGGAAAGTACATTGGACGAGGCGTCGCCACCCTCGACTACGATGGCGACGGAGACCTGGACATCGCCGTCGTCCACCAAAATGCCCCTTCGGCACTACTGAGAAACGATTCACAGAGAGGGCATTGGCTAAAAGTTGAATTCGTTGGCCACGAATCACCCCGCCAAGGAATCGGCTGCCGCGTCAAGGTGACCGCTGGTGAAGTCCAGCACGTGCAAGAATTGGTAGGTGGCGGCAGCTATCTTTCTACTCATGAGCCTAAGCTTGTTTTTGGCCTGAGCGAGTTTGATGGCCCATGCGATATCGAAGTTCACTGGCCCAGCGGCCACGTTCAACGTTTGCAAAACATCCAACCCAACCAAGCAATCACGATCGAAGAACCGGCCTGGCAATAGCGTCCAAACTTCAAAAACGCCAGACAGTTCGCGACGCTAACCAAGAAGCAAGCTGCTCGCTGCACGGGCCACATCAACGCTGAAACGCATCCGATTCGCCTTCAACAATCAGATACCGATGATCGACCTTCAGCCCACTGAACGACTGCGTTTCGCCGGACGGCCATTCGACTTGGACAGTGTCCACTTGCGAGGCATTTCCGACACCAAAGTCAACGACCGCCTCGTTGCTGCATAGAAAGCCATCACCTCCGACAACCCAACTGGTCCACCTCTGCTGGCCACACTGAATGTAAATGACCGCTCCGATGGCATCACGTTCGCTAGTCGTTCCCTGCAATTCAAACTGAATCGATGAATTCGCTATTGTTTGATTCTCGAGCAGAGCGACCGGAGCATCGAGGTGATTAGCAACGAGATCGGGCTTCATGTCTCGATTCCAATCCACAATCGCCATCGTACGCCCCAGCGTCGGCTTGGACCAAAAATCGTTCCTGTTAAATGCGTGTTCGACAAGTTGAAAGCCATCTTGCTTGCCGCGAAACAACTGCGGTTTCATCTGATACGGTTCACCCCGATGGCGATGATCGGCGAGATGACCATTTAGCACCGCAAGATCGAGCCAACCATCACGATCGAAATCAATTGCTTGCGTTCCCCACGCGACCGTCATACGGGTCTCGGCATAAAGCCCGTGGCTGGAACTTGCGTTAACAAACAGACCGCTGGACTGCTGCAAATACAGATCCGACGCTTGATTCCAGAAGTTCGTTACATGCAAATCAAGCCGACCATTGCGGTCAAAATCACCGCTCGCGATCCCCATGCATCCTTGGCGTTCGCCCTGCATCCCCGCAGCACAACCGAAAACCGAAGCCAATTCGACCAACGTACGGTTTGCCTGAGGTGTCTCCCCAAGTTGAACATCCTCCGCTGTCGAAATATGTTTCGGTTCGCCCTCGGCCGACCGCGGTTGAACCCAAAAATGATTCATCCCGGTGTCATTGGCGATAAACAATTCGTTACCAGGAACAGCATCAAGATTGGCAACTACCGCAGCGAATCCGTAGTTGGGTTTGGAGTCCATATCTTTACATCCGCTCCAAGACGACATTTTGCCGTCAGCATCCACTTGCCAAACACGATCGAGTGCAGGTTTAAATACACTGGGGTTACAAATGTCACGCATCGGGGAACAGTAAATTTCCATTGCCGAGGGGTCGTCCACATAGTTCACCTCAACAATCTCAGGCAAATGATCCCCACTCAGATCGCCGCATGCAATCGAACTTGTCCAATCACCTTGCGGATTGGAATGTGGCAATTCGCTTCTGGCAAAGGTTCCGTCACCGTTGTTTCGGAAAAATACATTTCGGCCGATGTTGGCGACGAGCAAATCGGGAAATCCGTCTTGGTTGATATCGGCGACGGCAACACCCTGACCATACCCCGCGTCTCCGGTTTGTGATTCCTCACCGCACTCTTCGAATTGCTTGCCGTCTTGATTGCGAAACAATGAATTTGGCTTCGACCCCATCGCGTCAAACGCCTCACCGCCCCCTTGTGTCATATACAAATCGGGCCAACCATCCAAATCAAAGTCGATCACTCCAATACCGCCTCCTGTCATCTGATGCAGCAGATTGGAATCGTCCGATGGATCATCACCATTGTCGTACTGAAAGTTTAATTTCGCCTTCGGAGCCACATCAACGAGCTGAATTTTGGCACCATTCTCAGTTTGGCCGGAGACGGATTCGGGTCCGATACTGCTGGTTTGCGTGTTCGCCAATTCTTTCAAAGAGGGCAGGGGCCAATCGTCCAAATCAATCCCACATGCCAACTTGAAGGCTTCCACATCCGAATGGGGATCGGTTGCAAGCGAAGCTAATTTCGCCGAAAGAACTTGCAGCTGGCTGTCACTCGCTCCATACCGCTTCCCTGAGACGATGCGCCACGCAATTGCTTCGTCGATCCGGCCAAGAGCATCGAGAAGCTCTGACATTCGTAACAGTTCCCGCTGAGTCCCTGGTCGAGCCGCAATCGCGGAGGCAATTCTCAAGGTCTCGCTCAAATGCTGATAACGCTCGCTTGTGCATTTTGCTGCCTCGGTCTCTCCCAGCAGCGTCAATGACCGTGACAGAGCCGACAATGCGTTCTGATTCGTCTCATCGCGAGCTATCGCCTCACCCAGGCATCGTACCGCTTCGCGGTGTCGACCTTGGCGTTGCATCCACATTCCGACCGCATACCAATATTCGGGTTCACGCTCGATTCCTGAGGGAACTCGCTCAAGTAGATTGACTAACCTTTTATCTTCCAGTGATTCAGAGTAAACACGTGCAGCGAACGCAGCCACCGCTGTTGATTCCGGCATCATCTCGACCAAACGTTCCATCGACACGACCGCGGTTTGAACATCACGATCCGCATACGTTAATTTTGCTTCCGCAAGAGGATCATTGGCCCAGTTGACGTCGCTGGCAGCCTCGCCTTGTGACGCATCAACAACGAGCCGACTTTGATTGGCAATCGCATACAAGTCTATTTCGCTAACCTCGCCCATACGCAACAATGCCTTGCGATGAGCCGCCGCTTCATATTGCCGCCCCTGTTTATTCAGCAGTATCACGATTCGCCGGTGAACCCGCGAAGCTTGCGGATCGATCAGCAACAAAACTTCGAGACGCTGTATTGCTCGATCATATTGCTGCAAATCGGCCAACCAACCAGAAGACATCCAAGCGGCTTCGCGATAGACCTCGACATCATTCTCATCGATTTCGTCGGCAAGATTTGCCGCGGCAAGCTTGTGACCAGCCGCCGCCTCGCACTTGGCGGCCAGCAATAGGACTTGGGGATGATCGCGATGCGAGATCATCAGCGGGCGAAGTTCGGCCTGGGCTGCGACCTGATTCCGCTCTTCAAGAAACTTCTGAGTTGCCGCAAGTCTCTCGTCGATTGTTTTTGTTTTTGATGAAGCGACACTCTGCTTTAGTTGTCGCCGACGAAGCAACTCCTCAGGTGACACCCCCGCGTCACGGTCGCCACACCCGGCATTCGCTGCTGCCATCAGCAGCACCAGCAGCAGCCCCGCTCGACGCCACGGAGCGCAGGAGTCGAGATTTCCGGTCACGAGACCAACCGAGCGCATCCTAAAGTAAATTGAAGCCATTACGTTTCTCATCGATGTTCACCCAATAAAAAGGCCTCGCCTGATCCTTCGACCAACAGACAGTCGACTCCGGTGCCAATCGCCACGAAAGACTCTCTTGCTTCGGAGGGGCAATTCACGGTGACATCGTCTGTTGTTTTACCGGTGCCCATACCCAAAACTGCACTATGTTAGTTACTGCTCATATACCCGTCGCCACCGCCTGGCAACACCTCTTGGCAACACCTCTTGGCAACACCTCTTGGCAACACCTCTTGGCAACACCTCTTGGCAACACCTCTTGGCAGCGACATTCCATTCTTGATTCCAGAGCGAGTGTCGACAATGAGTGAGTTGCGAGAACATTTCAAACGAACAACCAAATCGACGAAAAATGGTGAGACGTGAGAAAATTATTAGCGATCGGAATAGTCCAGACGGAACAATTCCGTCGTCCCCTCCACTAACAAATAACATTCGTCGGTCGCCACATCTCGAAACACTTGCTCCTTGCCGCTCGGCCACTCGACGACGATTTCGTCGATTTGCGACTCGCCCCCGAGTCCAAATGCAACTAACTCTTCGTTATGAGAAAGGTAGCCATCACCAGCAATGACCCATTGCGCCCATTGATGATCCTTGGTTCGCACGGTTACTTTCCCACCGATCGCGTCTCGTTCCGAGACGGTTCCGACCAACCGAAGTTTTAGCCAATGGCTATTTGTCTCGGTCTGATTTAACAACAGAGCCGTAGGTGACCCGATATGGGTTACTACAAAATCCAACTTGCCGTCACGATTAAAGTCGAGTGTTGCTAAACCGCGTCCCACGTGGTTCGCCGAAAAATAGCCAGACGGATCCTCGACCTGCATCAAAGTAAACTTGGACCCAAGATTGGCAAAAAGTTGTGCGGGTTGCTCATAGAAACTGTTGGCAAGCCCCGTATTTTCAACGTGTCCGTTGGTGACCACCAGATCGAGATACCCATCATTGCTGTAATCAATGGATTGGCAACCGAATCCAAGCACAGGAATACTATCCAGCGATAAGCCGAATTGGATACTGCGGTCCTGGAAAACGCCACCACGATTCAGCAACAAAATGGCCGGCTCGTTTTCAAAGTTCGTAATGTACAAGTCCAATCCGCCTGAGCTATCGAAATCGCCCGCTGCGATTCCCATCGATGCTGTGGGAGTGCCGCTGCTTCCCAAAGCGCTGCCGGAAATCGACGCAACATCAACCCATCCGGCTTGGCCCTGAACCCCCGAATTCTGCTTCCACAATTGATCGGGGCGGACATCGTTACCAACAAAAATTTCGTTTCCCACGACTCCGTCGAAATCAGAAACAACCACTCCGAGCCCCGTTGCCTTGGCGTTATCCGATGTGCTAACTGGCACCACCTTGCGTCCTCCCATCCCGTCGTTAACTAAAACGCGATCCATTGCAGGCTTAAAATCAAGCGGGGCAACGATACTCACTTCGCCTCGATCATTTATCTGTGGCTTTTTCGCAATCGTTGAATCGTGCAAATAATTAAGCTCAACGATATCCGGTAAGGCATCACCCGTGACATCCGCCATTGCCAACGATGTGCTCATCAGCGTCGAATCATCGAGCGAGTCGGAGGGCTGCGAGCTGAAAGTGCCGTCTCCGTTATTAATAAACAATACATTGCGTCCGAGGTTTGCAACGAGCAGATCGGGGAATCCATCCTGATTCCAATCGCCCGACGTCACTCCAATCGTATACCTCAATTCGGATGCCCCGGAATCAGTCGTTGCGTCCACTAAGTGGCCATCCACGGAACGATACAAAATGTTTGATTGCTGCCCTGAAAACAGGGGCGGATCACAACCACCTTGGGCAAAATAAAGATCCACCGCACCATCGAGATCAAAATCGAGCGCCGCAACTCCTCCCCCGACCGATTGATAAATTGAAAACTGGCGATTCTGCTCACGACTTGCCACCATATAACGATGCTCTAACGAAATCTTCGCGGCGACATCCTCAAAACGAGCCTGCGATAATGATTCCAATTTCAGCGCCGTGCGAATCGGCGACGCAGCTTCTAACGTTTGAACCGACTTGACGTCCGGCAGTGGGTACAGATCTAAATCAAGTCCACACAATCGCTCGGATTCCGATGCAAATGCGTCCTCCGATGATGCCAATGCAATCCGACGTGCGTGCAGTGCCGTGACTTCTGCCTTGGGTGCTTGCAAATAGAAGGCCTGCACGAGCCGCCATAGTGTCGCCTCAAGCGGACGCCCCAATTTTTCGAGCCCCTCAATCACTTCGGGAAACGCATTGAGGTCGGGTTCCGCCTGAGCCCCGATGCGATTGCTTGCCAATGTGACGTCACGTGTCGTGACGTACCGATCAAACCATTGTTTAGCTGCCTCGTCTTTCCCCAAGGCAACCAACGCTTGGTTCATTCGCAAAAACGACCGGATATCGGTAGAATCACGACGAACCGCCTCACCAAGCGCACGAACGGCTTCATTAAAGCGTTGATTCTCGACAAGGTATATTCCCAAGCCAGCCCAATACTCAGCGTACTGCTTGGTTGACTCGTCTGCAGTCGCTAGCCAACGCCGAAAGTTCGCTTCATCTTGCGACTCCGCCAAGACTCGACCATAAAATGCATTGATCGCGGGCGGTACTGTCTGTTGGCTTACTAGGTCCTGCATCAATTTGGCTGCCTCGAGATACTTTCGCTCCGCGTAGGCAGCACGTGCATAGGCAGCGGGTCCAATGGGATACATCGGCTGGTGCGACAACGACGATCCTTCGGAATTAGCAGGATCATCAAAGATCGCATCAGTCAGCGACAGCAGTGCATGCAGTTCGTCTTCACGGACATCACCGAGTCGACAGAGCTCGCGAATCTGCTCGGCAGCTTCGTGTCGTCGTCCCTCGCGATTGAGCAATTGCGCTAACTGCCGCCGCGCGATCGCAGCACTGGGAACTCGCTCAATCAGTTCACGATAGCGCCGCTCAGCTTCTTGGTACCGCTCAAGCTGCATACACCAATCCGCGGTCTGTCCCAAAGCGGGCAAACCCGCGTCCGGATGGTCCGTCGGAATCGAATCGAGCAACGCAATGGCCTCGTCCAGGTTACCCTGTCGAGCCTCGAGATTTGCATAACGAAAAATCGCCTCCGCGTCACTGGGATCCGACAAAATTGCGGATTTGAGCAATCCCGAAGCGGTTGCCAAATCACCGCTACGAATCAATTCACCAGAGCGACGAAACACCGTCTCGCGATCTGAAGTGGCAGGCGTGGCGTTCGTTTCGTTCTCACTCGAAGATTCGTTTTCACTCGAAGTCGACGACCTCGAATCCTCGTTCGCCTTGGCTTTTGTTTCCAACCGTTTTGATGAAAGATCGGCTTTCGAAACCGGTTCGGAAGTCCCACAACCGACCAGAAAGACAGACCAGAGGGCGACAACCGAAACCCATCCCACACATCGCCGTTCACCAGCATCGAAGTCTTGTAACGATAGAGACATCAGGTTTCTAAAAAGAAATGGCAGCGGTCGACAAAGAACACGCCTGTCCGGCGCAAACTTGCGACGGACTGCGTGCTATGTCGAGCGACAAGCCGGTCGCATCAAACTGTATCGCACTCCGTTGCATATCCCACTCGCAGCATTCAGTCGCCTTGGTGCAACGCTTCTTCGCCGGGTACTTGCTGAACGGAACCGTCGTAACCCATGGCGGCCTTCTTTTCTTTCTCTTCAATTTCCTTAGCCACAGACGGTGCAACGGAACTCGCCGACGGTGGCGCAACCGTATTGCCACTCTCTCCACAACCGACAGAGAAACCAAGTACTGTTACAAAACCAAGAATCTGAAACCATGAACGTGTCATTAGAGCTATCTCCAAAAAAGTATTAAAAAAGTGTTGTCTGTAAGCTTCCGCATAATAGCACAGCCCACAATCAAAAAGAAACGGACCTGACACAATGTCAAGTCCGTTTCTAAACATATCTGGTCGCCTCAAATGGAAATTAAGGAAGCACTGCTGCCGTTTCCTTCGAGTCCTTGGTACCAAGGGCGCCCCAAACTCCATAGGGACTTTCCATACCTGCATCATTACCGCCTCCGACACAACCAGGCGCCGTTCGGTTTTGATCACCTGAGTCGATCGATGAAGTAATAAACGCGACCGCACCATCCGCCATCAATATGTGGCATCCGCCTTGATGACGACTTGCTGCGGTACTAAAGCCAAAGTTGTCGTACCAACCACGACCCACGCCATAGCTGTTCGGTGGTCGAATGGTGTGGAAGTTACCATACATCGAGCGTCCGTCCTGCCAGCGACGTCCACGCGAATTACGCATTGTACCTTCCCATAGATTGCCACCTGCGTTCAGTGTGAACTGTGGACGAGTGGGATCAATATGTGCGGGAATGTTGTAGCTCTCAGGAGCTGCACATCCATTGCCACCACGATTCATCATCGTCGTTGCGATAACTTCATGACGGTTCGAATCCACCACGATTTCGCCGGCTGCAATGGTGTTGGAAGTTCCGTCTAAAATATCTCGAAAACGAGTGAAGTGACGTGTTCGGAAGACACCACGTGCCCAACGCTCGCCAGCGGCCTCTCCCCATGTGCCATCGCCACTTCCGATGTAAGAACCGTCGTTGATACCAGCATGATGCTGCTCGAAGTATGCATCGCCTTGACAGGCGTAATAGTTCGTAAAGGCAAAATCAGCGGTCTGTTGCGTCGGGTCACTTGGACAACGGAACGCAGGCACCTGAGTACGCCAAGGCAAATAATTAGTGTCGTCCGTCTGTCCACCCATCGCAGGATAGGTGCCGTTGGGATTACTGATCTGTTCCCACAGTGCCTGTTGTTCGACAAACGGCAAAACGCCAACCAACCAACTCAACATCAAGCGATTTGAGGGCCCAGTGCCTTTGCCGTGCGTCCCTCCAGACTGCATTGGCAACATGTTGTAAGCGGCGTGGTAATTGTGCATACCAAGCCCAAGTTGCTTCACGTTGTTGCTGCAGGACATACGCCGAGCAGCTTCTCGAGCCGCTTGAACCGCCGGCAATAACAAGCCGACTAAAACTCCGATGATCGCGATTACGACCAACAGTTCGACCAGGGTAAACCCCGAACGACTGCGTAAGGGACTCTTCATTGTTGACTCCGAATGGAAAGTAAATCTGTTGGCAAGTATTTAGGAACACAACGCCAAATGAAAAAATGTGGGTGAGTTCGACATTCATTAAGACAAGGAGCACGCGAGTAACTGGGGCGGCTTAAAACCGCACAAGACTACGTTAACGGCTAAATGAGTCGGCTTACCAAGCTCCTAATTGTGACAAAAAATTAAAACAGAAACAAGCATATTTTGTCGCTTCCCGCCAAAGAGACGCGGCTTCAATACTTTTTACCCCAATATTTCGCTGTCGACATGGCAAATAAGCGACATTTTACGGATGCCCCTCTATTGGGAAAATTTCTCAATAGACACAGGGGTTACGTGTCCCAGAAAGACACATTCCGGAATTACGCAACTCGAATTGAGTTATGTGCAACTTAGATTGTGTTTTCTCACTTCGTTGCATCTATTTATCCCCTGCTGGCGAATCAATAGAATTGAGCACCAGAGCCTATCAATGCAACTAAGCCCATCTGCGGACAAGCGTGATCCGAGATCACGCTCACAGACATGTGCGGTCGCGTCGTACAAGATTAAGTACATGCAAAAAAGCTTCAGCCCTGACAAAGCAATCCTCAGCGAAGAGCACCAAGTAGCTTCTCTCTCCGGAATCAACCGAGTTGCCTTGGTCGCCCTTACGGCTCTTACGCTTGTATCCGCGCTCGTGACACTTGACTACCTCAGACACGATCGAGCCAACACTGAAAACCTGAGTATCGCTACGAAGCCTCACGAACAAATCACTGTAGAGGTTTTCGCCAACGACTATCGACTTTACTTTCGGTATCCTGGAGATGACCGCGTCAGCGGAACGAACGACGATCGATTTGGAAAGAAGCACCTCTACCTTCCTGCGGGTTCTCAAGTTCACCTACGACTAAACAGCCATGACTTTGTCTACACCGTTGAAATTCCCCGTGTCGAAGTCTACGAGATTGCGGCTCCGGACTTAGTATTTGAAGTTGATTTCATCGCCCCGCGAGAGACGGGGACCTACGATCTATTGAGCAGCCAGATGTGCGGCTACGACCATCCTGATCTTTTGGGAACAATGATTGTGCAAACGGATAATGAATTCGAACGCACCATGCAATCTCTTTCGACCACTCCTCTACCACCGACTCTGTAATGAAAAACAACTTTGCTGTGCGACACGCGTTAACGACGCTGGCGATGACACTTCTGACAACGCAGATTGCGGGCTGTCGCCAATCAACGGAACCAGCTCCGCGTGATGACGATGCAAAGTCGCCGACCAGCCAACACGATGACGACACTGCAGCAAATGACACACAACCGGAACTAAAAGTCCTTGGCTCTGTGCCGCCGTTCACACTGACAGATCAATCAGGCAAGGAATTTAGCCGCAGCCAACTCGATGGCAAGATTTGGGTCGCCACGTTTATCTTCACTCGCTGTGGAATGACCTGTCCCGCCCAAACCGCAGCATTCACAGAATTACAGCAGAAGCTAAAAAACGACAACTCGTGGGGCGTCACTGAACTCGTCTCGTTTACGGTCGACCCTGAGTTTGACACGCCGCACGTGTTGATGCAGTACGGCAAAAAAGCTCGTGCTGATTTCAAACATTGGCATTTCTTGACTGGCGATCGTGGCGACCTATGGGATTTAAGCAAGGACGGATTTAAGCTTCCGGTCACATCACCTCGCGATGCAAACACCCTCATCGCACATAGTCAAATGTTTGTCCTTGTTGATGGCAATGCCCAAATACGCGGCTACTACTCTGGAATATCCCCCGAAGCCAACGTCAAACTAAAAAAGGATATTCACACGCTACTCGATGCACGCAACCCAGAGTGGAAGGATCGAGTGAACGAAATTGCCGTTCCAGACGACGTCCGCGCACCCGCGTGGCTTAGCCAACGCGCCAAACAACAAAAAGCAGATGTCGCTGCCTTGGACATCACAAGCAATTTTCAATTCAGCGACGAGTTGAAAGAGAGTGGGATCCAATTCAAGGACGAAGTTGTCGAAGATGTGAAGCGACTTTTCAAAGCAGCACACTACGACCACGGCAGCGGAATTGTAGTGGCCGACGTCGACAACGACGGGCGCCTGGACATCTATTTCGTCAGCCAATTCGGAAGCAATGAACTTTGGCGAAATCAAGGCGAAGGCAAGTTCGAGAATATCACCGAGTCCGCAGGAGTCGGGATATCCGATGAAGTTTCAGTGGGCGCATCGTTTGCCGACATTGACAACGACGGTAACGCGGACCTGTACCTGACTCGCGTGCGTGCTCCTAACAAATTATTTCGGGGCGACGGCCAAGGCCATTTCGAAGACATCTCAGAAGCGGCTGGGGTCGACCATGTCGGACACTCCTCGGGCAGCGTGTTTTTTGACTATGACCGTGACGGATTGCTCGACCTGCTGCTAACAAACGTGGGCAAGTACACAACGGAAGAACGAGGTCCTGGGGGATACTATCTCGCGTATCCTGCGGCGTTCACCGGCCATTTGCATGAGGATCGGGCCGAAGCAAACATTTTGTTTCACAACCTAGGTGACGGACGCTTCGAAAACGTCAACGAACAACTTGGTTTCAATGACGTTAGCTGGACCGGCGACGCCTCGGCGATAGATGCAAACAACGACGGTTGGCCCGATATCTATTTACTAAACATGCAAGGCCACGACGAATACTACGAAAACGAACAAGGCAAACGATTTGTCAAAAAGAGTCGCGAGCTATTTCCCCGAACAGCCTGGGGCACCATGGGAATCAAGGTGTTTGACTACGATCGTGATGGCCAACTCGACCTGTACGTGACCGACATGCACACCGACATGGTACATGACTTGAATCCCGATGAAGAAAAGAACAAGATGCGGCGGAACTTGCCGATCAAAATGCTGGCCACCGATGGAAACCATATCCTGGGTAATGCCTTCTATCGTAAAAAGGACGCGAACCAATTCGAAGAAATCTCGGATGACATCGGTGCTGAAAATTACTGGCCATGGGGCATCAGCGTTGGCGACTTAAACGCAGACGGTTTCGAGGACGTCTTTATCGCCGCCAGCATGAGCTTTCCTTATCGCTATGGAATCAACTCGGTGCTGCTTAACCATCGTGGGCAAAACTTTGTCGATAGCGAGTTTGCCCTCGGTGTCGAACCTCGCAACCAAGGAACTGCTCAACCTTGGATGGAACTCGATTGCAGTGGAGCGGACAGTGATAACAAACATTGCCAAGGACTGGGTGGGAAAGTTCTCGTGTGGGGTGCTGCCGGAACTCGCAGCAGTGTTATCTTTGACCTGGATGACGATGGCGATCTGGACATAGTCACCAACGACTTTGGAGGAACGCCAATGGTGCTAAAAAGCAACCTTAGCGATCAACACCAACTGCATTTCCTGAAGGTCCGCCTCGTCGGCAATGTGTCCAACCGAGACGGAACCGGAGCGATGGTAGAAGTCACGTTTGGCGACCGCAAACTGCTGTCGGTGCATGACGGCAAATCAGGCTACTTGTCCCAAAGTCGCATGCCGATGTACTTCGGACTTGGCGATTCGAACAGCATCGACAAAATTGAAGTCACTTGGCCATCCGGCACACAGCAAATTGTCGAAGGACCAATCGAAACGAACCAGCAAATCACCATCAATGAAAAATCCGAAAACGACAAGTGATGCCGCAGCTTTGCTGAAAACGAAAACACCAACTCGAGACACGCTAAGCGCACAAGACGCAAAGCATCATGTGAGCGTATTGCTGACAGCCTTGCTTTTTGTTTTCGTCGTTTGCGGATGCGGGTCTCAAGAGGATGCGGATCTTGCCAAACGGCTTCAGAGACAACGGCTACGAACGGAAATTCAGTCAACACCTGATGCAATAAAGCCCATCGACTATCCGTCGACCTGGCTTGGGTCGCGGACAATGACAGTAGCTCCCGGCGTGCACGCGTTTGGCGATTTGCACCCCAGCGCTGCGTTTGCAATTGAATCCAGTGAAGGAGTCATCCTGATTGACACAGGATTGGATGAAAGCGCGACTCGGTTACGTGAGCTTTTCTTTTCCGTGAAATTGCGACTCGAGGATGTTCGCTATGTTTTGCTCACCCATGCTCATTACGACCATGTCTTCGGCACTAACAAAGTTCGCGAAGTTTCCGACGCCGTCGTCTGCGCAGGGGCAGAGGACTACAAAGTCCTGAGTTCGGCCGATCGATTCGCCCTGTTCTCACTCTTCCCAAAAACGGAGTTCTCGGGCGATCCGATACGAGTGGATCGGCAACTCCGCGACGGCGACGTAATTGAATCAGGCGACGTTACCGTACGCGTGATCGGTTGCCCTGGACACACTCCGGGAAGCATGTGTTATCTCGTCGAAAAAGAGGGCCAACGGATCTTGTTTGCCGGTGACGTGATTGCATCGCTGAATTTCGGCCCAGCCACGTACCCTGTCCATATCTCACCGCGATATCGTGGCAATGCAGTTGCCTATTTAGAGACCATCAATCGTCTGCTGCAGATGGAACCGCCCGACCTGCTGCTAACCGGGCACCCGCGACAACAAACGAGGTCGGAATCGATTCGAATCGATACAAAAAAATGGAAAGAACTTCTCGATCCAGCGAAACAGGAACTGCAGATCGCTGTTGACCGTCAAAAAAGTGACGGCCCCGATTTCCTCGATGGAATTCCCAAACAAATTGCGACGGGACTTTACTATTTTGGAGAACTCGACGGCATCGCAATCTACGTCCTGCAACGCTCCGATCAATTCGTGGTGTTCAACGCACCTGGGGGCGATAGCTTCGCCGACTTTCTAAAAGCGCAATGCAAAGCCCTGCAGCTCGAGTACCGTGTCCCTGACAAGGTCCTACTAACGTCGAACGCAGAAACGCATTCCAGCGGCCTCAAACCACTCGCGGGTCTATCGCAAGTAGTGACTCCGCAGCTACCAGTGACGTCAGTCGACTCATCCTCAACGAAAGTCCATCTCTACAAGGAAGACTCGAAACAGATTGCCGACGTAGCGATCGATACGTTATCAATTTCTCACTTAGGAGAGCCTGCACTTGCGTTCACTTTTTCTGTTGACAAAAAACAAGTGCTTGTCACTCCATCGGTGCCACGCAATATCGGACTATGGTGGGTGACGCGAAAAAACGGCAGGGTGAAGCGAAGCTTTATACAACCACAAACGCTTGAGTTGAAACGAGAGCTAACCGCATCACCAACACAGGCCGCCGACTACCTCAATTCGCTAGAAAAGCTCAGCGAGATTACGCCCGACGTTTGGCTCCCAACGCTGCCGCTGACGGGCCAAAACGCCAACCTCTACGACAACGAGTGGTCCAATATCATCGAAGCCAATCGCGATATCACTTTGCAGGCAACACCTGACTCTCCATCGACAACGACCAGCCCCGCCCAGTGACACGCCCGTCGCTCACAGCACGAAAAAGACCAGAGTGCACAACAATCAATAACGGCGATATTTGGAGTTGATCGTTTCCACCAACAGCGACTGGATCGCCGGCATGTCGAGTCGATTCCAATTCCCTTCATTCCAGTAACGAAACGGGGCGTTGGTCGCGTTGCCGCAAAAGATCGTCAATCCTTTTCATATCAGGTCCGTCGGATTCCAGCAGTAATCGCGATGAGCGATCTGGCGACTGGAGATCGTCCTCTGAACGCCGCGGCCATCGTTGTTGCAACCGTTGCGCGGTAACATTCAAATCAGTTGACGCTTGCGATGCGTCGATCGGCTCGTCCTTGAACTCGCCCAACGACCGAATGGACCGCCGCGCAATGAAGCGAATGCTGTCGTACGGGTCAACTAACAAATTGGTCAGATACGGTCCCATCCAGTCGGAATCCGATGCGAGTTGGGCTTCCGACCACCCCATGTGCCAAGCTGTCAAGGCACGCAGTCCTGCATCACCTTTGAGGGCCCACAGTATCGACGCTGCAACGCTACGTTCCTCTTCGGATAGTTGCGCCGGTTCGCTCTTGTACCAGGCAACCATATTCTGATCAGCCCATTTAAGCGTTTGATCCAGGTGGCATAAATTGCAGGCGTTGGGACGTCCGGCATCACGATCCCCGGCCACGTCTGGGCTGGTGATCGTGTGACTACGAATCGCTTTCATCAATCCGTATGTCGTGTGGGGCATGCGGCAGTTGTAACATCGTGAACCCGATGAATCAGCCAAATGATGAGTGTGCTGTGCAGCGTAATCAGCAGCCTCATGACACTGAGTACATGCATGATCCGAGTAGGACGCGGCTGAGAGCTGGTCGTTGGCCCATTCACTCGGCTGACGCGCATCGCTCGACGTTTGGTGCATTGCGTGGCACGACAGGCAACTCATTTCACCTTTCAGATAACACGCAGATTCAGCCAATCCATTGTATTCGCGGCCCGAAACTCGCACCATTCCGTCGTCCCAATACACGCGTCGCTTCGCTTCCGCATTTCCGCTCGAAAAATTCATACTGTCCAAGAATTTTTTTAGCGCGTCGCTATCCCTTGTCCACAAATGATGTGTGTCGGCATAGTCGTCTCCTGGCCGAAATCCATGACCATCGACGTTGAGATTACGATCGGTCTCGTGATTGGAATGAACCGAATGACATTGACCGCAAACTTGAGTCGACTGAATGTGTGTCAAGTCGGCGGGATTGAGAATGGGATCGATTTTTACGCTAGGGTCCGTTTCGCGGCGAAACGCTACATGCTTCTCTGCGGGCCCGTGACAGGCTTCGCACGAAATCCCAAATTCGGCCACTTCGGTGTCCCAGTAACCTTCCTCCAACTTTCGTTCGCGACGGTTTGTGCTGTGACATTCGCTGCAGCCTGAATTCCAACGACCAAATTCGGAGGAGATTGGCGAATCAGGTGGTTTTAAGAATGCCGCCGTCCTTGAAATCCATTGTTCCGTTTCGTTGAGATAAACGATCGGCAATTGCGACAACGTTCGCCCCACCGTTGGATACCAATAGACTTGCATGTGATGTGATCCGGTCGTCATCACGATCGGGACGGCCGCTCGCGTTTCTGGAGTCGGCGGAAAGTCCGGGTCGTTCATTTCCACCCAACAGAGACCGTCCTTTTTCCAAAGCCGATAAGTGCGACCTCTGGCCTCAACGACTTGGCCGTCAAACTTGCCGATCACGGCGTCCGGAGTGGCCAACTGGGTCATCGTTCGGTGATAGGAATGGTGCCAACTATCATGCTGTAGGTTGTGACATTCGCTGCAAGACCCAGAGCCGATATAGCCCTCTGAGCTTGTTTCGGACGGATGAAACCTCGCCAATGACGCCAGCTTGATGATTGCCTCAGACGGAGCCGATTGCGTTGCTGGGGGATTGCTTTCGTTCTGCTTAACGCTCGGATTTGTCTCATCATTGGCTAACCGCTGTGGCTGCACTGGCCAAATCATTGCCATGAGTAGCCCCAGCCCGGTCGACACTGCGAAACTCAAGCCAGAGAGAACGCGATCACGCTTGTAAATCCAGACTGCACAAGCCAAGCCGACGCCGATAATCGCGAATGCGAGAAACCAATAGAGGGCGGGACCGACCAACATCGCTTTACCGTGGATTGAGCAAACCAAACTCAGTGCCCTCATGGGAACCGCTGCAAAGAAAGCGGACGAATCGAAGGGAACGGACGGATCGCATTACTTTGAAGTCGGGAGCCAAGTATATCGAGAGCTGAGTATACTGTCGACTAACAAGGAATCGATCACCGCTATTTCTTGCGAACGCTTTGCTTTGAATCGGCTAACAACAACCGCCACCCGGCGTGCGTGAGAGATGCTCCATGTCAAAACGGATGACCGCGTGCTCGGCGTGCATGTCTTTATTATTTCGCTGACGGGTCTGGGGGTAGCTGCCCAACAGACACAGCGTCGGTTACCAAGATGGGTTGCAACATCATCCGGATGTGGAAATGTCAGACGACGCACTGACTTCTTCATCAATCAGCCTCACGACCAGATACCGCATCGCCTGCTGGTTTATCGCTTGCGAAACGGGAATGCTTCGCCGCTTCCTTCGCTAATCAAGTACTCACCGCCTCCGCTAAGCGGACCAAATTCTTCCCGATTTCCACTGGGCCACTGGACGCTGACTCGCTCTGCAACAGCAGCATCACCCAACCCGAAACGCACGCATCGTTCGCTGGAACATTGATACCCATTGCCAGCGAATAATTGCCCCACCGATTGCTTTCCTGCAATTTCCACTGACACAACGGCTCCAATCGCATCCCGAGGCCCATCGGTGCCTTTCAGATAGAACGCCAATGATCGCGGCGATTCCGACGTTTCCGGATTGGCTGAGGGCGACGAACTTACCGACTGGTTCACCAGCAGAGCTACAGGATCAAACAGATGAGTGACCAAGGCGTCCTGGCGTCCATCACGATCAACATCCAAATTGATCAAACTGCGGGCTAATCGCTTCGTACGGAAATACTCACCCAGGTGATCGGGATTTAATGTTGACCAGCCCCCATCGGACGAGCGATGAAAGAATTGCATTGGCATGCGGTAAGCGTTTCCTTTTTCACGAAAATCATTCAGGTGCCCATTGGCCACCATCAACTCAAGAGAGCCATCGTTATCCGCATCGAACCACTGAGTTCCAAACGCGAGCATCGGCATAGTCGGTTCGGCCAGCCCTACACGCGAGGTCAAATCGGCCCACAATCCGGGACGGATCTGCTCGTAGTACGTGTTGTATTCTGCAGCGAAGTGCGTCAAGTAAAAATCAAAATCGCCATCCTGATCTGGATCACCTACCGCAATCCCCATCGATGCCTGTGACAACGAGCGGCGATCGACCGCCAACCCTCGAACGACCGCTTGCTCACTTAAACCGAACGAACCATCGCGATGCGTTGAGGCCGACCAAAAGTGGTTCGCCGCCATATCGTTGGCCACATACACATCCAAACCGGGGACTTCATCCAATCGCCCCACGACGATCCCTAAGCCGTGAGCCGAATCATGTTTTTCAAGCCACGTGTCGGTCACCTCGACAAATCGGCCATCGGGCTGTCCCTGCCAAACACGATCGCGCTGGGCCGGAAATGACTTGGGCAGACACGCCATGATTTTGCCCTCTTCCCTGCACGGGACCTCAAAGGCATCGCGACCACCGCAGTAGCCAACATCAAACAAATCGGCGTAACCATCTTGGTCAATGTCAGCCATGGCAACCGAAGTGGTCCAGTCTTCGCCGCTTAACCCCCACGCGTCTGTGACATCGGTAAACGTGCCGTCGCCATTGTTTTGATACAGACGATTGAGTCCGTAATTCGCAACGTAGATGTCATCAAACCCGTCGCTGTTCACATCGCCTACCGCAAGCCCTTGAGCGAACCCAGCATCACCAAGCCCAGAGAGGCCCGTAACGTCGGAAAATTGCCCTGCTAAGTTTCGAAAGCATCGATTGGGCGCCGAATTGTTTTGCTGGGGATCGCCATCCATCGCGGTCAAATAGACGTCCATCCAACCGTCCAAGTCAAAATCGATTGCTGCCGCCCCACCCGCTCCAGACTGATAGATCCACAATCCCGCTTCGCCACGCTCAGGCATTTGAACCGCGCATGTGTGATTTAGGTTGCGCGAAGCAGCCTGGTCCTCAAAACGAATCCCACGCCCCCCGGTGGCTGACTCGGCCGTTTCGGTAGTCGAGTATCGCTTGCCACTCGTCCAACTAATTGCGAGAAAATCGGATAAGTCGAGATCATTCGCGATCTTGCTCTCCGGCAACTGCCATGGTGTTTCCGCGGTCAAAGTCGCGCGAACCGAGGCATAGACTTCACGTAGCGAGGGGTCAAGTTCGTGGTTCATCATCGCTCCGGCACGAAGCCATCCGGCGGCTTCCCAGGGCCGGCCAAGCTCTTGCATCGCCTTAGCGACGCGAACGGCCACTTTCTGAGAATTGTCTTGACGTGAGTGCAGCAGATCGACGGCATCACGCATTTGAGCGAGATGCCCCGCACGCTCGGAGATCGCACGCGATGCCGCGTCCATCTGTAATTCCGCCAGCACAATCGCGAGTCGACTGAGCGCCTCGGCATTGTCATCCTCGAGTGTTGCCGCTTGCCAATAGCCACGAGCGGCTTGCTTTATGTCTCCTCGACGTTCCGCCCACACCGCGGCAGCCATCCAATACTGAGGCTCGTCTTCGATTCCCTCGGGAAGTGACGTCGACCATTCTTGCACTGCATCTTCATCGCCGAGCTCGGCGATTGCACGTCCGTAATAAGCGTGTGCAATCGTGAACTCCGGATATTTGGCGACAACCGGACGGAGTCGTACACGCACCTTTGACCAGTCATCTTTGTATGCATCGGCGATCGATAGCGAGAATTGCGGACGAAGATCCGAGGGAGAATGCTTTAGCGAATACTCGCTGATCGCAACATCATTCTGAGGGCGGGCCAGATCGGACAACATAATCAATTCGTTCACACCGGCGTGACCACGCATGACAAGCCACTGCAGATGCGGTCCCGCCTGATGTTGCATCCCCAGCGCCGCCAACAACCCAGCCAGGTCAGTGCGGACAGCGGGCTGTTTCGGGTACAGCTGCACTGCAGACTCGAGCGTCCGCACCGCTTCAAATGGACGCCCCAGGTTCATCCATCCCTTACCGACCTTGTCCAGTAACGCCAGCGATGGCTTTGGCGTGTTTTCGACTGCGGATTGATACAGCTCGACGGCTTCGCTAAACCGCCGCGACGCCGCCGCAATATCACCGGCAAGCTCCAAAACAGCTGGATCATCGGGCCGGACCAGCAACGCTTCCTGTATCCTCGTCTGGGCCGTCGCCCAATCCCCTCGCTGCATCGCGATACGTGCGGCTTCGTCCGCTGCGACGGCGGGCCGCTCCTGCGGCGTCTCGGCAACACTCGGCGAGTCCGAGGTTTCGCGTCCGCATCCCACGGAAACCAGTGCAGCCAGACAAAGCGACGCGAGTCCGACCAGCGATGGTAGCGATCGCGAGCGAGTCGTGGCCTTACAAAGCCTCTGCGGTTGGGCCGTTTGCTTGTACATCCCTAAGCAAGATTCGTTGGTCGTATCACGTAAAAAGTTCATAGTCAAAAAAAAGGGCGAGTCGCACCCGCCTTCGAGAATCGATCAAAAACGTACTATCGTTACGCAGCAATACTCACGCCGCAACGACCGTTATCGTCGAGTTCACGGAGTAACCAAGCAAGCGAGGGAATGTTCTTGGAAAGCAGGGTCGCTCGCTTACGTGTCGGGTTATGAAAACCCGTAAAACACCGCTAATAAATGCTTTACCGCGTTTCCTGTTGGTGCCGAAATTCTTGACGAATTCCGCTACGACAGGATCGACAAGTGGTCCCTCATTATACCGTAGCTTCACTTCAAGTAGATGTAGTCCAGTCCGAACATGAACGCTTGGGTGGCTGCGGGATTTGCACCAGTCAATTCAACTTGAATTTGGTTGGATCCTCGATCGAGTGGATGCGTCCCTAACGACACCGGGCCCGTCGCCACGACGTCCGCCTTGTTGAACAGATCGATCGGCGAGGACGCTTTGGCATCATTGATGGAAAACTGAACGATGCCGTAATCGTGGGCCTTGGTCATCGCCACGAAAACCTCGTATGTGCCCGGTTTCTCGACGTCAATCGACAACATCAACTTGTCGCCGGGCTTGCCACCGGTCCACCACAGATGAGTCCCATCGCTCCATTTACCTGCTTTGAATCCACGCATATTCTGTGGCTGCACTTTTCCTCGTGTCACACTCAACGACGTCACGGATTCCGCTTCGACGGCACCGGACACGCGGTTCGTTTTGGGGTCGATCACTGGTACGGATCCTGGCAACGGCACTTGAACGGGACTGGACAGATAGGCGATCAAATCTCGCACTTGGTCTGCTGACATAGGGTCCAATTGGCCTTCGGGCATCATGGATGTCTTAGCGAGCGTTCGCTCTTCGATCTCTTGCTTGTCAACGATCACTTTTTCGGTTGCGGTTTGAATAACCAGTGCCGTCTGCGTTTCATCTTTTAGCAATCCGGTGATCACGCGTCCGTCATCGGTCAGCACTTGAGTCGCCTGATAATCGCGTCCGATCAGGGCGTTAGGATCAATGATATTTTGCAACGAGTAATCGATATCGGCACGATTGGAACCGGTGATATCAGGGCCAATGTCGCTGCCGCTACCAAACAATCGATGGCATTTACCACACGTCTCGTTAAACAGGACACGTCCGTGAGGAAGATTGGCTTTGCTGAGCACCTCGGCGGTTAGCTGCTGCTTTAGCCGGGCAATCCGCTCGAGCTTCTCTGCGGGCGATGTTCGCGCCGTTCCCCACACGTCGTTCACCCGTTTCGTCAGCGAATCGTCACCGAGCGATTGAATTTGCCGAATCGTAAACGCCGACAAATCGCCACGTGGGATCTTGTCATCCGAGACAGCGGTAAGTAATTCGGCAGCAAACGTGGCTCGCGAAGCCAGAGTGGCAATCGCATCGGACTTTTCTTCATTAGAAAAGCGATCGTAATGAGTGATGATTGCTGCGGCGCCCTCCATCTCGCTGTAGTTAGCCAAGGCACGAATCGCTTGACGCCGCAGTCGCGAGTCATCTAATAACGAAACAAGTACGGGCAACAGTTCTCGGTCTTTCCCGCTGACGAGCGCCGCAAGGGCACTGGAGCGAGAATTGACATCGAGCTGAACGTTCGAAACAATTTCACGCAACTTGGGAAAGATCGAGGCGTCACCAAATTTGACCGTGATCGTTTGCACCTGCGAGGCAATTTGTGGATCGCCACTGGCGGCCAGTTTTTCGTAGACCGAAGGCCACTGTTTGGGCATTTTCAAACGAGTTTGATTGGCGATCGCCGCAGTGATTTCAGCCAGCACTATTTTTTGCGTTTCGATGTCCTTGAGCGTGCCAAGTTCAGCCAACAAGTGATTGATCGCAGCCGGATCCGCCGCAGCACGCCGATAGATAAATTGCCGCACAAGTGGAATACGCGACTCTTTCGCCAACGACAACGCTCGTGGCGTATCCTCCACAACCAAAGGCTGCGCCGAATACCAAACCATCAACGGCAAATTCGGATCACCCGCGTCATCCGCGTGCCGTACCAACCCCGACAAAATCTGCCAACGATCGTCGATCGGCAATCGTTGTAGCGAACTCGCCAGCGACAAACGGACGTGTGACGAGGAATCGGTCGCCGCCATCTTGGCCAACTTTGGTAGCAGGGTGGTTTCGGAATCTTCCATCTCTAACTGAATCGCCCAAGCACGCAGGTACTCGGCCTTGTGGCTTTGATCATCAAGCAGCCGCTCGATGTGCCGCGTCGTTAACAGCCCGCACGCATGCAGCGTCCAAATAGCACGTAACCGCACCGACACTTCGTTCGTACCAAACGCTAACTGCTCGAGCGAATCGGTGAGCTGTTCCTTTTGCTGCGAGTCCAGCGGTGCCATCGTCCCCACACCAAAACATCGTGATTGCAATAGACGTCTGGCCATTCGCGCATACCACTCGTTTTCGTGAGTGTGGTAGGCAACCAAGGCATCGTTGTCTTCGCCCGATAAATGAACCGCCTTGGACTCAGTACTGCCAAAGCGGATCCGAAAGACACGACCATTGGTGCGATCCCAAACTTCGCGATCGATGCGATGGCAAGCATTTTTGTCATACCAATCGATCAGATAAACACTGCCGTCGGGGCCGTACTTCATATTGATTGCGCGGAACCATCGATCGTTGGCAAACAAAAAATCGGCGCCGTGTGAGGCAACGTAACCGCTTCCGGAGCGGCGAAACAAATCATTGTTGATGCGATTGCCGTGAATGTTTGCCATCAACATCGAACCACGATACTGAGTCGGCCAGTTGTCGCCTTGATAAATCATCGCGCCGCAATGAGCATGCCCGCCCCCGGCGGCGCTGGTGTCATTGAGTGCACTCGCTTCGTTCCGGCCACCCCACCACGCGTGATCGCCAATGCTGCCGACGTAGTGAGCGTGGTCGGCGATCGTTTTAAGATCGTCGTAGACGTAAGGATCAAAATGGCGGCCCGCTTGTCGTTGGTATCGCCCTCCTTGGATGATGTGGTACATATGTGGGATCACACACGCTGTGACAAACGATTGCCCAAACTCGTTGAAATCGACGCCCCACGGATTGCTGGTGCCGTGCGCAAAGACTTCGAATTGGTGCCGGATCGGATGATAACGCCACACACCGGCGTTCAGCGGCGTGCGATCGGCATCCGCGGTTCCCGGCGGCCCGACTTTGGAATGGGTAAATACACCGTGGCATCCATACAACCAACCATCGGGTCCCCAAATGAATGCGTTCAGCGTCTCGTGCGTATCGTGGTAACCAAAACCATCCAGCAGAATCTCCGGTTCACCGTCGGGAACGTCATCGCCGTCGCGATCGGGAATGAACATCAGATAGGGAGCCGCACCGACCCATACGCCACCAAATCCGATCTCTAAACCGCTAACCAGATTCAGCCCTTCGGTAAAAACCTTCCTAGAATCAAACACTCCGTCATGGTTCTCATCTTCAAGGATGATGATTTTGTCTTTCCCCTCGCCTTGCGGAGCACGTGTGGGATAGGTGTGAGCTTCGGCGATCCACAACCGACCGCGATCATCGAGCGTCATGGCGATCGGTTGGTGCACCATCGGTTCGCCCGCGGCCAATTGAACGCGAAACCCCTCGGGCACGGTGATCGCCTCGGCAGCCTGCTGTGGCGAAAGCCCCTCGTTTTCGGGCAGTCCGCTTGTGGCAGGACGAGCACCGAGATCGCGTGGCCGCGGCGACAACCTGGACGTGTCAACGTTGGCTGCTGGACGACGTTGTTGCCAATGCACAAACGTCCCTTTCTTATTACCGACGAAAACATCGAGATCTCCGTCCGCATCGAGATCGGCGAAGTTCACCTCGGTTCCGACGCCCGAATCATCATCGATCAAATGCGGAATCCACTGTACCTTTACCGCTTCGGTGGCGTTCTCGACTGCGGATTCGGATTCGGCAGCCCGAGACAATTCGAACCAATGCACGACCGCTGGATCGCCCGGATTTGAGTCTCCCCGCGGTCCATGTGCCCAATGCCGCTTGCCGGTCAAAATATCATCCAATCCGTCGCCGTTGATATCGACGAGCTCGATCGCATGAAGTTGCGAAAAACAGACGCCGTACGGATTTTCGGCTGCGGTTGTCCCCATGATCCGGTGTGACTTGAACGTGATCGTTCCTTCGGATTTGATCTGCTCGTACCACACCAGACCAAACCCATGTGCGTTGATCGAGGTGATGACGTCGTTATCCCCGTCCCCATCGACATCCGATGCAAACATCTGTGCCCCGCCGTTGCCTGGCGAAAAGGCAAACGCGTGTTGCTGCCACAACGGATCGCCCTCGAGCGAGTCGGGCTGTTTCCACCAACCATTTTTTTCGATCAGGTCCAAACGGCCATCACCATCGATATCTCCGATGCCTAGCCCATGAGTGAAGCGACCGCCAGCGACTTCGGTCGAGATGCGACGGAAGTTCCACGGAGCCTCGGGAGATCCCGAATTGATTTCGGCAAACCCGAAATAGCCATCTTGGCTGCAAACGATCTCGCGTTTGCCATCGCCGGTGATATCCACGAACGTCGGTGATTCATTGTCCACGCGCTCGAGAACTTGATGACGAGGCCAAAAGCGATCCGCTCCCTTGGGGTTCTCAAACCACGAAGCATCCTTGCCCGGGAACCCGAACACCAACACGTCATCCCAGCCATCACCATTAAAGTCGTCGGTGTAGGCAAAGAAGTTGTTCGAATAGCCGTGAGGGTCGAAGGCATCTTGGGCGTAAAATTGATGTTTGCTCTTGAAGTCGGGACCGGCGTACCAGAACGGACCCGACGCAATATCGACCACACCATCCTGATTAAAGTCACCCGAGGTGGCTCCTTCGCTGAAGAATTCGCCCGAGAGCTGCTGGGTTTTCCAACCAACAGTTTTCCAACCCACCAAGGCCTGCTCGGCGGCGAAAACTGTCCCCGCAGCCGAAATCAACGTGGCAATTAAGAAATGACGTACGACAACCATTCACTCACTCTCCGACTGGGGCGATGCAGGGCCGGCAATTCTGGGCCCGCGATATTCGCGAAAGACGTTTTCGCGAAGGGGGGGACCGATGAGTATAGCTGGAAGCGAAGGCGGGGGTGCAGCGAGGAGTTGGGAGTTGGGAGACTACATGTACGAGGCTTGGTATTTCGCCACCGCGTCGATGATCCCATCGAGATCTTTGGTGGGAGCGTAACCGATCGCTTCACGGATCCGCGTCAAATCGGGAACCCGACGTCGGATGTCCTCGAACGAATCATCATAAGCGTCGGCGTACGTCTGGAACTCGATCGTCGCTTTGGGATTGACTCGCTCGACCACACGCTGAGCCAATTCCAAGATCGAGACGGGCACATCACTGCCAATGTTGTAAACACGGCCAGCGGTATCCGGTTTGTTGACCAAATCCGATACGGCTCGGACGACATCGTCCACGTGAGCAAAACATCGCACTTGATGACCATCGTCATGAACCACCAGCGGACCTCCGCGAAGCGCCGACTCGACAAACCGCGGCAGTACCATCCCGTAGGCTCCGGTTTGACGTGGGCCAACGACGTTAAAGAATCGACCGACGACGACGGGCAACTGTTTTTCTTTGTAGAACGCTAGACCGAGGAATTCATCGATCGCTTTGGAAACACCGTAACTCCATCGCGGCTTGGTCGTCGCACCAAATACGAGATCGTCTTCTTCGGACCAAACCTCTTTCGGGTTTTTGCCATACACTTCGCTGGTGCTGGCGATGAAACAAGGAACAAAGTCGCCCCTGTTTGCTCGTTCCCCCAAGCGATTCAAAATCAGCTGAGTGGGATAGACGTTACGTTCGATGGTTTGAATCGGCTGTTTTGCAATCAACGCAACGCCCACGGCGGCCGCCAAGTGATAAACCCGATCGGCTCGATCGACGACTTCGTTGACCAGCGATTCTTCGGTGACCGAACCTTCGATGTACTCGACTTTGGGATTGTCCAGCAGGCCCTCAATATTATTTTTACGCCCCGTAGACAGGTCATCGACCACGATCACGCGGTGCCCTTGCGAAAGCAACGATTCCGTCAAATGCGAACCAATAAACCCAGCACCACCCGTGATTACCGAAGTCAGTTCACTCACCGTTGTTCCGATCATTCAAAAGAAAAGAAGAAGTCTTGCAAAAAGGCACGAAAGAGATGTTCTAGTGTATCCGAACCTTTGTTCGGCGTATCCCGGTGAACCATCTCTGGGCTGAACAAACCTTGCCTATCCTGCGGGAACACAGTCTGCCGTTACAAGACCCGACGGGAAGCTTCGCCGCCAGCAAATCGCGACAGTCATTTTGCCATGTTCGACCAACACCGTCGTTTGTTCTAACTTCGACAGCATCGAGCCATCGCATTGCATGGATCTAGCTGTTTTGGTGTACACGTATTCTTTCGTCAATTTATCCAGGCGAGGAATTGGAATGAGCCCGACAATGACGACAAGGAAAGCTTTGCAAATCGGGTGGATGCTACTGATTCCGGCCTCTTGCTAAACTGTAGTGGACGGGATCGTGAAACTATCGCCTGTACGGTCCTCTCGCTAGAATTAGTCGTTTACGAGTTCGCACGGTTCTCGTTTTAATGGAACGCTCGCACAGTTCCATATTTGCTGAAACACCTACGCTCATCCGGGGGGGTCATGTTCGTGTTGAAAACGCAGGTCCGCTTTCACCTGTTCCGAATCGATTTTTCTAAGATTGGTTCGCTCCGCCAGCTCACCTTGGGTTGGCTTGCATGCATTGTGCTATCGGGATCGACATCGCTCGGCAGCGTCAGCGGGGCTGAAGAGTCCACCGAAGAATCGATTGCAGATTATGCGGACGCGGCGAATTTTCAAACCAACGGTGCCATTGATTTGGCAATCGAACATTGGCAACGTTTTTTGAAGGAGTACCCGGATGACCCAATGGCATCCAAGGCAGCTC
The DNA here is from genome assembly GCF_052161655.1 of Novipirellula methanifontis. Classification (GTDB taxonomy): domain Bacteria; phylum Planctomycetota; class Planctomycetia; order Pirellulales; family Pirellulaceae; genus Novipirellula. The sequence continues at coordinate 9,348,700 of NZ_CP197418.1, forward strand.
ACTTCCTGGGCGTTTGTTTCATGCAGCAAGAGGCCCCCGATTACGTGGCCGCATCGGACGCGTTTGGCCGTGCGTTAAAGGACCCGGATTACGAATTACGCGAAGAGAGCCTCGTTAATCGCGGGTGGTGCCTGTACTCTGCCGCCGGCGAGGCTCCCAACCGCGATGAAAACCGATTGCGAGACTCGATCAAAACGTTTGAAACCCTCCGCAAAGAATTCCCCCAAAGTCAGTTTCTCGATCGTGCCCTGTTTTACAGTGGCGAGGCGGCCTACGGACTGGGCGATGCCAAGAAAGCGATTGCCAACTATGACCAGCTTTTGGCATTACAGTCAGCCAAGGATTCTCCGTTGCGATGCGACGCACTCTATGCGCGAGGCGTCGCCTACGAAGAGCTTGACCAATATGACAACGCGGTGGCATCGTTTCGTCAGCTGTTAGGCAGTTGTGAAAAAAGTGACTTGGTCACCGACGTCCATCTTCGCATTGGCGACACCGCCATCATGAAAAAGGAATACAAGCAAGCGGTTGAGTCGTTTGCGGAGGCGATCAAATCCGGCGACAACGACGAAGATTTGGCATACGCAATCTTCCGACAAGCGTTCGCGCTCGTGCAAGCGAACGAGCCAGGCGAAGCGGCGAAGAAATACGAACAGTTGCTAAGCGATTACCCCGATTCTCCTTATACCGCATCCGCAACGCTGGCCTCGGCACAGAGCACTTATCGAAGTGGTGACATCGACGAAGCGGCAAAACGTTTTGAGCGAGTGTTAGAACAAAACAATCCCGAAGCATCGACCGAAGCGGCCCACTGGCTGGCCCGAATTCATCTTGGCAAAGGGAATGCCGCCAAAGCGTTGGCGGTTGCCAAGAAGCAGCTCGACAAGTCGGCCAAAGGAGACTTTGTCGCGACGCTGAAATTGGATTTGGCAGAAGCGTTGTCGATGAATCCCGACACGCTGAAAGAGTCGCTTGCTGCGTTTGAGAAGGCATATCGTGACGCTCCCGATGACGAACTTGCGCCACGTGCGCTCTACAACGCAGCGTTTTCGGCACTGCAGCTAAACCAGTCCAAACACGCAATCGAATTGGCGACCGAGTTTCTAAAAAGATTCCCCTCCGACACGCTGGCCCCCGATGTTCGTTTCGTGAAGGCCGAGAGCCAGTTCATTTTGGGCGACGCGGCCGAGGCGGCAGGACAGTTCAAAGAGTTGGTCAAGAATTCAGATCCTGCGGACACTCAGCAGCGTCCAATTTGGATTTTACGTGCCGCGATCGCGTTGAACATGGCCGGACGAATGAACGAAACCATCGCGATGCTGAAGGGCGAGGCGGCAAAACTGCCTGAGAAACCACAACGAGCCGAGGCTCAATTGTTGCTCGGTCAAGCCTATTTGATGGCGGGAAATGCAGCAGAATCAGCAAAGGCATTTCGGGCGAGTCACGAAGCAGATCCCAGTTGGCCTCGTGCGACCGAGGCACTGTTGATGTCGGGCCAGGCGTTATTTGCCACGGGCGACACAGCCGCAGCCCAAACGGCATGGACCACCATTGTTAAAGAAGATCCGAAGAGCCGGATGGCGGACCAAGCTCGATTTAAACTCGCTCAACTGGCCACCACCCAACAAAACTCGAAGGAGGCAACCAAGCTTTATGATCAGATCATTGCCTCCGGTGCCGACCCTGGGCTGATGCCGTATGCGTATTACAGCCGGGCTCAACTATTGATGGAAAACGGCAAGCACAAAGAAGCGATGACGTCGCTCGACTCGCTACTGAACGATTATTCGACTCATGCAATTCGAGCCGAAGCGTTGTTGGCGCGAGGCATCGCAGAGCGAAACTTGAATCAACTTCCCGCCGCCCGCAAGGACCTCGAAGCCTACTTGGCGCTCGACCCAACGGGATTGAATCTGGGGCATGTGCTCTATGAATTGGCGCTGATCGAACAGAAGGAAAAGAAACCCGAACAAGCGGCCAAGTTGCTCGAACGATTGGTCACCGAAGTTCCCGACTATCCCGACCTAGACAAAGTCTTGTACGAATTGGGCTGGTCCTATCGCGAGGCTGGAAAACAGGAGGCTGCGGTCGAGTCGTTCACCAAGTTGATCGCCAAATCACCCGATACGTCCTTGACTGGGGAAGCGGCCTATTTTGTTGGCCAGAATTTTTACGAGAACAAGAATTGGAAGGAAGCGGCGGAGTACTTCCTCGCCTCGGCAAAGAACACTACCGATTCCGAACTTTCGGAAAAGGCGTACTATCGACTTGGATGGTCACACTTCAAAGCGGGCAACTTTGATGAAGCGGAGAATGCATTTAAACAGCAGGCCGCAAAACACAGCGATGGCACGCTGGCGTTTGACGCTTTAATGATGGTGGGTGAATGTCGGTTCAATGAGGGTAATTTCGAGAAAGCACTCGCTGGCTTCGAGGTCGCCCGGAAACGAATTCAAGCAGACGACGACACGGCAAAAACCGTACGCGATGCAGCGGATCGCCAAGCCCGAGAACTGGTCCTGCTGCATGGAGGACAAAGTGCTTCGCAGCTCAAAAAGTGGGACGACGCGATCAAGTGGTACGAGGAACTTCTCGCACGCTTTCCATCCACTAATTATTTGACTCAGGCCTTTTACGAAACTGGATTTGCGTATCAGCAATCCGGAAACAATGACAAAGCCCTGCAATCGTTTGGCGAAGTCGCTGACAATTATCGCAACGAAACGGCGGCTCGGGCTCGCTTTATGATCGGTGAGATTCATTTCGCCAATCGACGTTTTGATCTCGCAATTCCAGAATTCCAAAAGGTCATGTTCGGTTTTGGTGCCGAACAAGCTTCTGATTCGATCAAGAACTGGCAAGCCAAAAGCGGGTATGAAGCAGGGCGGTGCAGCGAGTTGCTGATGCAACAAGCTAAAACGGCAGCAGCCAAACAGAAATCAAAAAACTTTGCCGTTAACTTCTTTCAGTATGTTGTTGCAAAACATCCGAAGCACGAGCTGGCAGGAAAAGCACAAACGCAATTAGAGGCTTTGAAAAAGTAGTGAATTTTACGAATCACAATCCGAATCGACTGCACCGAATCGCGTTTGCGGTGGTGGTTGCAATGTTCGTGATGCTTTCGCTGGACACGCTTGTCGTGCGCAGCCAAGACGCTGGAGAGATGCGTTTTGACGCGGCGGAAATTCAATCGGTGATGCAAGACGGGAACCCGCCGGCTGATGCCGAATCCGCAGTCGTCGAGCCGTCGTCGATCGATCTGTTGTCATTAATCAGTCGTGGGGGTCGGTTTATGATCCCGATTGGATTGATGAGTCTGCTTGTCGTTGCGTTGGCAACCGAACGACTGATGACGTTGCGGCAAAGCAAAATCATTCCTCGCACATTGGTCGACGAACTGTACGCGATCTCTGAACCCGCCGAAAACTTCAATCCCAATATTGCCTTTCATACCTGCAACGATTTTCCGTCACCAGCTGCGACCGCCATCCGAACGATGTTGCTGCGCACCGGGCAACCGATTGGCGAAATCGAAGACGCGGTCAAAGAAACGATCCAACGCGAAGCCGATGGACACGCCGCGCCTATTCGATGGCTAAATTTGGCAGCCGCGGCGACGCCGCTGATGGGACTACTTGGCACGGTGTGGGGAATGATTGTCGCGTTCCATGAATCGACAACGCTGACAGCGGACCGCAGTCGCAGCGAACAACTTTCCGAAGGGATTTACACGGCGCTAGTCACGACGCTGGCTGGTTTGATCGTGGCGATCCCGGCAGCCATGTTCGCCCAATTTCTGGAAAACCGACTGGCAAAATTGTTCAACCAGATTGAAAAGCTCGCGTTTGATCTGACTCCACGGATGGCTCACATGGTGGGTCGCCGAAGACTCGATAATCAAGGCATGCTTCACAACATCGAGCGAACCAAGATGAACTCTGAACCGGCACGTCCACCTGCACCTCCGGTGCCACCGAAGGTGCGAAGTGAGGCGAAATAAGACGAGCCATGGCTGTTGAAATCAAAAAATCGACTGTCGCTGGAACCCTCAGCTTGACGCCGTTAATCGACGTGGTGTTTTTGCTGCTGATCTTCTTTCTCGTCACCAGCGAGTTTGAAGAGCAAGAGCGACGAATCGACATTTCATTGCCCACCGCCACGAGCGCGGTGCCAATGACAAGCAAACCACGTGAAATCGTGATCGACATCAACCCGGCGGGAACCATCTACGTCGGTGGGAAAGAAACAACGTTAGAGACGCTGCAAGAATTACTCAAAAATGCCGTCGCGGCCAACCCGATCAGTCAAACCGTGGTGATCCGAGCCGACCGTGCAACCGCGTTCCAACCGGTCGTCAGCGTGATGGATGCATGCAACCGAACCGGCATCAGTGACTATTCCGTGACGACGACGGACGGTCCTGATCAGTAGCGGCGAATCGCCAATCACGGATAACCAATGTGACACTGCACTCAACAAAAACCAAATTCCTTCGGAACCTCGCAGCAACGTGAACCGCCCCAAACCTCTGCCGAAACACCGATCGGTTCCTCCACCGAATCGGTCTGTAGAGTCCAGCGATGCAATGTGGCCATTGGACGTTTGGTTGGTTGCGTTGTCGTCGGTGGTGTTGTACTTGATCGCAACGCGGCTTCGTTTTGACGATCCTCGTTGGCTTTTCAACGCCTACACTTACGTGGTCGCTGTCCCGCTGATCGCGTTGGGGATGTCGTTTGCACTGCGTGGTCTGGTTTCTCACTACGTTCGCAAATCAATTCAGGTCGGTTTTCTATTCAGCGTTTTCATCCACTTGATGCTGCTGATTTTGGCGGTGCACGTGGTCATCTTTAGTCAATTTTTTCCCGAGTCTGTTGCAGGCGTCAAACCCGAACGTTCACCGATTCGCAAAACGGTCCCCGAGTACTTGTTTCAAACGCCCAAGGAAGATGCGGTAACCCCGGATTGGTCTAAACCGGTAGAAGTCGAAACGACATCTCGAGTGGTTCCCAAAGAGATGCGTCAATTGCCGCCCGTGGATCATTCGGCGCCAAAGCTTGAGATGCCGAAGCCGAAGGAAGTCGAACCACGTCCGATGCAAAAGTTCTTGATGAAACGTCAAGAGCCATCGCCGTCGCAACCTCGACCTGCCAATTCACCCTCCAAGCTTGCCCGACGCGAGAAATCAAGCGAGAAGTTGAGTTCGCCCAAAACAACGCAGCCCGACGTTCCCAAACTCGACCCGGCGGCAGCAAAGCAATCCGAAGCGAACGCAGCGGAACGCAAAATCGTTGAGACGACTCCACGAAAAGCCACTCGCTCGTCGGCACCACAATTAAGCGAGACACCGGATCCGACGAAAATGCTGCCGACTCCGCCGGCCAAACGGGTTGCATCCGCAGCCAGAAATCGATCCGAAGCGATGCCGACCGTTGGTGAACTCGGTTTAACCAGCCGCAGCCGTCCTCGCACCGCTCCCAATGCATCTTCGCCTCCGGCCGGTGCCAGCCCCGCGCCTCAATCAGTCGCGGTGGCGGCGATTAGCAAGTCGGCCGATCAGATGCTTTCGCCGGTGGATGTTCCATTTCAACGCAGTGGCAACACTGCGGGTGCTCAACTTTCACAACTCGAAAGCTCGGACGCGATGAGCACTCCTTCGCCAACATCCGCTTCGGCAAGCCAAAGCAACGTCATGCGACGTGATTTGTCGGCAATGATGGGAGTTCCCGATGTCAGCACAGGAGGTTCTCCGCAAGCACGGCCTGAACGTTTCAGTCGCGGAGATCGCAGCGAGTTTGCTCCTGTGGGCGCCCCGACGATCCCTGGTGAAATGGCATCGCTTGCCGCCGCAGGCAGCGCGGTTCCCAGCGATGCAATGAGCGACCGCAGCGAAACAGGCAACGTCAGCGGACAACGCAGCGAAGCGTCGTCGAGCATTCCTTCACCGATTACGGCCCCGGACACGGAGTTTGGTCCCAGTCTAGATGTGATGGCGATCGAATCGATTGCCGGTCTGGCGGATCGCCCCGATTCATTCGCGGGTATCGTCCCCTCAAGCGACTTGCCCGAAATTGGGGAACTTGAGATCGCAGACCAGCCAAGAAAGCGTCGCGAAGTGGGTGGCCCCGTTACACCCGAGGGAACAAAAATCGCCGCCGTCGAGTCCTTCAACCGTCGCGTGATGCGAACCCAAGGCGGCGCCGCTCCCACACCCGCTGGGCAGGTCGGCCCCGCGACCGAAGAAGCCATCGAACTCGGACTTGCCTACCTTGCGGATAAACAGAACGACGATGGCAGCTGGTCTCTTTCCGGACACGGCGAAGCAGTGCTACTGGAAAGTGATACGGCTGCAACGGGTTTGTCGCTGCTTGCATTCCAAGGAGCAGGCTACACACACAAGCGACACCAATACGCCGACACCGTCGCACGCGGAATCCAGTTCTTGGTCAAGAACCAAAAAACCAACGGTGACCTGTACCGCAGCGAGAATCCGCTGAGCGATCGAAACGTGGGCTTTTACAGCCATGGCATCGCGGCATTGGCTTTGTGCGAAGCCTATGGGATGACGCAAGACGAAGAACTCGAAGAACCGGCCCAGCGCTGTATCGACTACATTGGAAACACCCAGCACAGCAAGTATGGCGGATGGCGTTATGCCGCGCAGGTCAGCAGTGACACGAGCGTTTCGGGATGGATGATGATGGCGCTCAAGAGCGGCGAATTATCGGGACTAGAAATTCCCGACGATGTGTACAAAGGCATCGACAAATGGCTCGACTATGCTCAGCAAAGTGAGTCGCGTCCGGACCGTTATCGATACAACCCGTTTGCTTCGAACACGCCGTCGCAGCGTCATGGTCGAACGCCGACGCATACGATGACTGCCGTCGGGATGCTGATGCGAATGTACTCGGGTTGGAAACGCGAGAACGAGGCGATGCAATCGGCTGCCGAATACCTGTTGGAAGCACCGCCCGAAATGGGCACACGCGACAAACCGTTGCGTGATGGATATTACTGGTACTACGCGACCCAAGTAATGTTTCACATGGGTGGAAAATATTGGGAGCAATGGAACGACTACTTGAATCCGCTGCTGCTGGAAAGCCAAATCAAAGACGGCGCTGCTGCAGGCAGCTGGCATCCCATGCTGCCGGTCGAAGATCGCTGGAGTCCGCATGGAGGACGACTTTACGTCACGACGATGAACCTGTTGAACCTAGAAGTTTATTACCGCCATTTGCCGATCTACGAAGACGCGGCCGAGTAAGTCGCTGATCGCTCCGCGATCAGAACGTGGATCGCTCGGGACGTGCATTTCGATTACTGAGGTAGCGGAACTCGCGCGTAAGTTTCGGTCATCCCAGAAAACGAAAGTCTTGACGACTTCCGCTACAATCAAATGCGTCATTTGTAAAATCGACGTCCCGAGCGATTCACGACATTAAATGATCCGACGTTCCTAAACGGGTGGAAGAGCGAATCAGCTAGGATCATAATAGCCGTTCCGCGACGTCGCTCGCATTGCCCGCTTCCTCTCATCTCCCCGAGATCCCTCATGATCAACCGACTTCTGATGCCGTTCGCGGCTGCTGCGTTGGTGACGACCTCCATTAACGCTGAAGTCCCCTCGTTCGAGAAAGTGGTACTCGATGCAAACATCGGCAACGTCTGTTACGCCGTGATCGCAGCGGACGTCAACGATGACGGGCAACCTGACGCTGTCGCGATCAGCGAGAATGAAGCGGTGTGGTACCAAAATCCAAATTGGACACGCCACTCGATGATCAAAGATGCAGTCCCCAAAGACCATGTTTGCATCGCGGCTCACGACATTGATGGCGATGGCTTGGTCGACTTTGCACTCGGCGCGGGCTGGCCCAAAAATGGGGGCACGATCCATTGGCTGCGACGTGGCGAAACGCTGAACGAACCTTGGCAAGTGTTCGATATCTCATCCGAACCATGGACGCACCGCATGCGGTGGGCCGACGTGCTCGGCCGCGGCAGCAAACAATTGGTCGTGACTCCCTTAAACGGATCCGGCGACAACGGCATCCGCCTGCTGGCCTTTCCCGTCCCCGCAGATCCCGAAACCAACCAATGGAAACCCGTTATCGTCGACGGCAGCCTCAACCGTGCCCACAACCAATGGCATTTGCCCGCCGCGGGGGACGACGGTGCTGAGCAAACGTTGACCGCCAGCGAAGAAGGTATCACGTGGATTCGCAAGAGTGAAGCGAACGGATTTCAAGTCACGCGGATTGCTGGAGGAGCCGAAAGCGACGCTGCTGATCAACGCGGCAGTGGTGAAGTCAAAACCGGACGCCTTTCCCCGTCCACATCGTTGATCGCCACGATCGAACCGATGCACGGCAACCAAGTGGTGGTCTATGTCGGTAAGAATGTGACGGATCAAAATCAACAGCGCATCGTGCTGGACGATACGTTTTCACAGGGACATGCGATTTGGTGTGCCGACTTAGATGGCGACGGCTCAGATGAGGTGATCGCGGCGTACCGCAATCCCGGAAACGGCCCCGTGAAAGGCCCGGGGATTTTCATCTATCAAGCGGACGACGACCGTGGCCAACATTGGACACGCACGACTCTTGATCCGATGATGGCGTGCGAAGATCTGTGGTGCGAAGATTTTAATGGCGATGGCAAAGTCGACATCTTGGCGGGCGGACGTGCCACGCACGATGTCAATCTTTACCTAAACCAATCGGTCACTTCATCGACAACGCCGAAGGACTAGCGGAAGTCGAACCATTCCGGTAGTGGATCTTGCTAAAGATCCTTCATGCGGAATCCCTCACGCGGGATCTTTAGCAAGATCCACTACGGGGGTGCTCAGACTACTTAGCCTTCGTCTGCTCAAACATCCACTTGATCGCGCCGGCATCGTGCGAATAGGCATGGTTCCAACTGTTATGCTCCACGCCTGGCAGCTCGGTGTATTTGATCTTCTTGCCGCCAGCGTCTTTGATCGCAGCGACCATTTTACGTGAACGCTCGACCGGAACCGCACCATCGGCATCGCCGTGGAAAACCCAAATCGGCAGATCGACAAGCTTCGTTGCTTGCGTGTCGTCGCCGCCGCCACAGACAATGATCGCCGCGGCAAACCACTCGGGATGCCGTACGGTGAGATCCCACGATCCGTAACCGCCCATCGAAAGCCCGGTTACGTAGACTCGTGATGTATCGACTGGGTTTTCATCGATCGTTCGCTGTAACATCTTGATCGCCGTGTTCATTTGGTGCGAAGGCGACTCGGGCATCGTAGTTGCCTCGTGATCGCTCCAATCCACATCGACCCATTTACAATCCTTGCGACATTGTGGTGCCAAAACAAAACAAGGAAACGCCTTGCGATTGGCTTCACTAGCCATTTCGGTAGGAAAGTACTTCAATTGCGAAGCGTTATCGTCGCCTCTTTCGCCCGCACCGTGCAGAAACAGCACAATCGGATATTTCTTTCCGGGCTCGATCGACTCGGGTTTCATCAAGCGATACTTGAACGTCTCGTTCTCATACGATCCGCCGGTGTACTGGACGCTCAATTCGTCGTAGGGTTGCTCAGCCATCAGGAAATTACAAACGAGAGATAGAAATAAAAAACAGGCAACACGACTCATCAGTAACTCGATTTAGAAAGGGGCAGGGTAGGGCGGTGGCAGATACGGCCTCTATTTCATCGGCGGGCCTGCGATCGGCTGTCCATTGGTGCTTAACACATGAATCTCGTGAGCTCGATGTTTGCCGGAGTAACTCCATACGATCTGCTTCGCCTGATTCACTTCGAGCACTTTGATTCCTTTTTTCGCACCGTAGCTCGCGATCACCGTGTTGCCGTTGGGCAGGCGTTGGGCGCCACAGGGGTCCACCAGTGGCGAGCCAGGCAAGTCATCATTGTTGACCTCCCAAACCACGTTTCCGCTGGGATCAAACTCAGCGACTTTGTTGCCGTGCGTTAAAGTGACCACGGTGTTTCCATTTTCAAGCCGTATCGCAGTGAACGGCCAGTTCTCGGCTTTGCGGCCGCCCAGCGAATCAAGATCCGTTTTGATCTCACGAACGACCATTCCCGCAGGTGTGTATTCCTTGACCTTGAACGCCAACAGGTGGGGGACGAGGTAGTTGCCGCTGGGCAGTTTTCGGGCCATCCGCGTTTGCATATGAGCGTTATCGGTTTCCGGCTGCAGCGGAACCTCGACGACCACCGTTCCATCACTTGCTACTTCCAACAGCCGTGGTTTCTTGCCCAGCTCGGTAATCAGCGTGTTGCCATTTTCGAGTCGCTCGACGGTGCCGATCTCGGCATTTTCGTTGGACTTGGAATATTGAAAAACAACTTTATGGTCCCGCGTCAACTCTTTAACTGCGTCTTTCCACGCAATCAACACGTTGCCATTAGGCAGAACGAAACCGTCTCGAGCTCCCGGTTTCCCAGCGTTCCAGATCTCGTTGGCTTGCTCGTCCAAAATCCCAGTAAAGTTTGGTCCGGCAATGAACAGCGAATGCTGAACTTCGTTAACGGCCGCGAGGGCAAAGGCCACGAGCGGCGCCGGTTCTTTCAAACTGTGCGGATGATGTCCGAGTCCCGGGCGACGCATTTCTTCGATTTTACCGCCAAGCTTTTTGTACTCGGCGACCAACCGATCTCCGTTCTCCGCCGGCGGAACGACATTGTCGGCTTCGTTGATTAACGCAATGATCGGAACACCCGCCTCCACCAATGGCATGAGCCGATCCAGGGGTCCCGCTTTGAACGACGCCGATTGCTCGTCAGTCATTTCATAAGCCTGTAAACATCGATCCCATTCGCGTGGGGCACCAATGCCGGTTCCCTTACCACCGGGCCAAGAACGTATATCCATCACCGCGTTGTCCGCATAAATGCCACTAACTTGGCTTGGGTGCACACTGGCCCATCGCATGATGATCAGCCCACCGCGGCTCATTCCTTCGAGGAACGGTTTCGCATCAAGCCCTAGCTTTTGACTAAGCGAATAAAAGGCATCCCATCGCTCGATTGCGAGATCGGCACCAAACAGCCCTCCGACATCGCAATAACACACATGCCAACCACGCTCGAGCATCGCACGATCAAACTGGGGTTCGTGCCCCCAAAACCGAGCTCGCCAAACCCAAGGATTGCCGCTCGCCACTTGCTTGGGGCTAACGATTTTGCAGTCCACCCCATCCAATTTGAAGTTGTATTGCGTGAACCCGTGAAAATCAGCCGTTGTCGTTTCGATGCCTTGCGATTGAAGATCGGTCGCCAAGTGCCGAGCGTCAGAGGAAACGTCATCCGCCGAGGACACGCGGACAGGAATCGCGGTCGTCGCAAACAGGGCGACCAGCAGGAACGGACTTAGCTTCAATAGCGTCATGGTTGCAAGCGAATTGGTTTGAGTAGCGAGCATAGAGAGTGTGTAACAGGAAAACGGGTTGCGACGAGAGCTTAGGGCAACTCACGGATACGGAGTTTGCGAAATTGGATCGGTGACCCTTCACTTTCCAAACAAAGGTAGCCTTCGGCGGGCTCGATTGCCGTGCCTCCAGAGACCTCTTCACCGTTGACCCACAGGCGGACTTCGCCATTGATGGCACGAATGTAATAGTGATTCCAATGTCCATGCCCTTTGGCAAGATGCTTGCGAGGAAAGCTGCGACTGCCATCGGGTGACAGCGGCGGAAACGGAGTCATTTTCACTCTGACGGGAAAGACGTCGCCGTTGGTACCAAACCAATCAAAACTCTGGCCTTGCGATTTTCTCATTTCGGTATAACCGTGATCGAGAATCTGCACTTCGATCCCCGACGGCAATCCAGGTTTACCCGCCGTCGTCAGTTTTTCGATTGACGCCGGAGTGGTCCAAACAAAAACACCCGAGTTGCCGGCCGATCGTTCATGCATCCACTCGACCACCATTTCAAAGTTCTTCACAGGCTCGGTCGTTCGCAGCACCGAGACCGGTTTGCCGGTGCAGTGCAAAACGCCATCGCTCCACGACCATGTATCCGCAGCACTATTGACGTGCGTGAAATCAGATTCGGTCAAAGATCGCCAGCCCGGTCCATCGTCGTCGATGAAGGCCCGAACGGCAGGAGCCGATTCGGCGGACGTCGGCTTTGTTTGTTGTGCGTAGACGTTTGCGGTAGCGCTGAAACAAACCAGACACAACACCAAACGTAGTGAGATGATGGAACGCGAAGATCGAGGCATGGGCGTCACCGTAGTGGAGGGAATTTTGGAAGGCAGGTTCTTGGCAGCATTCGCTGAGCCACTAGCATAACCACTGCGATGCCAAAAAGGGCCGCCCGACCGCAAAGTCGCTGATCGCTCGGCGAATTCCGGCCGTTTTCAGATGCTGCAGTTGGGCGGTTTGCGCTGGACTTTCTGCCACCTCTCCACCAACTTCGAGACTGCTGATTTAGTTAGCCGTTTTGGCGCTAGCCACGGTTTCGTCACCACCCAACCGGGGCTAGCGCCCAAGCGGCTAACAAAAGAGCGGTGATGTCGTACTAAATCAGCAGTCTGACTTCGTTGGGGGGCGAGGTGACAGAGGAATTTGCGAACGCTAATGACGTTGCCACTCACCGCTCACTTTTTCGAACGCAAAATCACACCGATTTTCTGCAACCGCCGAATCGACGTAATGATTCCGCCGATGCAGATCACGATCAATGCCGTCGCGACGACCGTAATCGCCGGTTGCGATGGGATCGACTGCCATGCGGTGGGCAAGATCGCCATCGCTACACAGGTAGCGGTCATCAGCGCCATCCGTTGGGGCTTGGCAAACGGGCCTGTAAACACTTGGCCTGCATCCACACTGGCGCCGATCGCGCGAACGTAGGCGACAAACACGGCAATCAAAGCCGCAGCAAATCCGAGCAGCGGCTGGCCGCCGACGGCATACCCCGCCCCGATAAAGATCGCGGCATCCGAGACACGGTCGGGCACCTCGTTATATAAATCGCCCACCGGCGAACTCTTGCCACCCTCGACCGCGACCATTCCATCCAACAAGTTCGCTATCAACCGGCACTGGATCATCGCGGCAGCCAGGATCCATAATCCCCGCCCAGCATTTGCATCATCGATCGACGAGGTTGCCGCCATCGCGATCCCCGCGACAACAGCAAACAAAATGCTTGCCCCCGATATTTGATTCGGCGTGATCGCGGTTTTGGCTAGTCGTGCCGCGAGCCGCTGAAACACCGGCATTTGACGCGATTTTATCGGGCGACGGTTTGCAGCCGGATCACTCATGAGGGAAAAAATCGCATCTGGGACATCAGTTCAGCAGGACTTTAGAAACCATAGGTAGACTCAAACCGAGTGTACCATGATCGCATTCTCGGCGAAGATCCCTGCCTCTGCGAAGATCCCTGCCTCTGCGAAGATCCCTGCCTCTGCGAAGATCCCAGCCTCGCCGAATCCAATTGCCGCTCAATATCCTGATTATCGCTCGATCGCGACCTTCGCCGCCGCCACCCGAGCGTCTGCCTCGGGAAGTTCCAACAACAACTTCATCATTTCCTCTGCCGAACCGCTCGCGACGCGACGAATCGTTTCTCGATCGGTTTCATCACCAAATTCATAAGTGATCGCGGTCACGCCCAGCGTGTCCGCAACCCAAGCTTTGCTGGTCGATCGATGAGCATGGTGATTGTCATCGCCGTTGACGTGGTAGTTTGGAAATCGTTTTTGAATCGCGGAAAGCCAATTCTCGGTGAATCCCACGGGATACAAATTTGCATCACGATGTGGTGTGTAAAACACGTCGTCAAAGGTGCTGTGGAAATCCATAAACAGACACAGCTTTTGGTCGGTGGCATTGCGACACTTTAGCATCTCGTTGCGTAATGCACGCGTTTCTGGCTGGGTGAAGTGCATCCAATCACGATTCAAGTCGACTCCGTTTGCATTGCATCGCCAATTGCCGAGCGCCACACCATCGGGATTCACGGTTGGAACAACGACGGCACAGAAGCGTTTGCGAAACGAAGTCGCTAAATCGTTGTCGGCCGTTAATGCGTCGACAAAATGCATCATTCCGATAGCACCCGAAACTTCGGGTGGATGTTGACGGGCGATAATGAACACAAAGTCGGGACGGTCGGTTTCCGTAATGTCCAAGCGATACAGCGGACGCCCTTGCACAGACTTGCCAATCACTGATCGCTTGACGTGCGGTTGTTGGCTCAGATCCGAAGTCCACTTTGTCACCGTACCGCTGCTCAGTAGTTCTTGGCCCGCAACCCACAATGGCTTGCCATCGACCGGAATTTGCAAACGCACTTCGGTTCCGGCGGGATGTCGATCTGCTAATAGATGTTCGGCACTCTCCCAATTCTTGCCATCACGACTAATCTTGGGATCGTAGCGATGCGAGCCGCCGACGTATTTAAGTCGTACCGAAATGGTCCGCTCCTCCGTCGAGTTGACTCGGAATGCGTACCAAGCACTGTCGTTGATCGGATCCGATTCCGGCTGGATCGTGACCGTAAAATCATCGTCGGCGATTTGCACGCACTCGTTCATCCGTCCCCCAGGAAATTTACTGGTGAACGAAACGGAGCGATCTTCGCTGTGGAAGGTGATTCCGAGCGGATTTTCCAAGATCTCGGATTTCGCCGTCGCAGCAAATCCAAGCACCATTAACAATGCTATCAGTGCGCAGCAGACGGGGTTTTGCCAATAAAAATTGGCTTTTGGCCTGATATTGACGCGATTCGGCGAGATTGGGTGATTTGGCATCGGTGGGCTCCAAGCTGTTTAGCTGTGGTCGAAAGGGCGGGACCGCGAGCCTACTGGAATCGCCTGCCGCAGAGCAATATCAGCACGATCCAGTCTCCAGAGGGATGCGAGATTCTTATCGCGGAATCATCATTTTCTTGGACTCGGCGTCGTTGATTTGCTAATCTCGTATACAGAGCTCTCGGACTGCTGCTGTTCTATCGACGGCAAAATCGTCTCTTATCTGGCTCTTCTATTTACTAGCAAAGGTGTTGTGATGCGAACCCGACTCCACGTCCACAGCGTCCGTCGTGACGCTTTCACGCTGGTCGAAATCTTGGTGGTGATCGCCATCATCGGAATTTTGATGTCACTATCGTTTCCCGCGATTAGAACCGCCAAAGAACGAATGAACCGCGCCAAGTGTGCCGACCAACTGCGCCAGATCGCGATCGCGACGCTCAACCACCAAACCAGTCACGACACGTTGCCGGGATACGTGCAACAATTTGGTGAGTTCGCCGGAGGCATGGATCCTGCGGACCCTGGCAGCTACGGCGGCAACGTTCCACGTCACTTAAAGATCGGAGGTTGGCAGGTCGCGATTCTCGCCAACCTTGATCGCCAACCGCTGTACGAGCGTTGGAGCTTGGATCGCTATCCGTTGCTGTCCGATGGCGGCGGCGAGCGACCTGCGACCGGAGAAGGCTACAGCACGATTGCAGCATCAAACGTTGAATTTTATCAGTGTCCAAGTGCCAGCGGCACGATGGCTCGTCACGGAATCAATCACTACATCGCCAACACCGGGATGCACGTCGATTCATTTCCGTTTACGTACACACGCCCAACCGATGGAACTCGTACTGTCGACTTCGAACGCTCGATGTCCAAGGCGAACGGCGCGTTTACCAACCGCTACGCTGGATTTGATCCAGGCAATCCCACGTCGCTTGTGCCGACGGGCAAGCGAATTCGTACCGACGATTTTCGCGACGGTGCCACTGGCACGATGCTGTACAGCGAAAATCACCAAGCCCAACCGTGGCACCTAACTCGCTTGACCGGCAACACGACTCACCTAACCGCCATCTCCACAGTCGGCGGAAAAGAGGTCACGGTCTATCCGGTGGAATCACGTTATTTGCAAGGCAGCGTATGGCACTTTGAAGACGAACAATTGTTCGCCGGCGCCCCAGCCCCGCAACCTCTTCACAAGATCAACGGCGGCGACACGTACAATTTGTTGATGACCGCTGGCAACATGCACGACGTGGCTCGTCCATCGTCGCTGCACACTGGCGGTGTCAACATGGCGATGGCAGACGGCAGCGTCCGCTTTGTGCTTGAATCGATCGACTATCGTACCTATCAAGCCCTGCTGACCCCGAGTGGCCACGCCAGTGACGTGCCCATGAACGAGTACATCCCCAGCGAAGAAATTTGAATATTTGTCAAAACCGCAGTCACTGGTGACGGCGGTCGTATTGGCTCATTGTTCACTGCTCAGGCAGCTTCGATTTTAAGAATCTGTCTGCGGACATTGGGCAGCATCTCGTAGCGTGGATTGCCCGACGCATCGACTCCTGCATTCGGAACGACTCGCAAGAATTTCAGGTCGAAACGATTCTCAAGCTTGGCCATGATTGCCTTGAGTGACCGCATCTTGTTCTTGGGCAAATCCAGCAGCAAGTCTAACTCCGGCAGCGACTGGGCATCTTCGGCCGCATTAGCAATGCGAACGAGATGCTTCCAGATATGGCGTTGCTTGATTCGCCGCAGCTTCATCGGCAGCGGCAACGCTGCCACGTCTTCGCCCTGCGGCTTGCCTGGACCGCCCGCGTCCGCAGCCAGTCGGTTGCCCTGGCGTCCACGCCGTCCCGCGTTGTCATTCGCATCACGATCACAATCGGGGGCATTGATCGCCGATCGCAATTGCTTGATTGCTTTGCGGCAATCGTTTGTGTCGTCAAGATTTACCATCAGGTATGGCATCTGTAGCCTTTCAATGAATTAGGTTGTAGTACGCTCTCACGCTTTAACTTTGCTTGAGCAACGCTTACGCAGCACGCAATCATTGTACGCAAAGGTCTTGGGCGATCAAGGGCCAATCCACTTGGCAGATCGCTCGTCCGCGAAACTAACGATGTGAAGCAGCGGGCGGCTGAAGCTTTAGTGCTTAAGACACCCCGTAACGGCCCCGCTCAAATCCTGCTGACTCTTTAGCGTGTTGGTGAAGGTTCGGAGTCTGTAATCGGGCTAAATTCGTGGAAAATTGGGATCCCGGGGGATCGAGGGGCGGGTGCGTGACCGGACGCCTACTCGATTTCGCTCTGGCAGCGTATAAACAGGGCTCCGATCTCGACGTTACTGAGACGGCACCGCGAAGATGACTTCGAGCGTGGCCGTCCGATGGAGCAAAAATATGAGCAAAACACAAATTTTGGCGGCACGTGCAGGCGAAACTACTCCCGAAATGGAGTTCTGTGCGAAACGCGAAGACCTCGCCGTCGAACTGATCCGTGACGAAGTCGCGGCTGGACGAATGGTCATCCCTGCAAATAAGGTCCATATCGCTAGCTCATTGGAGCCGATGTGCATCGGGATCGCGGCAAAGTGCAAGATCAACGCCAATATCGGTAACAGTGCCGTGACCAGTAACGCGGGCGAAGAACTGCAAAAACTGCACACCGCCGTCCATTTCGGTTCCGATACCGTGATGGATTTGTCGACCGGAAAAGACATCGACAACATCCGTCGCCAAATCATCGAAGCGAGTCCCGTGCCGATCGGAACCGTGCCGATCTACCAAATGCTCGAAGAACTCGGTGGCAACATCGAAGACATGACCGCTCAGCACTTCTTGGACATGGTCGAGCACCAAGCCAAGCAGGGCGTCGATTACATGACCGTCCACTGTGGCGTGAAGCTCGAGCACCTACATTTGAGCATCAACCGCGTGACGGGAATCGTCAGCCGCGGCGGATCGCTGATCTCGAAGTGGATGATGGCTCACAACAAACAAAACCCACTGTACACTGCCTTTGATGATCTCTGCGACATCATGCGAGAGTACGACGTGACTTGGTCGTTGGGCGATGGACTGCGTCCTGGTTCGATTGCGGATGCTTCGGACGCGGCTCAATTCGCAGAACTCGAAGTACTGGGTGAATTGACCAAACGCGGTCAAGATAATGGAACGCAGGTCATGGTCGAAGGACCAGGACACATTCCTATGGACCAAATCCAGATGAACATTGAAAAGCAAATCGAGCTTTGCAATGGTGCTCCGTTCTACGTGCTTGGCCCATTGGTGACCGATATCGCACCTGGCTATGACCACATCACCAGTGCCATTGGCGCGGCGATGGCGGGTTGGCACGGGGCTGCGATGTTGTGCTACGTGACACCGAAAGAGCACCTCGGACTGCCTAACGAAGAAGACGTCAAGCAAGGCGTGATCGCTTACAAGATCTCGGCTCACGCTGCCGACGTTGCTCGCGGACGCAAGGGAGCTCAGGACCGTGACGACGCACTCAGCCGAGCACGTTTCGCGTTCGATTGGAACGAGCAGTTCCGATTGTCATTGGACCCGGAAACCGCTCAGCGCTACCACGACGAAACGCTGCCCCAGGACACGTTCAAGAGCGCCCACTTCTGCAGCATGTGCGGACCGAAGTATTGCTCGATGAAAATCACCGAAGACATCCGCAAGATGGCCAAAGAAGGCCAGCTCGTCGAAATCAAAGACTAGTTTGGTTGACGGGGATTCCCGGCCAAAAACTGTCAGACATATAGAGCCCAGAGGTGCGACGAGCACTCTGGGCTTTTTTCGTGGACGCTGGGCGGTACAAGTTCACCGGCAGCGGCCCTGGAGAATTAGAGATGGCAGCGTACAAGTTCAGGGTCACCAACCCTCCCCGAAAATCTCGCTGAAGGCTCGATTTTCGACCTTCCCATCTTTGCTGGGAGGGTGAACAAAGCATGTCTTTTACTCGCTGGCGGCGATATCGGATCCGCTGCCGACCAGGATGCCGGTGCCACGTAGTTGCCACAGAAAGAACGCAGCCCCGGCAGCCATCAAGATGCTGCTGAGCATAAAGATGTGCTGAGGTTGATTACCGAATGCGGGACGAATCGCCCAGTAGAGCAGGGCAGCGACGGTCAAAAATACAAACGAGACTGCGTTCGCGGTTCCCAAAAACCGACCTCGCTCGCTATCGGGCGACATGTATTGCAGCAGAGCTTGTAGCGGGACGATATAGAAGCCGGCAAAAAAGCCAGCTCCGAAGATGAAGAAGCCGACGTTGCTGAGCGCCACTCGCACCATCGGTTGCATATCAGGAAGCGACGGTGGGACAAGCGACAACAGAGCAAAGAAGACCACCAAACCGGCGGCTCCGATCGGGATCAATCTTGGTTCGATGCGGTGCCCGGAAATCAGCCCGGCAACGGCACAGCCCACTCCAATCGAAACCCCCAGAACTCCCATCAACATACTGGCTTCGGTGCTCGAAATTTTGAGAACCGCGGTATATTCGGGAACGATAAACAACGCGATTCCAGCGAGCAGGTAAAAATAGCCCCAAGCCATCATCACCATCAACAGCCGCGTCTTGGACATCTCGCGTACGGTGGTGACGTAAGTGGTGAGCGGATTAAAATCGAATTTTGCATCGCGATCTCCCGCCGGCAACGGAGTCAGCAAGAAGGCGGATGCAAGTCCCGCGATCGCGATCAAGACCAAAACCACGATCGGCAACCAAATCAGTCCTCTCGTTTGCTCATGGAAATAGGCGGTACTGACCACGCCGGCGACCAGCGTTCCGACGATCACAGCCACGTTGGTCATCATATTGATCGTTCCATTGGCGCGGCTGAGATCCGACGCATCGACCAGCTCGGGAATCATGCCGTACTTTGCCGGCCCAAAGAACGAGCTTTGACAGGTCAACGCCAGCAGTGCCAGGAGCGTGACCCACAAACTGCCCATCATGAACCCGATCCCGGCGAGGATCACGATTGGAATCTCAATAACCTTCACCCACATCGTGACGGTTCGCTTGGAGTAGCGATCTGCGATTTGGCCGGCATAGCCAGACAGAAAAATGAAGGGGAGCGTGAAACAGATGCCCACGATGCCTTGGCCTCCTTCGCCGAGATCGCCAGCCCACAAACCGCCTTGAATCACCATAAACGTCAACACGCCCTTGAGGACATTGTCGTTCATGGCTCCGAAAAACTGGGCGGCGAGAAGTCCGAGAAAACCGCGTCTGAGGAGATGGCTTGGCACGTTTTTTCGCTTGATGAAGGGTCACATTTGGGGAACCGCGAAATCTTAGCAGAAACGGCCCTCGCGCCGCGACGCCGATGAAAACCGACGGCAGGGCAGGGGAGTGCAGAATCGGCGGATTCATCAAAAACACACAATCGTCACCCTATTTAGTGGCGATAGCGGTCGATCACTTCGGGCAATGGGTAGGATGTGACGTCCCGATCTCCCTCGCTGGCGGCAATCTCACGCAGCCGCTCGTAGCCACGCGTCACCAGCGCCATTCGCTCGGAAACAAAGCCGGGATCGAGATTCGCCATTGCCATTTCACCCTGGACCAGCACGCGATCAAAGTCCGGGTGGTCGATGAATTGAGCTAGCACAGGGTTACAGCGAAGATGCCGCTCGGGTGTCGTGTGCAGCACTTCGGGGTCGAGCTCGCCAATCACGTAACGAAGATACAGATCGCTATCGACGATCGCCGCCACGTCTTGGCCGCAGACTTCGCACAGATACCCTTGGTCACACTTTGCCATTCGAATTTTTTTCAGCACAGAGGGCAAAAGCCCTGCGCCACGTGCTTTAGTAGCAGCACGCCGCGCGACAAAACAAAGTCGCTTGTTGCTCCGCAAAAGCAGCGTCTACTGCGCGTACTTTCGCGGAGCGAAAGGCGACTATCCCTAAACGCAACCTACGACTCGAGTCCTAACACGTCGAACATGTTATAGAGCCCCTTCGGTCGACCTTGCAGCCATTTTGCTGCAGCCAGAGCTCCGGCGGCGTAACAATCACGGTTACTGGCAGCGACATTCAATTCAATTTTTTCGCCCAGCATACCGAACACGATCGTATGTTCACCTGGATTGTCACCGACGCGGACGGCGTGGTAACCAATTTCGTTCCGTGTTCGCTCGCCCGTATGACCTTCGCGGCCATGCACATGCAACGTTTCGTCGCTCAGTTTTTTGCCAATCAATTCACCAAACTTCAGCGCCGTGCCGCTGGGGGCGTCGGCTTTGAAGCGATGATGACGCTCGATAATTTCGACATCCAAGCCGCCCTGGACATCGCCAAGCGTATCGGCCACTTGCTCGGCCAGTTTCATCGTCAAATTGACCGCCAACGACATGCTAGGCGCCCAAACGATGGGAATCAGCGTTGCGGCGGCTTGCAGCTTTGTTTTCTGCTCGTCGCTTAATCCGGTCGTCGCTACGACCAGGGGAGTGCTGGCCTCGACACACGTCTCGATGCAATGATTCAGCGCTTCAGGAAGCGAGAAATCGATCACTACGTCGACCTCTTCGGGCCAATCCGATGCAAGAGACACGCCAATTGGCGCGAACCCAGCGACCGCTCCGGCATCTTGGCCGAGCAGCGGATTACCGGCGTGATCGATCGCGGCAACGATTTTGAATTCGGTATCTTCCGAAGCCAGAGCGACGACACGTCGCCCCATTCGTCCCGCGGCACCATGAACAGCAAGTTTGATTGATGTAGTAGTCATACGCCCAATGTAACGCGTGACGGAGGCTTGGGGTAGCGGAATACGAGCCTTGAAAACTTTGCCATAATTTTGCGGCCGAACGCGGCAGTCCAACTCGAGCGTGTTGTCACCGATGAATATTGGGGTTGGTTGTCGCGGAAGCCACGCATGATTTTCATTGTCTTTGCCGAACGATCCGGGCTTCCTCTGAGCCCTCGAAACTCTTGACGGCTTGTCGATTTTGTGAGCCGCGACGCGTTAGCAGCCGGGTCTGATGCAATACCCGGTGCCTTACGGCCCACGGCTCACTCCTTACAATCAGAGTTCTGCGATTCTGGGGATCCGAAACTCTTGACGAGTTCCGCTACGCTTGAGGCGTTATGGCTCAGTTTTGCTCGAGATACTGGCTGAGCAATTCCATGTTCGCAATCATGGTTGCCGATGAAACCACGCCTTCCTTTGGCGTCACCTTTTTTCCATGCTCGTCGCGTACAAAGCCCTGTTCCAACCAACCGCCGCTGCTGGATTGCGACCGAATCACGGCAGCCGCCTGTTTACCACTCACCTTACTTTGGGTTACCAAAGGCTTGCCGGCCGCGAGGGATTGATAGTCTCGCTCGATCTCGTCGAGATGGGAATCAACTACAAAACCATAGTGGTCGGGCATGCTGCGGTCATCGTAGGTGAATTGGTAATCTTTGCTGAAATAGATCGGACGATTCGTCTTCAGTTCGTAGTAACGGGCGAGCCTGCCATCGCCGCGCAGACAAGTCCGCAAATATTCAATCGCACGCGGCACCGGTTCTAGAAAACGTTTTTCGCCCGTTTCGCTAAACAGGACCAGCAAGGTTCGCAGCGCATCCTGAGACTCGCGGCCCGAGATCGCAGGCGGCTCGAATTTGCGATCCCAAACCGGGTGCATGTGCCGATCGTACTGCTGAGCCCAGGCAGGTTGTGGCTCAGGCATTTTCGCACGGAGCAAAAAATCGCCTCCCAATAACGCACTCTCGCGGTAACGTTCGTCATCGTAAACGCGGGAGGCAAACAACATCGTTTCCACCATGTTTTGCGTGATACGGTCGTTCAGCATGTAGCATCCTTCGTACGTCTTGGCCCATGTCCGGCTCCAAGACTCGGGATAGCTCGCTGAGAGCACCGGGTAGTGATCGACGCTAGGTGGCTCGGTTGAAAATCGATCGTAGTTGTGCCCCCATGCACCGCCGGGGTATTGAGCCGCCATCGTTGACCGCAGCGCATACTCAGCCGCTTCGTGAACCGCCGCGTCCTTGAACCCGAGCGTTCGATCTAAATCGCACAGAAACCGAATCGCACAGGGTGTGGTGTCGTCATCGACTAGCGTCATGTTGGATTTGAATTGTCGATTCTTCCATACATCCCAACCCCCAGGATAAGGCGTCGGCGCGGTAGTGAATTTACCCGAGAGCGAAGAGCCGGAACGTTTTAGTAACACGCGGTAGGGCAGACGGGCACGCAAAGCGGGATCGAATTCGATCGAGTATCCCCAGCCACCGCTTTGCAATTGGCCTTGAACCAATGCATCGCCGACCGCCTTGGCAGCATCCAAATGAATGGTATCAGCAGTGGCACGATAGGCTGCTAAGAAAGCGAGTCCGACGGCGGGAGTTCCAGGCGGTTGAACCCAAACGCGGTTTGCTCCGGCGACACCTTCGCCATGACTGTAGCGTCCATCGACACTCGAAACCCAAGCGTAGCCGCCATGATCTGCAACCCGCTGGCTCATTAATTGTGTGGCTTGACGCAGCGATGACTTCACTTCATCGTCTGAGGGTAACGATTGTGCGGGAGAAAACGAATGTGAAGCCACGACCAACACCGCCAGCCCCCCCCAACGAAGGAACACCACATTAAGAACTCGGTTCATGGGGCAGTTTTCCGATAAGACATGGACTTAACCCTTTTTTCACACAGTCGATCTCGTCGAGCACTTAGTGAGGTGGAAAAGGGACCTGGATGGCAACAAAACAGTGACGATGAAACGGTTTGGATCATGCGTCACCATAGCGAAAGTCAAGCTTTCACCGAAACTTAACAATGCTTTGCTGATTGTAGTGGTTCTAATAATACACCGCATTGATCCCACTAGAAAATCTGAATCGATCGTAAAGTTGCCATTTTTCGGCAGATGCGAATTAGCCCACTTCGCATGGGTGATCCGATCAACCCGGTCCGATAACTACGAGTGTGGGACCCCATTGAACGTAACTGCGTTTTCAACTTCGCAGTGCAGACAGCGGGTGTTTCCAAAAGCCAACAGGAGGTTGGTTTTTCAAAACGGCAGATAAGTGACTGGCCCTTTCCGGAGGTCCCATCCCAAAGGATTGGCCAGCACTGCCACTACAATTACATGGAAGTTTAAGGCGATGCGAATCACGTTTCGTACCAACCAATTGCAAGCCAAGCTTGTGGCCGCGGGAGTCGTCTTGGCTTTCGCGACCCAATCAGCCGGAGTGGTGCTCGGCGATGGCCCTCTTGAGTTCCCAACGACGGGCAGCAACCAAGTCCAAGCGACGACCTACAACCAACCCTTCGCCCTTTTAGAGGACGGAGAGATTGGTGAGGAAGAGTCGAGCGAACCGTCCGAAGAGTCGGTGCCAATGGCAGACTACAAAAAGCTTTTCGAACGCGTTGAAGACATAGAAAAATCTTGGGGGAAATACCAAGATAAGCTCGCCGATGAGTCGGCAGACAAGAAGAAAAAACCGACCATGAAGATTGGCGGTCGTGTTCACTTGGACAGCTGGAATTTCCTCGAGTCCGACGCGGGAACCAATTTCCTGGAAACCGGCGATCCGCTGGATGACCCCGAAAACCGCTGGGATTTCCGTCGTTTGCGAATGGAAGTCTCTGGCGACATTCCGAGCAACATGCTTTATCGCATGCAGATCGACTTCAACAATCCAAACTCGCCTGAACTCAAAGACGCGTACATTGGATGGCATAGTTTGCCGGGCAACCACACCTTGCTAATCGGTAACCAAAAACGTCCGCTTGGCTTGGACCACTTGAACAGCAGCCGCCACAACGTCTTCGCCGAGCGTCCATTGGTGGTCGAAGCGTTCAACGAAGACGCTCGTCGCTTGGGTGCGGCGATGTACGGCTATAGCGATGACGAAATGTTCAACTGGCGTTATGGTGTTTTCCTGTTGGAAAACATCGTCAACGACGGACGTTATCGTGGCGACGACAGCCAAGCCGGTGTTTATGGCCGCTTGGCTGCTAGCCCATGGTATGACGAAGTCAGTGGCGGCCGAGGTTATTTGCACTTGGCGATCGCAGGATCGGCAAACCAAACCGATGCCGACGGACAAACCGATGCCGACCAGAACACGAACGAAGCTCGGTTCCGCACGCGTCCTTTGGCACGAAGCGATTCACGTTGGTGGAACACCAATCGTATCCTCGGTGCCGACAACTACGAACAACTCGGCTACGAGTTCATGCTGAACATCGGTGCATTGCAAATCACGAGTGAGTACTACGGCAACTGGGTCGGACGTGATGCGGCCGGTGGATTCTCCGGCGAAGACTTGTTCTTTCATGGCGGTTACATCTTCGCTTCGTACTTCCTGACGGGCGAGCACATTCCGCTGGACCGTGTTTCGGGAACGATCGACCGAGTCAAACCGTTCGAAAACTTCTTCTTAGTTGACCGCTGCACCGGAGGAACAGGATCGGGAATGGGTGCGGTGGCTGTAGCACTTCGCTACGACTACCTCGACCTTAGCGATAAGGATATCCGTGGGGGCGATGGCCACGCTTTCACCGCCGGATTGAATTGGTACTGGACCGCCTACTCGAAGGTCCAAACCAACTTGATCTGGGGTTCGATTGAAAATGGGGGACAAGGCCAAGAAAACAGCGGTCCTTCGGATACCACGGTGCCTTTGGCTGCCGGTGTTGATGGCGACTTCACCGCACTTGGCTTTCGTTTCATGGCTGATTTTTAAGCCACGCTTAAAGCCGCCAACCCCACAATGTTGATCCAATCATTTGTCCTAGGAAGGGACCCAATTATGTTCTATCAAAAACTCCGAATGACGCTTGCTACGGGACTGCTCTGGATCGCTGCGATCCCCTTTATGGCTAACGAGGCTGCCGCTGGATTTGGCCACAAACTGGCCGATCAAACTGGTTGCTGCACCAAATGCCCCGCGTGTGACCACGCCTGTAACTTTTCCGTCGATGTTGTCGATGAAACGAAGACTTGCTTCGAAGTCGAATCCAAGGTGATCTGCATCCCGCGAGTCGTTTTTCCTTGGCAAAAGGGAAACTGCGATGCGGTCCGCAACAACGGTGCGAAAACTCGTCGCATCTGCGTTTTGAAGACCAAAGACTACAAGTGCCCTAAGTGCGAGTACTCGTGGTCGGCCGAGAAGAAAGCGACCTGCTGCGACACTCACAGCGGACACAGCCGCGGTGGACACCACTCCATCGAACACGCCCCCGTTCCCATTGAGCACGCACCGGTCGAGCACGCACCGGCTCCGCCAGTCCCAATGCCTGCGGAACAGATTGCTCCGGAAGCTCCCAAGCCGTACTCGCTTCCAGCACCAGCGCAAGCGTCGCGTCCAAGTGAAGACGCGTACTACTCGCTGTTCGAAACCATCACGACTCGCTAGTCTATCGGACGAAACGAATTTAACGTTTATTGGTGGCCAATCTCGCAAGAGGTTGGCCACTTTCGTTTTTGGATGTTCCTTGAAAACCATGGACAAACGAGTGAATGACCTTAGCCGCTATGGCGGATTGATCTTTGATTGTGACGGAACGCTCACCGATTCGATGCCGTTACACTTTGAAGCATGGCGTGAAACGATGGCCCGTTTCGGCATCGAGTTTACCGAACAGCGGTTCTACAGCATGGCAGGCATGCCCACCGATAAAATCATTCGCGTCTTGGCGGAGGAACAATCGGTCGAGGTCGACCCGGAAGTAGCGGGAGTCGAGAAAGAGCTCGCCTTTCGCCAGCGGCTTCCGCGGCTGACGCCACTGCAACGGGTCTGCGACATCGCACGCGCTCACTACAACATCGTGCCAATGGCGGTGGCCAGCGGCGGAGACCGCGAAGGCGTTTGGGCCCAAATCAAACACTTGCAAATGGAATCGCTGTTCGCCGCCGTCGTCACGGCCGAAGACACCGAAAAACACAAACCGGAGCCCGATGTATTTTTAAAAGCAGCCGAACGACTGGGGGTGGAGCCTGCAACCTGTCTCGTTTTCGAAGACTCGCCGCTGGGTCTAGACGCCGCCGCACGCGCTTCGATGGACTGTGTCGATGTCCGCGACTTTACGTTTCACAAAGTCGGCTAGAAATTGTTGTCCCTGGTTATTGCACTTCGAAACTCTTGGCGAGTTTCGCTACAAGGGGGTGCGGTCGATTGCGATGTGATTACTTGGAGTGCTCGAGCGCCTTGTCGCTGATGTCTTTGCGACACCAGGCGCCTTGCCAGCGGATTTCTTTGACCGCCTTGTACGCTTGCAGTTTTGCGCCACTGATCGAATTCCCGATCGCGGTCACACCAAGTACGCGGCCGCCTGCATTGACGACCTGGCCATCCTTCATTGCAGTACCGGCATGAAAAACTTTTACGTCGGTTAGCTCTGCCGCTCGGTCCAGCCCGGTGATCACTCGTCCTTTTTCGTAATCGCCAGGATAGCCTTCGCTCGCCATCACCACACAAATGCTTGGACGTTCGTCCCATTCCAGTGGTTCAAGTTCACCGAGGCGTCCGTCGATCGTCGCTTCGATCACGTCGACCAAATCGGTCTTCAATCGCATCAGCAGCGGTTGACATTCAGGATCGCCGAACCGCACATTGAACTCGAGCACTTTCGGGCCGGCCGAGGTCAACATCAAACCAGCGTACAGCACACCTTTGAAGGGCCGGCGAGCACGTTTCATGGCGTGCACGATCGGGACAAGCACGTCAGCTTCGATTTTTTCCATCATCGCTTCGTCGACGATCGGCGTTGGACAATACGCGCCCATGCCTCCGGTGTTGGGACCGGTATCGCCATCGTAGGCCGGCTTGTGATCTTGAGCGGCAGGCAGCGTCATGATCGTTTCACCATCGGTGATCGCCAGCACGCTCGCCTCTTGCCCAACCAATTTTTCTTCGATGATTAATTCTTTGCCGGCTTCGCCAAATTCACGCTGGTGGGCGATACGGTCAATCGCCTCGAGTGCTTCACTGCGGGTGCTGCAAACGATCACCCCTTTGCCTGCAGCTAAGCCGTCGGCTTTGACGACAACATGAACCGGATCATTCGGTTCGGAATAGCGATCCTTGATATAGCGTCCTGCATCCTCGGCGTCGCGAAATGTTCGGTAGCCAGCGGTAGGAATATCGGCCATGTGCAGCAAGTTTTTGCAAAAGACCTTACTACCTTCGAGTTCGGCGGCCGCTTTGGTGGGGCCAAAGACCTTCAGGCCTTCTTCTTGCATCGCGTCAACGAGCCCTGCCACCAATGGAACCTCGGGCCCGACGACGGTGATATCGATCGCGTTCTCTTTGGCGAACTTGATCAATTTTGCGGTTTCCGTGACTTCGATCGGGACATTGATCGCGTCAATCGCGGTTCCTGCATTGCCCGGAGCGACGTAGACCGTTTCCACACGGGGGCTTTGAGCAATCTTCCAAGCGAGCGCATGTTCACGTCCGCCGTTACCAACAATTAAAAATTTCATCGCGGGACCACACTGTCGCAGAGATTCAAGAAAGGAAAAGTCAAAACCCAACCGGTAAATTAGCAAACCAATCAAATATCGCCACGGTGGGAACAACAATCTCGGCTTGGGCGGCCAATATATTCTCGCTGCATAAGCCATCCGCATCCACCAAGTGTCTCCGTTTCCCCCCGGCGGATCGCACCGTGAGAATCGCCCAGCTTAAAAGGGTGTAAGCGGTAGACAATTCTCCAATAGCAGCTAAAATGAGCAGTGTCCTGCCGAAGAATGAAATTCTGCTGTCCGCATGAATCCCCACCCCAAGGACGGCACATTCTTCGCAAAAAACTAGTTTGGTTAGCAGCGGCGACTGAGTTTACGTCCACCGTGGTTCAGTCGCCGCGATAACCTCGCCAGCAAATTCACCTGCCAAAAATTGAATTTGCGAGGCTAGTGATTGTTGCCATTGGTGTTAAAAACTTGTGGTAACTTGCGTGTATTACGCTAATCGGTGACTAGAATTCGCTTTTTGCCACATGCTCACCCCCTTCCGCATGTCTGCCTTTCCGTGATGATCACTCATACATGCCGATGAGCTTTTGGCAAATGACCTGTTTAGGACTCAAACCCTCTAACCCCTGCTTGGGAGAATTTACGTTGAAGACCCAACGACAAGCTTTGAAAACTCGATTAACTCACGTGATTTGCGGTGTCGCTGCGGCGTCCTTGCTGGCCTCGACGACGGCCGTTTCCCATGCTGGCGACCTCAAACTGCGTTTTGAATACGCGGGAACTGCTGCCGAACCTACTGCCCTAGTCGTCAACAAAGATGTTGAATTTTGTGGCAAACACCCGGTCATGAACGAACGATTACTGGTCAACAAAGATAACAAGGGCATCCAAAATGTCGTGCTTTACGTTTACACCGGTCGCGGTGGATCAAAGCTCGACGAAGTGCCTGAGAAGAAAAGCACTCACGTGTTGGAAAACAACGCCTGTCGCTTTGAACCCCATATCGTGATTTGCCAAACCGGCGACACGCTGAAGGTGACCAACCCCGATGCCGTGGGCCACAACGCAAACCTGCCGTTCTTCAAGAACGCAGCCCAGAACTTCTTGATCCCACCAGGGCAAGAAAAATCGGTCGCACTCGAAGAAACCGAACCTGCCCCGATCCCAGTGGAATGCAACATTCACCCTTGGATGCGTGCTTACGTCGTGGTCCTCGAACACCCCTACGTTGCCAAGAGCGACGAAAATGGCGACTTGGTCATCAAAGATTTGCCAGAAGGCAAAGAATTGACATTCCGCGTCTTCCACGAAGCGGGCAAGATTGACGATGTGAAGATCAACGGCAAAGCCGAAAAGTGGTCGCGAAGCCGTTTTGACGTCACCATCAAAGCGGGCGTGAACGATCTCGGAACCGTTGTCGTTCCAGCGGACGCATTGAGCGCCGAGTAATTGACCGCGAGTAGAATCGCGATCAATCCAAATAAAACGATTCGTGGCAGGCACATCTTGGTGTGCCTGCCATTTTTTTTGCCTGTGCGACAATCCGTGGAGTTTACGGCGAATGGGTTTACGCGGTTCAATAGGGGACGAATCCTTTCCCAAAACCTGCGACCGTTTTCGATATGCCCCCACTCGTCCGCTCTTTTGTGCTGATCGCCTGCTCGCTGCCACTGTTGGCTGTGTTGACGGGATGTGACGCAAAGATTGATCAATTTGAGCCCAACACACTCTATTCGCTGACGCTCGCCGAATCGCGATCGGCTGAGATGGATGCGGCACAAACGGACACATCTGCGGTGCTGGAGCAGGTATTCGGAACGCCGAACGAGCCGAAATGGCCAAGCGAACTGATGAGCGAATCGGCCCCAGCGCTGATTGATATCGAGCGACTCGAGCGGGCGGCAGGTCCAATTTCAAGCCTGCAAGACGGCAGCCACCTTGGGCTGTACCGTGAACACTGCGTCCACTGCCACGGGCTTGAGGGCGATGGATTCGGCCCCACCTCGTTGGCACTAAATCCCTATCCTCGCGATTTTCGCCCCGGCGTTTTTAAATGGAAATCGACACAGCGGAATGCCAAGCCGACACGAGCGGATCTTCGCCGCACACTGGTTCATGGCGAAGCGGGTACGGCGATGCCTTCGTTCTTGGTACTGCCCAAAGAAGAACTCGATGCACTGGTCGATTACGTGATTTACTTGTCGATCCGCGGCGAAGTCGAACGCGAATTGCTGGCCGAAGCGGTCGAACTGGGCTATGAAGAGACGCCTCCCGAAGAGAACTTGCGAATCCGCATGCCGCTTGCCAGAGACGGGGAATCGGCTAGCGACAGCCAAGCGGCTAGCGAAGGCGCCGAGGCGACTCGCGAAATCATTCAGGACGTGATTAGCGAGTGGGCGAGCGCCGAGGATGCTGTGGTGGAAGTGCCCGCAGCGACAAGTGCTGCAGCGACAAGTGACGGCGATTCGATCGAGCGAGGCCGTGTACTGTTTCATGGCCAGATCGCGAACTGCGTGGGCTGTCACGGCCCTGCGGGGAACGGCGCCGCGGTGACGCTGGACTACGATGATTGGACCAAAGAGTACTCGACGCGTTTGGGGTTAACGCCGACCGATCGCGATGCGATGAAACCGTTCCGCAAAGCCGGAGCCCCGAAACCGAGGCCCATTGTTCCACGGCGATTACAAGGTGGTGTGTTCCGCGGGGGGGGCGATGGCGAGACGCTCTATCGGCGGATTACCCAAGGCGTCGCGGGAACCCCAATGCCAAGCTTGGAAGTGACCGAGACCGAGAGCGGCAAAGGATTGACGTCGGATCAAGTCTGGGATTTGGTCCGCTATGTTCAATCGCTCGGAAAACCTTAGGCTTGCTGAATCCTTACTGCCGTATCTCCTATTCGCGATTGACATTCGGCGTTTCGGTCCCAGGCGATCGACTTTCCCCATCCTCACTGCTGAAACGAACCTTTCATATGACTCAAGAAACGTATCGATCGATTGGCGCGATCGTCGGCGTGATCACCGGAGTGGTTTCCATGGCACTGCTTGGCTTTTCGGGGCTGATTGCCGGCTTCTGCTTTGGTGCGGGTGGTGCGGTATTGGGCGGCATCTTAGGGGAACGAGTTCATTCGATGCGACACAAAAATCGCTAAGCCAGCTCCCCACGAGACCTTCTTCGTTAACAAACGCAACATGCAATCTCAAAGCATCCCTCACCACCGCACTGTTCATCGCCTAGCCATCCTGATCGTCTGCCTGACTTGGCCGCTGATCTGGGTAGGCGGCATGGTAACGACCTACGACGCTGGAATGGCGGTCCCGGATTGGCCCAACACTTACGGCTACAACCTGTTCTTGTACCCGTACAAAACCTGGTTGCTGGGCCCGTTTGATTTGCTTATCGAACATGGGCACCGCTTGCTTGGCGCCCTGCTTGGATTCACCGCGATTGGTTTGGTCGTGGCGGCTTGGCGGACCGAACATCGAGGCTGGGTCAAAGGTTTTGCCGTGATGATCTTGGTAGCGGTGATCATCCAAGGGGGGCTCGGTGGCATCCGAGTGGTGCTCGGCGACCGCACGTTTGCGATGATCCACGGCACGACGGCCCCGATCGTTTTTGCTCTGACCGTTATTGGGATGGTGATCACCAGCCGATGGTGGTTTCGTTATTCACGCAGCGAAGGAAACGATGTTCAACCCGAATCGCCCCCTCAGTCGGAACGAACGGACCCAGATTCGGAAAATTTCGTAGCGTTACCTCGGCTAGCCAAAGGGACGTTTGGAATCGTCACTTTGCTGATTTTGACCTGCTATCTGCAGCTCGTCTTAGGGGCGAGATTACGTCATTTGCAGCCCACAGGGTCACCCACCGGGTTTTTGCATACAACCGCAATGCATGTCGTGCTGGCGTTCGTGTTGTGGTTGATGGTGGTCGTTGCCTGGGCCCGATTACGCAAGTGCGGCGATTTGACGCTGTCGCGTCCTGGGGTTGCCTTGATAGGATTAGTGGGCATTCAGATTTTGCTGGGTATTGGGACTTGGGTAGTTCACTATGGCTGGCCTGCGTTTTTGGGATGGTTTCCCGGAGCGGAGGGTTATGTCATTGAGTCAAAGAATTACGCCAATGCGTTACTTGTCACTTCGCATGTTGCGACCGGATCTTTGATTCTTGCGGTTTCCACGTTTGCATGGGTCCGTATACTGCGTGTTCGCAACCTGAACATGGCTTCCGTCACGAGCGAAACGGCGACTTAACTAGGAACGAATAAAAAGTGTCGACAGAGATATTAATCGCCGATCCACTGACGCCCTCGTCGGCGAGGGTTCGTTACGTGAGCGAAGGAAAACGAGTGGACAGCCAGCGGGAATCCCACCCTCGAGATGCCGCCCACGATGTTACCGATGGGCCCGAACTTGCCGATGGGGCAGGGCAGGGCAGTGGGGATGCCGCCGCGGCCCCAACAACGACACAGGCCGTTGCCGCGACACGCCCCAGTCTTTTTTCGGACTATATTCAACTGACCAAACCGCGAATTGTGACCATGATTTTGGTCACGACCGTCGCTTCGGCGATGATCGCCGCTGGCGGATGGATCGCGACGCTCGATATGATTTGGTTGCTGATAGGAACCGCGATGGTCGCCGGCAGTGCCGGAGCGGCGAACCAGATTTGGGAACGACGCATCGATTGCAACATG
This sequence comes from Novipirellula methanifontis, assembly GCF_052161655.1. GTDB lineage: Bacteria > Planctomycetota > Planctomycetia > Pirellulales > Pirellulaceae > Novipirellula. Next base: position 9,381,627 of record NZ_CP197418.1, read on the forward strand.
ACACGAACCGCATCGCGGCCGTTGCCGGCTGAGCGAGTCAAGCTGCTACCCGCGATCCTTTACACCGCAGCGCTCGTCGTGATCGGCACGGCGATTCTGTTTTGGCAGTTTGGTTACGCACCCGCCTTGGCTGGAGCCGCGACCTGGTTGCTTTACGTGCTGGTTTACACCCCGATGAAAACACGCACTGCATGGAACACCACCGTCGGTGCGGTTGCCGGAGCCTTGCCCGTGTTGATGGGCTACACCGCCGCGGGCGGTGCGATCGGAGACTGGACCGGTTGGTTGTTGGTCGCGGTTTTGGCCGCTTGGCAATATCCACACTTCATGGCCATCGCGTGGTTGTACCGCCGCCAATATGCCGAAGCAGGTTTCTGCATGTCCACGACGGTCGACCCTAGTGGCCGATCGGCCGGAGCACAGAGCATCGCCGGTTCGATTGCGATCCTGGTCTGCAGCGTCGCGTTGTGTGTGATCCCCGGCGGTTCGATCCCGGGAACGATCATTGCATCGGTGGCTGCGATTTTTGCATGCTACCCGATGCTGCGTGCATCGATTCGCTTCTCAGCGACGCCGGACGACGTGATGGCTCGCAAACTGTTGCGGTCCTCGCTGTTGGTGTTGCCGGCGGTGTTGGCCATTGTGACCGTACGAACGGTGTTGTGAGATAAAGCGTGAATCAATCTACGATCCTGCCGGCGGAGACACCGTCTCCGTTGAGCGAAGCAAAACAAACTCCGATCTGCGTTGCGACAGCAGTTCGTCATGCTTATGACACTAAGTCGGGCGAGACGACCTGGGCTCTGCAAGGCATCGACCTGACCACGCACGCCGGTGAGATCTTTGCACTGCTGGGGCCAAACGGCAGCGGCAAGACGACGCTGTTTCGGTTGCTGTGCACACTGCTGCCAATCCAACATGGAACGATCCGAATCGGCGGCGTCGACAGCCGCACCAACCCGTTAGCGGTTCGCCGTCAAATCGGGATTGTGTTTCAGTCGCCAAGCTTGGACAACAAACTGACGGTCGATGAAAACATCGCCTGCCAGGGCGCGCTGTACGGAATCACCGGGCGTGAATTGAATGTCCGCCGCGATGCACTGCTCGAGCAATTGAATCTGACCGACCGTCGCCGCGATTATTGCGAAACTCTTTCAGGTGGTCTGAAACGACGCGTCGAACTCGTCAAAGGCATGCTGCACCAACCACGACTGCTGCTGTTGGATGAACCGAGCACCGGTCTCGATCCTGGTGCTCGCCTCGATCTCTGGAAAGCGATTCGCGAGATGAGCGACCAGGGCACCTCGGTGCTGATGACGACGCATCTGTTGGAGGAAGCGGACAAGGCGGATCGTGTTGCGATCATGCACGAGGGACAGAAGGTTGTCGAAGGAGCGCCGTACCAACTTCGCCGCGACCTCGGCGATGGCGTGATCACGATCGAAACGAGCGAACCACAGACCTCCGCAAGCCTGCTGAGCAAGAATTTAAACTTGGACTCGCAAACGATCGGCAATCAATTGCGGTTGCAAAGCGATGCCCCCGCACAACTCGTCCCTTTGATCTCCGAACAACTCGGCGAATTGGCCGAATCGATCTCGATCGGTCGCCCTAGCTTGGAAGACGTTTTCATCGCCAAAACCGGTCACCAGTTTCAGTAATCACGCAGACCTTTATGAGTGCCATCACGACATCCCCTTCCTCGAGTTCCGATTCCGTCGGCCAACCCAATCCGACTTCGGCGCGTGCGGGCATGTCGGCGGCTTGGATGCTGGCCCGACGCGAATGGACGCGATTCTTTCGCCAACGTAACCGCGTCTCTGCGGCGATCGTGCAACCGCTGTTGTTCTGGATGCTGTTTGGCACCGGACTGCGTGGTGCGTTCACTGTCGCGGGCGACCAGAACTTCATGGAATTCTTTCTGCCGGGCACGGTCGGCTTGATCGTTTTGTTTACGGCGATCTTTGCCACAATTTCGGTGATCGAAGATCGTCGCGAAGGGTTCATGCAATCGGTGCTGGTGTCACCGGTGGGACGTTGGCCCGTGTTGATGGGCAAAGTCATCGGCGGCAGCGCAATAGCCTGGGTCCAAGCAATGTTCTTTCTGATGCTGGTCTATCTGTTTGGCACCGCGTCGCTCAGCAGCAGTATCTTTCTGTTGATGCCGCTACTCGCTCTGATTGCCATTGGCATGTGCTCGCTCGGAATGATCGTGGCATGGCCAATGGATAGCACGCAGGGCTTCCATGCGATCATGATGCTCGGCTTGATGCCGATGTGGTTACTGAGTGGTTCGTTCTTTCCGATCCCCGCCTGGAGCGATTCCACGATTGGCCAAATGATCCTTGGCGGCATCATGCGAATCAATCCGCTCAGCTACTCGATGCTGGAAATGCGGCGGTTGATTTACCCCGAAGTTGATTTTGCTAATGCCGGCTTCGCCCCCTCTAGCGCAACGTGCTGGAGCGTCACAATCATTGCCACCATTGTGGTGACATTGATTGCGTGGCGCCTCGTACGCGGCAGCCGCAAAGTGGACGTGATCGTTTAACGCAATCGCAATCCACCGCGACGTCCCACCTAAAAATCCATTCCGCGACTCGCTTTGAAGAAATCGATCATGCGAACGACCATCCATATCATCTTGATCCTGATCACCGGACTCGTGCTTGGACTGGGCGTGCGTCAGCTCCGCAAATCCGAGTATGCCAACGGCCCTGGTCCCGGCGAAGAAGTCTTTAGCGACGCGGGCGTCGACGTTGACGCGGTCGACCCGAGCAACGTTGAAAATGCGATGCCAAGCCATCCACCCGAGGACGAAGAGTGGCTCAGCAAATTCGAACTGACCGAGCGGAGTGGCGAGAAGGTCGCGAGCGAAGATCTGAAAGGCCAGCCATACGTGGTCAGCTTCTTTTTCAGCACCTGCCCCAGCATCTGTGTCACCCAGAACCAGAAGCTGAAGGAACTGCAGGACGAATTCGCAGGCCAAGATGTTCGTTTTGTTGCGATCTCGGTCGACCCTGAAACTGACACACCGGAAATTCTGCGTGAGTATGCGGCCCGTTTTGGCGCCGACCGTGACCAGTGGTTATTCATGACCGGCGATCTCGGCTACATTCGCCGCGTCGGCTCGGAAGTGTTCCGGATGCCCGTGGACAAACAATTTCACACCGAGCGTTTTGTGCTCGTCGATCCCGAGGGTGAAATCGAAGGCTTTTACAATTGGCCCGAAAAAGCTCAGTTCAAGAAGCTGAAAGAGAAGATTCAAGAAATGATTTCATCCTCCGAGAAAAAGGCATCCTGAGCGATGTGGCAATTTTTGGCAGACAATCTGCCTCACGCAACGGCAACGCTGAACGCCACGGCGACCGTTTTGCTAGCACTCGGATTGATCCGAATTCGCCAAGGCAATCCGCGAGCTCATCGAAAGATGATGCTGGCGGCACTGTGTGTTAGCGGGGTGTTTTTGGCGTTGTACCTACTGCACAAAGTGGCGTTGTTTCAAACGACGGGCGAACCAAACAAACGATTTCCGACCGATCCTTCGATTGCGTCCGATGCGGCACGGTACACCTACTTCAGCATCCTCGGCACTCACCTAGTTTTGGCGATCGCTGTTCCGTTTCTCGCGTTACGAGCGGTCTATTTGGCGATGAAGGGGCGGATCATCGCTCACAAGAAACTGGTCCGATTTGCTTATCCGATCTGGATGTATGTGTCGGTGACCGGAGTTCTGGTTTATCTGATGCTGTACCAGATTTACGCGGTTTGATTGTCTGCGACTGCGATTTCGGTGCACCGACGTAGCTTGGAGTGCCGATCAAGGATGGACCCATCAATGCTTGTTGGCGGAATTCACACCGAGTTCGCTATAATAGGATACGTATCTACACTATCGCCCCCCTGACTGAGAGCCTTCGCAACGATTGCAGATGAGTAAATGGGGCCCATGCAAACCGCAATACCTGACAAAACGAGAATTGCCGGGTAAACCGGGGGTTTCTGGGCAACAAAGGCCCTTGAACAAAGCGGGGCCGATAGCGTAGGATTCCTCGCTCGCGATACTGTACCAAGCCAGTGCGCTCAACCCCAAAACGACGAGAGAAAACTGCCATGAAAGACGGCATTCACCCCAAATACCAAGAAACAACCGTATCCTGTGGTTGTGGCAACACCTTTACTACCCGCAGCGTACGATCTGAATTGAAGGTCGACATTTGCAGCGATTGTCATCCTTTCTATACCGGAAAGTTGAAGTTCGTTGACACTGCGGGCCGTATCGACAAGTTCCAGAAGAAATTTGCTGCAGGAACCTACGGCAGCCTTGCTTCGAAAAAGCCAGTGAAGAAAGCCCAAAAATAGCTTCGTCACGACTGAACACGACATCCAGCCGCACCGTCCTTGTTGGGACGCGTGCGGCTGTTTTTTATGATACGTGTAACTGACCGTTTCTGCTGGTTCCATCCTGCTTCCGCCTCGTTCCTGAATGACTCCCCATGAGTTCGATCCGCGATACTCTCGAAGAAAAGCTTGCTCGGTTCAAGCATCTTGAACTCGAAATGTCCGACCCTGAGGTGCTTGCCGACGGAGCACGCATGAGTGCAGCGGCACGCGAACACGGCGGGCTGGCAAAGGTGGCGGGAAAGTACCGCGAGTTTAAAAAGCTGACCGACGAGATTCGCGGTTGCGAGGAAATGGCCGAAGCCGCCGAGAACGTTGAAGAACGCGAGATGGCCGAAGTCGAAATAGAACGGCTTCGCAAACGCCGCGAAGTACTGTGGGAAGATCTGCTCTCGCTAACAATCGGTGGCGAAGACTCGCACCGGACTCGATGTGTGATGGAAATTCGCGCGGGCACCGGTGGCGATGAAGCGGCTTTGTTCGCTCGCGACCTTTTCGAAATGTACCGCCACTATGCGGAAACCAAAGGTTGGAAAACCGAGATCATGGACCATAGCGCCACCGAAATGGGCGGGTTCAAAGACATCACGCTGACGCTGGAGGGCGAAAACGTTTATCGCGACTTGGCGTACGAGTCCGGTGGGCATCGTGTCCAGCGGGTTCCTGAAACGGAAACGCAAGGCCGCATCCATACCTCGGCAGCGACCGTCGCCGTCATGCCCGAACCAGAAGACGTCGAAGTCAACATCAGACCCGATGATTATCGGGTCGACAAATTTTGTGCGTCCGGCCCCGGTGGTCAGCACGTCAATAAAACGGAATCGGCGATTCGTTTGACGCACCACGAAACCGGTATCGTCGTGCAGTGCCAAGATGAAAAAAGCCAACACAAAAACTTGGCTCGCGCGCTGCGAGTTCTCAAGGCACGTGTATATGAAAAGAAGCGTGAAGAAGAAGACGCCAAGCTTGCCGAAACGCGAAAAGGGCTGATTGGTTCGGGCGATCGCAGTCAACGAATCCGAACTTACAATTACCCTCAGAACCGCTTAACCGATCACCGCATCAACTTGACGATTTACAAACTCGATCAAATCATTGCCGGCGATTTAACTCCTGTCACCGAAGCGATGATCAATTACGATCGCGACCAGCTTCGCGGCGACATGATCGACTAATTGCAACGTAGCTTCGATTTTGCATCTAACGCTGCGTTGACTCGACTTTCAAAAAAGGAACCCCATGTCGGAGACCAAGGAAGAACCGTGGACGGTGCTACGACTGTTGGAGTGGACTACCAACTTTTTCAAAAGTCGGGGAAGCGAATCACCTCGGCTTGATGCCGAAGTCTTACTCGCTCATGCCCGCGATTGTGCTCGCATTGAGCTTTACACCGCGTTCAGCGAAGTCCCCACCGAAGAGCAACGTGTTGCGTTTCGCGAGATGATTCGCCGTCGTGGCGAAGGTACTCCGGTGGCTCAGTTGGTCGGTTATCGAGAGTTCTACTCGCTGCGATTTCGAGTTGACGAAAACGTCTTGATTCCGCGTCCGGAAACCGAGCATCTTGTGATTGAAGCACTCGATGTTGCCAAGGCGATGAAGATCAGCGACCGACCGATTCGCGTTGCCGATGTTGGCACCGGCAGCGGTGCGATTGCGATCACGTTGGCTAAAAACATCAAAGACGCCGAGATCACCGCGATCGACCTTAGCGAGGCTGCGTTGAAAATCGCAAACTGGAATGCGGAGCATCTCAAAGTCACCGACTCGGTTTGCTTCGTGCACAGTGATCTGTTTGAATCCGTCACCGAACCTGCAACGTTTGACATCATCTGCAGCAATCCGCCGTACGTTAGCGAGTCCGAGTACGAGCAGCTTGATCCCACGGTCCGCGATCATGAACCTCGCGAAGCACTCGTCGCAGGCATCGATGGAATGGACATTATCAAACGATTGCTCGAAACCGCTCCTCAGCGACTCGAGATTGGCGGCCGATTGATCATTGAGATCAGCCCGATGATCGCAGAGCTTTGCGAAGAACTTGTCGAAGTGACCCCGACGCTGGGCGATCTGCGATTTGTCAAAGATCTCAGCGGTCAGCGGCGAATCATCTCGATGGCCCGGGTGTAGCGTAGCGAAAGTCGTGCGTGACTTTCGTTTTTCAGGGTGGCCGAAACTCTTGACGCGTTGTTGATTTAGTGAGCCGCTCGCGCGTGAGCGACCGGGTAAAACGCGTTGCCCGGTGCCTTACGGCTCACGGCTCACGGCTCACTGATGCAATTTGCATTTCGATTAAATCAACAAGCCGTTGACAAGTTCCGCGGCAATAAAACGCAAATGACCTATTGTGCGATCGTGTGTTCGACAACGCCTTCGGCGAAGGTGATGCCACTATCCATTTCCATTGGTTTTCCATCAGTGGCAAAACCACGCGAATAGAAATACTCTTTCAACGTACGGAAGTCGGCAAAGCTATCGGGATAGACATACACGACCACCGTCGTTGTCGCAGGATTGCGGCCGGCAAGCTCGACATGTAAGTCACTACCGTCTCGCATCATTTCTTCGAGCGGTTGGCCAATCGGTTCTTCGAGCGGCTCGATACTTAATCGCACGGGTTCGATGGTCGCACGAATGCCTGTCTGACCATTGATTCGAATCATCTCTTGCTCTTTGTTCATCACAAAGCGGCAAACGTAGCCTCGAATCGGTCCGACCGCTGACTTGATCAATCCCGTTCGCGAGGTCCGCAAATCGGGCACACAGGCATCACGCACCGATTTGAACAATGCTACTTGTGGGACTACCGACAACAGATTGCCCTTGAGCCGGAAGTAAACCTCGTCCCCGAATGCTTTCTTTGCCATCGGGGTGGGCAAATGCTGCACTGCGACGACGGGTGCTTCTTGCCCCTCGACTCGCTCGCGTTCACCTTGCAGCTCGTTCATCCGCTTGATCATTTCGTCGTATTCACGGTGCCGCTTTGCCAGTTGAGTCGCGTCCTTATCGAACTTACTCTTCTCGGCTTCCCAGGCCGCCTTGGCTTCGGTTAACAAGTCGAGCATCGCGTCGCGTTGCCGCTGGCGAATTTCGAGTTCGTTATCAAAACGTTTCACCGTTGCTTCGAGGCGATCCGAGTCGGATTGCGCCGTCGCGGCTCTCAGCGAGTAGCTCGCCAACGTTTCGAGTTGATCGACACTTGCCGGTGACTTGGAATCATCCACCTGAACAAGCTCGGTTTCGACACTGGATTGCGTTTTGATCTCTTCGATCACTTTGGAGGATTGCGTGCCCAGCACCACCACCAAAATGATCAACACACCGACAAGGTTGGCGATGATGTCCAAAAAAGCATCATGGCCTAGCTCAAAGGTCGTTCGGTTTCGTTTGGATCCACTCATTGTGCCACCTTCCCTACGACTTCGACGCCGCTGCCTTGCATCAATTTGCGAAGTTGCTCGAAGCGAGCTTCGCCACCTGGCATCACTTCCACGTCGAGTACCGGTGACCAACGACCGCCGGGCAATGACGGTCCCCAGCGATCAATGCGATCGCGTACGGCCGTTGCTAATTCAAGCGTCGCGGTCGAGACCGGTTTGTCGCTAAATCCGAACACTTCGGTGCCTCCACTCATCGCTGATCCGAGCAGCACAAATTGGCCCTCGTCACAAACGACGCGGATGGTTCGCACGATTGAGTTGCCTCGCGATTGAGCCACCGAATCCGGCAGCGCCCAGTCGCGTTTGTTTGGCTTGACCAGATTCGGATTTTGCGGCGGTGCGCTGCCACCGATTTGCCCTTCGGCCGGCGGTTGCGACGAGCCACCGGCACCTGCACTGCCTTGGGATGCACCACTTTGGGGCGATCCCGAAGCCGAGGCTTGGCCGGAGGACTGTGTCCCCGACGTCCCGCCGTTTGAGCCCATCACGTCCGCATCACTGCCTGTTCGGCTATCTCCGCCACCCGAATCTGCGGAACTCGATGCTGTATCACTTGGCATCGTAAATCCATTCGAAGCGTTCGATTGATCTGCGGAGTTGCCCGAGCTTGCATCAGCCGTGTTCGCACTGGAGCCTGACGCTGAAGCATCATTCATCCCCGACGGATTCGACAATGACATGCCATCGGAACCCGACGATGTTGCGTTTCCTGTATCAGGTCTGCCGTGTGATTGGTTTAGGAAGTCGCCGATACTCGGATCGCGACCTGATTGAGCCAGCAAACTCGGCGGGTCACTCGAAGCCTTGTTGCCCGCTGATGTACTGCCTGCTGATGTATTGCCCGTGGCGGGATTACCAAGCAGCGACGACCCCGAGCCTTGTGACATCATACTGGACGAACCATCGATCATCCCACCATTGCCGTTGGGGCTGCTTAACAACATCGCTTCGGCGCTGCGGTCACCGCCGCTGCCGGACTCGCGCATCTCCGCCGCACTTCGCCGCATCTCGTCTTCGAGTTGCTTCAGTTCGCGACCACTAATCGCAGCAGCCTGATTGGATTCGCTTCCCTGGGTGTCCATGTTCGCACTGCGGCGTTGTGATTGGCCCGAACGATCGACGTTGTAAGGCGACGCCTTGCTCAGATCCCACCCATTTGTCGGAACGCCACGTACTGATTCAAACCCGTGCGATTGAGCTTGCATGTCAAGATCTTTTGCGGATAGCGGACGAGGTTTCCCGGTTCGCTTTTCCCCAAACGCAATCTGCTCGCGTGTTCCCGCGCTACGTTGCCGAGCCATCGCGGATTGAATCGCCACATCGATCCGGTTCCTTAAGTTGGAATCCGGATTGGGGATCGCCAGTTCAATTTCGTCAGGAATCAACTCCACTCCGAATTGATCATCCCAATCGCCAAGGGCTCGACGCGACAAATGATACGAGGCGTAACCATCGGGACGCACAACAAGCAAAGGGTAGGGGGGCGTGGTATCGCCGTAGTTCTGCATCACATGATGACGGACAATACGCAACGTCTCGTCGAGTGGATTGGCACCGGTGTCGGCGTCACGGAGTCCCTTCATGGGGATAACCGAACCTTCTGGCCAAATTACTAGGCCTTGCCCGGTGCACTCTAGATAAATGGGGCGACGATCGGTACCGTTGGGTCCCTTGTGGGGGACGATAACAATACGAGGTGCCTTGCTTTGCACACGCTGCTTGAGTTCAACCAGTGATTCTTCCTCGGCTTGCAACCGCTCACGCAACTCGGCAACCGCAGCTCCGTCGATTTCGACAGCTTTTTCTTCGCCGGTCGCTTGCTTGACTTCATCGCTGAGTCGCTTCAACTCATCACGAATGCGGCGCAAGTGATCCTCAAGATGCGTCAACTGATCGCGACGTTGTTCCACGTCGGCGGCTTGGGCATCGCGAAACGAAACCAGCTGCGAGACGCGGAACTCTTCCTCCGCGATCATCGATTTCACCGTGGCAGAGGTCAGTCCACCGTCGGCGGAAGCATCCGCTTCGGATTGTGCCACGTTCGCTTGTGCCTTGGCCTCTTCCTCGACTTGCCGTTTTACTTTTTGCGTTGAATCTTGAGCAACGAGAGCCAGAAACAGGATCAACGTACCCAGTGTGCAAACAAGAACAGCAAGGAAGGGGAACAAGGTCGGCGAAATTTGTTGGCGACCTCGCCCACTCATGCTGCGCGCCTTACTTTGTGCGAACCAAGAACAGGTTTTCCATCACTGTGGGCCTGATCAATACGGGCCTGATCCATGCGTTGTTCCGACACCGTCGCGGGTGCGGCAACCAAGGCACTTGACGTGGTAGGCAACCGCGTGGTCAGAACGTCCACGGCACGAGCAAGCACTCGCATCGCATCGGCCATTCCATCGCCAGCCGACGTTTGTATGCTGCGGTCGATCGCTGAATTCGTTTCGCTCAATTGACGCAGACTAGCATCAATTGATTTTTGCATCGACGTCACCGCACTGGCTCGCTCGTTTAGTTCAGCGAGCGATGTGTATTGGTTTTGCAGCGATTCTTGATGAACGGTCATCAACTTGGTCTGGTGCGACGTCGCATCAAGCCACATTTGCCATTGCTGTTCCCAACGATCGCTGGCCAATCGCGCCGAATCGTCCAACACGCTGGCGTGCTCTTTCAGCGCCGGCCGAAGCGTCGTGTCAAACGCCTCGGCAATCTTGTTCGAGTCGCTTTCATGCACGCTCTTCCAATGATTTTTTGCCTCGTCGATCGTTTGCCGCCACAAATTGGATTGGCACTCGATCGAGGTCGCGATGGCGATGCGAATGCCTTCGCACAGATCGGTAATCATCGCAACTTGGTTGTCCGCCGCTTCGTCGCTTGGCAGCGACTCCGAGACCAAATGTCCAACACGAGCGTCAATCACCGACAACAATCGCTGCTCGCTGCGTTCGATTGGAAATTGCAAAAAGATAGCGACTACCGATAACACCAAACCAAGTGCAGTGGTATCAAACGCGACGTACAAACCGCTTTTGAGTCGGTCGACGGCAGCAGTCCCGTCGGCAAAATCGAGACCGCCGAGCGTTTGCGTGATCCCGATCACCGTACCGAGGAATCCCAACATTGGAATCGCCCAAACGATAATGCGAACCAATCCAAACGAATCGTAAGCGGCATCCGCATCGCGACCAGAAAGTTCACGCAAGTCATCGGAGAGGTTTTTGGTGCTACCACGTTGGCTTTGACGCGTTAGCAACTCTTCTAGACGTCGCATCATCAAACTTGACCGAATGCGAATCGGCAACTCTCGCAACTGCGCCAACCAGTTGCTGGCGACATGTCCGGCATCGTGATTTTTACGCCATCGTTCGGCAAGCGTGCGATTCGGTCCACCGGGGGTTAAATCTTCGTCCCGAATGGCCGACAGCATGTTCCACTGGACCGAGGTCTGGCAAAATTTGCCAAGCAGTACCGCTGCCGCGACACAAAACAGCACGGTGGCGGCGACTGCGACGGGATGCCCGAGAAAATAGCGTTCCAGCGGTGCCCAGCCCGTCAGATAGATTACGGCGTAGAGCATTCCAGAAAATACGATTCCCAGTGCGCCCCACCCCATGCCGCGGGAGGACACGGGTTTAGGTGAATGCTGGGATGCGTCGTTTTGCTTGCGGTTCACGACTCGAGCCTCGATGGTTGAGTTCAACTTGCCAATAGCGATTCAGCGATATCGTCGACGATGGATCACTCGACGATGCGAGTGCGCGCACGAATGCGGTACTCATTACAAAAGGATCGACCGTTTCGACCATGCCACTTCACCCAATCGATAGATTTTGCCAGTCGCTAGTTTTCGCCAGTCACCTTGGACTCAAGGCCGCCGGCAGCGGTCGGACTACAATCTGCAGCACCAAAGCACTAGGATGACCGCGGCCCGAAACCGTCTCGTGGCTGCCCAAAAGCAATGACTCCATCATCAAAACATCAGGCGATGAAGATGCCAAACCGCCCCAAGATTGCCTCGATCCTCTCCCCGAGCGAGTTTTTGCATCGTTTGCAAGCAAAACTGCCGCTCCGGATTATTTTGTTCAGCAGCGTGGTGATTGCAGCGACATCGCTCGTGTTCAGTCAGTCTCCCGCCACATCCCCCCCGCAAGAAACGCTGCCAGATTCGCCAAAAAACGGCCAATTTACGGAGCAAAACGTCTCCTCAGCCCAGTCAGAGAAGGTATTGGGGGTGATTGGCCAGGCCAATGCTCGCCCCTATCAGGTGGGTGCGGCAGGCGACATGATCGGTTTTTCCCATTCTGACGGCTCGGGAAGTCAGACAATTACGCTAATCGATACCGGAAAATCCTGGATGGCTGTGTATCATATTGATAGATCGGGAACGATTCGGCTGGTCAGCAGCCGCCCGATCGACGCGGACTTTTCGCTTCAGCTGAACGCGACTTCCCCCTTGCCCGAAGAAATTCGGCAAATGAATAAGGGGAAAAAGTAGCAAATTAGGCAATTTGAGGCACAATGGGCGTCTAGTCGTAACCCACAATTCAACAGTTTCCGACCGGTCTGTAGCAATTCAGACCGCTTGTCCCTTTTCGCCATCCTGAATTTCGCACTGCGATTTACCGGAGCCAAAGAACACACATGGCCGATTATCTCTCCCTCGAAGACGCTGCGAAGAAGTTAGGCATTCCCACCGAACGCTTGGTCGAGCTTCGCAGTCAAGGTGAAGTCCGAGGATTCCGCGATGGAGCGAGCTGGAAATTCCCTGAAAACGAAATCTCTCGACTTGCCGATGAGCTCGCTGATCTTGACGTCGGCGACATGCTTGGCGGCTCGGGCGACTTGGTTAGCGACATGAATGTTGGATCGGGTCTTTCGCTTAGCAGCGGTACCAACATCATTGGTGGCGACGACGCCAATGTGGGCGACGGCAGCGGCAGCGATGTCGAGCTCGGAATCGAAGGATCCACCAGCGGTTCCGGCAGCGACGTGAACTTGATCACCAACGGAAGTGATGTCGGAAGCGACGTCGCGTTGGTGGCCAGCGACAGTGACGATCTGCTGGGCGACCTTTCCGATATTGGCCAGGACGATGGCGAAATCGAAATCAAGAAAGACATGCTCGAGATTGACTCGGGCGAATTGAGTCTTGAAGAACCCGCGATCACCCACGACTCGGCACAAATTGATTTGTCGATCGAGCCGAATGCTGGCAGTACCGGACCGGTCACCGACGCGGAACTCAAAGAACTATTGGACTCGGAACCGACCAATGTGTTGGCGTCGGACTCCGGCATCAATCTAGGCAGTGGGATCGTTGGTAGCGGATTGAAAGACGGAAGCGACCTGAGTTTTTCGCCGATTAGCGAAGAAGACAGTGACGACATTGTCATCGGCGACGAAGACAGTGGACTCGATATGATCGATGACGATCTGGCGTCGGCATCCAAAGGAGGCTCCCATCTGGGAACTTCCGGCGTGAGCAGCTTGGAATTGATGGACGAGCTTGACTCCCCCGCCTCAGGCAGCAAGGCTTCCGCGATGGGCCTCAGTGGCGATGTCTTGAGTGAACTTGATTTGCTTGGCGCCGAACAAGGTGGCAGCGGATTGATCTCGGGCGACAGCGAAAACTTGCTCGCATCCTCAGGATTAGGCAGCAGTCTCGGACTTGGCGCCCTCAGTTCGGGTGCCGTGATTCCCGGCGGCGATGATGCTCTGTCGCTTGACGATGACGACGATCTATTGATTGCTGACGACGATGACGATCTTGTCATCGATAGCGCCGAACACGATTTGTCGGTTGCTGGCGACAGCGGCATTAATTTGATGAGCCCTTCGGATAGCGGGCTATCGCTCGAAAGTGAACCACTTGATCTGGCCGGCAGCAGTGTTTCGGCATTGGACCTGGGTGCCGAAGTCTCGCACGGCAGTGGCGTCGGAAGTAGTGCGTCGGGCGTCGGCGGCGATGGCTCGATGGTCGATTTCCAAGCTGACGAAGAATTCCAATTGTCGCCATCGGGCATCGGATTAGAGTCCGAAATCGATAGCGATTCTCAGGTGATCGAAGTCGAAGACTCCGAGTTGATCGGCGAGCCTGTGGAATTTGGTGGCGACGCATTTGGCGACGCCGACGCGTTTGATGCCGAAGCGGCTCCGGTCGAAGAAGGATTCGTCGAAGAGGAAGAAGTCGCGGCCGAAGGAGTCGGAATCGCTTCGACATCCAAGCGGACCAAGACCGCCACCGGATCGTCTGCGGTTAGCACTTATGAGGTTCCTTTCACCCTGCTGCAGTGCTTGACGTTGGTGATGATCATCGGCGTACTGAGCCTCGGCGGGATGTTGATGACCGATTTGCTTCGCAATATGTGGACTTACAGCGAGCCATCCGCCCCGGTCAGCTCGTTGACCGATTCGCTAATCAGCTTGATGGGCTGGTAGACGCGGATTGGCTGCGGATTGCGGCTGTTTAAGAGCGTTTGCCGACGTGACATGCTGTCGCAGGCAAATCGAGATCGGAACCGCATCGAGGCGATTGCCTTGATGGTTCAGGATCAGACGTATTAGCTACCCGATTGGCTTGCGAAGCTGTATTTTGCGGCGAAACACAGAGAATGCACGTAGAAATCGGGGTGGGCATCGCAGTGAGCCGCAATCCTGACTCGCCACTATGATCCTCGATTCGCACCTCCATCGGTGGAAAATTCCGCTGCCCTTGGACACCGCCGCACGTTAGAATCGTGGGTACGAAACAAAAGCCTGCGGGGTTTCTAATTCAATGGGGGCACCTTACCTTCATGGGTTCGTACCTAGTCGGGCTGGAGCTGCAAAATGCAGCGATCCCCCCGTTTCGCCCCACCCCTATAGCCAGCTCCAGGATTCTGATGGCAAACATGTTGCGGACCTCCCGCTTTTTCGCACAACGATACTTGGCGATCTTCTGCGTCGTGCTACTACTAGCCGTCGTGACGGGTTGCGAGAAAACCGATCCAATCGTGACCTACGCGATACCGACCAAGGTGCCTGAGCAACTTCGTACCGGTAACGACCGCATGCTGGCGGCGATGGTTCCTAAAGGCGATCAAACTTGGTTCTTTAAGATCACGGCGGCTCCCGAGAAAGCAGTTGCCATCATTGAAGATGATTTCCGCAAGTTTGTCGAGTCGATCCAATTTGAGGACGACAAACCTGTGCTCGACGAATTACCAGAAGGTTGGCAGCTCGGCGGATCCAAACCGATGCGGTTTGCCTCGATCGCCGTCAACACGCCCGACAAGCAGCTCGACATCAGCGTGTCGTCGCTCCCGAAACAACCCGACTGGGACGCCGAAGTGGCGATGAATGTCAATCGTTGGCGAGGCCAAATCGGCTTGGCTGCATCGACCGAAAAATGGGCGAGCGGCAAGCCACTGGAGATCGAATCCGGCGACGGACCTGCGGTATGGGTCGATATCGTTGGCAAATCAAGTGGCGGTTCACCGCCAATGATGGGTGGGATGGCTCGTGGCCAAATGCCTCTTGGCGAGATGCCCAACGACGATATCCATAGCGGCGTGGCCGGCGGCTCGATGACGTCGGGTTCTACGCCCACGAAAACACCTGCAGCCGACGCCGACAACAGTGCATCGCCGGAAAGTCCTGCTTCGCGTTTGAAGTACGATCGCCCCGAAGGTTGGCGTGATGGGCGAATGTCCAGCATGCGAATGGCGGCGTTCAACGTCGGCCCCGAAGATGCCGAAGCCGAACTGACAGTCATTCCTGCCGGTGGCGACCTACGTGGCAACGTTGCTCGCTGGCTCGGCCAAATTCGCCCCGAGGGTGTTGCAGTCGAAGTCGTCGACAAAGCTCTCGAAGATGCTGAAAAGATCAAAATTGATGGTCGAGATGGCCAACGGTTCTTACTATTAGGTACAGACCCCGACGCAGGCACCGCGATCGACGCCACCATTGTCCCATTAGATGAAGGGTTCAGTTTGTTCATCAAAATGACGGGCCCTGCGAAAACAGTGACCGCCGAATCCGAGGCAATCAAGTCGTTCCTGGAATCGATCAAGCTCTAGCAGTGTAAAATCAATGGATGAGCACTGACGATTGAAGGTGGTTCCGAACCACGAAGAAACGCTCGCCCACCTCTCCCCCCACCTCACTCATCATCAAAATTATGGCTACGACCACCACGCATTCCCAATACATCGATCATCAGACCGAAGATTCCTTCGGCGAGTTTAGTCATGTCACGTTGCGTTGGCTCGGATCGCTGAAATTGACAGTGACGCTTTTCGCGTTGTCGTTGATCATCGTTCTCGTGGGCACGCTCGCCCAAGACGAGATGAACATGTTAGAGGTGAAGCAGCGATACTTCCTGTCGTGGGTCGCGATGTTGCACTTTGATGACTTTGTCCCGCAAGCGTTCTATCGTCATAGCGAGCCATTGCCGGGCAAGATCCCGTTCCCGGGCGGGGCGTTGATCGGTTTTATGTTGATGGTGAATTTGGTCGCGGCAAAAATCACGCGTTTCAAGATCAACGCCAGCGGCTCAAAGTTGATGCTGGGCGTTGCATTTTTGATTGCCGGTTTCATCGCCACCGGATTCGTCGTGATGGCGGGACATAACAGTGACGGATTGCAAGGCACGCCACCGATTTCCTATGACGCTCTGTGGGTTTGTGTGTTAGTCGGTTACGGATTGCTGGCCGCCGGTGCGGTGGCTTGGGGAACCCAAGTTCGCAACGCGAGAATCGCGATGCTGCTGTACCAATTAGGCGGACTGTTGATCCTGGTTTTGTTGGCAGCCCTGTTCTACGGTTTCCGCATCGGTGATCCCGGTTTGCGGATTGTTTGGCAATTGACCAAAGGCTTAGGCGTCGGCGGACTACTGCTGGCGGGCTGTCTGCTGGTCTTCAACAAACAAGGGGGCAACGTACTGTTGCACCTGGGCGTGGGACTCTTGATGGTCGGCCAATTTGCTTTTGGAGACCGCCAACTTGAACAACGCCTCAGCCTGGTCGAAGGCGAATCGACCAACACGTTGATCAATCTGGACGCGGCCGAGTTGACCTTTATCGAACGACTCGATGACATCGACAACATCATCGCGATCCCTGCAAGTCGTTTGCAACAAGCCGCAACATCAGGTTCATTGATCGAAGACGAGACGCTTCCGGTCAACGTCAAAGTGATCGAATACTTCCCCAACTCAACGCTCAAACAAGCCGACGAGAAAGACAACATCGCTACCGCCGGGATCGGATTGGAAGTCAAAGCCATCCCCGTGACCAAGGCGGGCGGCACCGACGGAGCGATCAATGTTCCCTCGGCTTACGTCGAACTGATCGACAAGGCATCGGGCGAATCGATCGCGACGCACTTGGTGAGCCAAGTCATCTCGGATCGCGAAATGTTGATCCCCGGTGAACCGGTCAAAGATGACTTCGATTCATTTACGGTGAATGAGAAGAGCTATGACATTGGATTGCGTTTTCATCGCGAAGTGAAACCGTATTGGGTTCAACTCGAAGACGTTCGCCGCGTGAACTGGAGCGGCAGCGACACGCCGCGAGATTACTCGTCGTTCATCCGCATCATCGATACGGAAACCGGCGAAGACCGCAAAGACCGCGTGTGGATGAACAATCCGCTTCGCTATCGCGGCGAAACGTTTTATCAATCCAACTACACGCCACTTCCCGGCGGCAAAGAGATGACCGGAATTCAAGTCGTCCGCAACTCGGGTTGGCTGATTCCGTACGTCGCCTGCAGCATCACTGCACTCGGCATGCTGGTTCACTTCCTTGGCACGCTGACTCGATTCCTGGATCGCCGTGAACGTGAAAACCGCAAAGAGCTCGCAGCGTTGGCTGAATTCAATCAAACGCCGACCTCAAGGTGGCCTGTATTTGTCACCGTCGGCGCGTTTGCTGGGATCGCACTGATGATGTTGATTCCTTGGCCCGCCGTGATGAATTCGATGCGTCCAAACGAACGGATGAAGCAGTTCGACTTTTACACGGCTGGCAAGATACCGACTCAATTCGGTGGCCGCGTGATGCCGCTGGACGCTTACGCACGTCAAACCCTGAAAGCGATCAGCAATCGCGAGTCGCTATCGCTTGATACCGCTCCGAAAGAGATCCAAGACCACACCACTGGCCGTTCGGTGTCGGCGATGCAGTGGTTGATGGAAGTCGCGACCGACGATCCCTCGCTTCATGATTTACCGATGTTCCGCATCGATGCCGAAGAAGTGCGCAGCGAACTGGGGCTCGAGCGACGCAAAAGCAAACTCTATTCACTGAACGAAATTCGTGAGCAATGGGATGAAGCATCAAAGCTTGTCGAAGCCGCGGGTAAAAAAGAGGCGATCCATCAATCGTTCAAAGAAAAGAAGTTGATTGAACTTGATCGTCGTACGCGGCAATACACGTTGACCGCTGCAGCGTTTCGCATCCCGACTCCGTCGCGAATCCCCGACAGTTTCTTTCCCGAGGGGACCAGTGAACAAGATCGTCAAATGTTCGCGATACGTGAACTTGAAATGCGAATGGAAAGCTTAGCCAAGATGCCGGCTCCGGCCGTGATCCCGCCCGCCGAAAACGTTGCGGACGAATCGGTTGATAACCCGAAGTGGTCGGCCTATGCACCGGCATTTTTCGACATGGTCAAAACTTCGCTCGGGACCGGCGCGACACCTCAGCCTTCGATCGAGACGTTTGGTGAGATCAGTAAAGCGTACAGTGACATGGACACAGTCGGTTTTAACACCGCCGTGGATGAGCATCTCGCCGCTGTGCAAAGCTACCGCATCCCTGGTTATGACAAAGGCACGGTCTCGTTGGAACGATGGATGCAATCGAATTGGCCCACCGGCGTAACGATGTTTCTGTATCTCGTCTCGACGGTTTTGGCGCTGTTCTACTTTCTATTCCACTTGCCTCGGATGCGACAAGCCGTTTGGGGAACACTGGCAATTGCGTTAGCGATTCACACGTTTACGATCTTGTGCCGCGTGGCGATCACCGGTCGCGCTCCGGTCATCAACCTCTATTCCTCGGCTGTGTTCATCGGTTGGGCCGCCGTGTTGTTTGGCTTAGTAGTCGAACGAATTTTCAAATACGGCACCGGCAACTTGTTGTCCGCATTCGCAGGCATGATGTCGCTGTTGGTCGCCTATGGGCTGAACACCGGGGATACGATGCCGGTACTGCAAGCAGTGTTGGATACACAGTTCTGGTTGGCGACTCATGTGATCAGCGTCACGCTGGGGTATGTCGCCACGCTGGTCGCCGGCACGCTCGGGATAGGCTATTTGCTGGCTGGCTGGGTTGGCAAAGACTCCAAGGCGATGAAAGACCTGTACCGTATGTGTTACGGCGCGGCTTGTTTCGGAATCCTGTTTAGCTTCGTCGGCACAGTCTTAGGTGGCTTGTGGGCCGACGACAGCTGGGGCCGCTTCTGGGGCTGGGATCCGAAGGAAAACGGGGCCTTGTTGATCGTAATTTGGAATGCACTGATGCTGCACGCTCGCTGGGACGGCATGGTCAAAGCACGCGGTTTCTGTGTGCTAGCGATTGGTGGCAACATCGTGACCACGTGGAGCTGGTTCGGAACTAATGAACTAGGCATCGGACTGCACAGCTACGGATTCACCTCCGGCGTTCTGATGTGGTTGAGTCTGTACATCGCAAGCCAAGCCGCCTTTATCATCGCCGGGATCGCGTTCGGTCGTAAACCAAGCGACCTCGAATCGGCGTAATAGCTGCGGGCCCGCACATGGGACCGAGCTGAGGTAGCGACGGCAGTGGTCTCAGTAGACAGTGAGATTGGTGCAAAACGCGTGGTCGCTACTCGCGGATATTGGGTAGGAAGATTAGGGGCAGGAAAATGCATTCTGCCTGGAAACTTCCTACCTATAACCTTTCTTACCGAATGTTGTCTGTGCTCCCTTCAGATGACAACTGACTTCGTTAGCCGTTTTGGCGCTAGCCACGGTTTCGTCACCATCCAACCGGGGCTACCGGCTTGTTGATTTAGTGAGCCGCTCGCGCGTGTGCGGCCGGGTTCCACGCATTACCCGGTGCCTTACGGCCCACGGCTCACACGCCACAGCCTACATGCTGCCGCCAAGCGGGGACGCAATGCTGCTCGATTCCGCTGGCGTTATTCGGATGGTGGGCCGACACCGATATCCGCGGACTTGTTCGTCACGTTGTCAGGCTCGATCTGACCATCATCGTCGCTGCCGTTTTCGCCCACGCTGTACACGATCCAGCCGGACTCGGCGGACTGGGTCAGTAACGTTTCTCCGCTATACGGATCGAGGATCGCCTCGGCGGGTAACCCGAGATCATGTAGGTCAACCGAAGACGTCGGTTCCCGACGCGACTGGATCGCATTGAAAACTCTCAAACAACGTTCCGTCGCAAGCGTGTGTTCCATAGCGTCACGTGCGCTATCGATCGCTGGGACAAGTAGCGTGGTCATGCCGACGGCGGTCACTTTGGTTGCCGACGCTGGATCGTTCGGTGGCCGTGAACTGGCCTCGATTTGCTCGTTCATGTATTCGATGTAATTCGCTAATTGCGGAGTCAAAGAGGCAGC
This sequence comes from Novipirellula methanifontis, assembly GCF_052161655.1. GTDB lineage: Bacteria > Planctomycetota > Planctomycetia > Pirellulales > Pirellulaceae > Novipirellula. The sequence continues at coordinate 9,402,056 of NZ_CP197418.1, forward strand.
CAATATCGAGAATCCACGAAAGCTCTCGATGCCGAAGGCACGTTCAGACTTGAGTGTCTGCGTGAAATGACTTGCCAGCTGTTGCTGAGCCAACTCACGTTCGATCTCAGCATGCGTCTCAGGCGTCAATGTTTCCGTTTGCAGAATACCGTTCAGCTGGAACAAAACTTCACGACGACAGGCCATGTTGACCATCCACGACACAAGCAACGGTGTGTCCGCTTGAAGCCGAACCAGTCGCAGTTCTTCGAGACAAACACGAACCGCGTCGTCCGACTTTCCGATCGCAGCGAGGTAGCGAGTCCGGATAACCTGCAGCCGTGCAATCGCACGTACCTCTTGGCTCACTTGCACTACCTGCTCCATCAGTTCGTTTGGCGTCGATTCGAAATCGAGCGGCCAAATGAGGTTGTCGCAGTGCGATGCCAGCGAGATTTCGCCGGGCAGCTGAGGATGCGTGTCAAAGATCTGACGCAGTTTTGCGATCTGACCCTCCGTCAACCCGTTACGCCAGGAGAAGTCATCGGAATAAGCAATCGGGTAGGCTTCGTTGACGACTTGTTCGACTTCTGTGGCGATGGGTTTGAGATAGGTCGCGGCGTTTTCGTCCTCGGCGACGGGAGCTGCCCGCAAATTCGCGAGCGACACCGGCTCACCTCGATCACGGATCGGTTTCAGAGCAGCTTCGACCTCGGCAAACGATCGCCAGCTCAAAAATGCCGCGATGATTACCAAAACGGCGATCAAGGCGATCGAGATTTTGAAGAACTGTTTCAAGCGATGTTTCATGGTGTGTGCGCCGTGATGTAGGAACTGGCATAGCCGAGTAAGTCAATGCTAACACAAAAGAGCTAGGAGTCTTAAGTTCAGCGCCGATACGAAACGACGCCTGTTGCGTTTGACTTATGCAATCGCCTTTCCAACTTGGGGCTATTGCTGTAACCAGTCAAGCAGTGGTTTGCCGACGCCCTTTTTTCGGATAGAGGCGGCCGTGTGGATACCGTCGGCGTATAGGACTTTTCCTGTCTTCAGATCCCATAGGGCCGATGCAGATCCCTCGGCCCACTCTTCACGTGAATGGTCCGCGAACATCCATTCCCAGTGATCGGGATTCGGCAAGAACAGCAAGAGTGAATCGACTGGGCGATCTTTTTTCGGCCTGTCACGCCAACTCTTACTGGGTTCCTCGCCAAGCAGGAGCGGGAGCATGTAGGTCAGTCGGGGGCCGTGTTTCGTCGCCCATTCAGGAAACCGTGCCCGTAACGCGTCCAAGGGAAACGCGGTATAAGGAAGCGTCAGATCATAAGCACGGAGCCAAGCAGGCGGCGTGCCGGCATACAGCGAATTTGTTGCATGAATTGGGCCTACGAGTCGCAAGTCAGTCCGCGAGCCGACGCCAATGAGCCCCATTGCAGGGAGACTTTCATCGCGGTCGAATCCGATCGCCTCGGATGCTAGATGAGTTTCCACACCCGCGAAGACGAGAACACCGCGCCATCCCGCCCGACTTCGGAAAGCATCGCGGTCGAGGTCGAGGTCGAGGTGGATGTCGCGGTCGAGGGCATGGGCGAAGTCGAGGGCGCGGTCGAGGGCACGTTCGAGGTCTGCGGCGCGGTTGAGGGCGCGGTTGTGGTAGCGGGTGCGGGTGCGATCGAGGACGCGGGCGACTGCGCGAGGGAAGTCGAGGGCGACGTGCTGTCCCGGATCTTCAGCCATAACGTGGTTGGCGCTTCTTAAAATGGTAGACCTACCTAACAGTAGCGGTCCGACGAGTAGGGGGCTGATCTGCCTAAGCCCCACTCGAATTGGGTGCTCCGCTGTGATCCGCTGCGGGCGTTCGTTTTGAATGTAGAGCACTTGATTCATCAGCCAAGCGGGGGCGTCACCGGGGAGTTCAGTGTTCCAACGCTGGATCAGCCCACGCCAGTCGGGCGGTTCGGGCTGGGTGGAAATCGGTGCGGATCGGTCTGCCCGCAGTCGTGGCATGGCCGCCCCGCGTAGGTCAATCCACACCCAGCCGCCTTCACCCGGAAGCACTGGTAATTGCTCGATAACTTGTGGCAGTTTGCAGTCACGCTCGGAACTATTTGGCACAAAACCGGGTACGATGCGAACACCGTTTACGAGACATTGATAACGGGTTAGTGAATTCGGTAGCTGAGGTTCCGTAAAACTACTCAGCAAGAGTCGCGGCTGGCCCGATGGCAAGTACTCCGATAAGGTAGTCCACTCCGCCGGCGTAAATGACTCAGGACTCGACTCAGGATGGGGAGCGATCAGTCGAATCCTGCTGCCAGTGGCTTCCACAGCGTTCTGTACGACGGATTTGTCGGTCCAGTCGCACACACGCCAATCGGTATCCTCGATCTCCGGAATCTCATGTTCCCATTCCTCAGCCTTGGCCTTCAATGCCATACGATCGAGTGGGACCAACTCGCGATAATGAAATGAGTCATCAACGACGAGAGAATCCGACTGAGCGGCCGCTGACAGCTTGACTGGATACAGCGGCCAGACAATGAAGCGGCTGATCTCGAAACCTGGATCAAGCAATTGCTGCGGAGCAGAAATCTCTTGCTGCTGCTGTTCAAGCACGCTTTTGACTTCTTCGGGAAGATCAAGTTGGTAGAACTCCTGTCGCAGACGTGCAATCAGCACTTCGCGGTTCCAGTCGGGCAGCACAAAGTTATCCTTTAACCAGATCGTCACCTTCGTCCCCGGCAAAGTTGCAGTTTTGTCTGGATAGAAAGCCAAAAGACCGTGGGGTCCGTGAATTTCGGCACGGAAGGGGAAGCGAGCGGTCTCCTGCATTGCTCCGTCCGATGGAGGTTTTCCATCGGTAACCCCCACGGGCCGGGTGTAAATCGTGACCTCATCAGCCAGCATGAAGACTGACAGAAAGCCAATGCCGAACTGTGAGATTGCTGTGCAGAGAATGCCGTTGCGACGCATCAATTCCTGTTCGGCGCGGAAGTCGTCGGACTTGTAATAGCTCTTTCCGATCTGCGTCAAAAAACGGCGCATCGTCCCGACGGTCATTCCGACACCGGAGTCCTGCACGCGAACATAGCGGCGTCCGTCTTCTTCGCCCCACGACACATTGACCTCCGGCTTCTGCCCATCCCACGACTGGTGTGGCTGACGAGGCCTTTCCTTGCTGCCAGCCGCGTTCAGTGCCACGGCTAATTGATAGCGTTGGTCACGCAGGTGTACCGCATCCAACGCATTTTGAACCAGTTCGCGTAAAGCCAGTTCCGGGCCACCATACAGACTCTCGCCCATCAGCAGTTCGACCACAGCATCACGATTCAGGCGAAATTCCATGTCGTGATACAGATATCCGCCTTCGCGCCGCTTGATGTCCACTCGGGCCTGCGACGGCAGGCGAAGTACGGGCCGAGATTTATCCGAAGTTGCAAAGCTGGCCGTCCGGACTTTCTCGATTTCGTCGTTCATCCATCCGATGATCTGGTGGATGGCCTTTTCAACGTTCGGGCTCGGGCACTTGTGGCAGGTGTACAGCAGCGTCCGTCTATCCGCATCAGCTTCCCAGAGCGGGGCTTCGCGAATCGCCAAATGCTTTTGCCACTCGGTCTTGCTGCGTACATCAGTGATCCCGCCGTGGTCAAACAGAACCTTTGGTGTTCGCGACTTGTCGCAGTCGAACACATCCGCAAGTCGCAACAGCCAGCCGATCCATGTCCAGTGAACCGTTCCCAGCTCTGCTCCCAGGGGTTCGGCGTGTGGCTTGGAGATGCCCAGCTGGTTGAGCTGCCGCGGAAGCCAGCCGATGTCCTGATTGTGGCTGACCGCCACCCGGACAATTCGATCGGAGATCGCGTATTCATCCAAAGCCTGAGCCAGCAGACGGTCGCCAGCCGCCAAAAAGTTCAGCCAGTCATCGATCCGGCATTGCCCCGAGTGCGCATCGTCCCTGGCGTGCGAGTCGCGGATGAAGGCGGCACGAATGATCCCCAGCCGCATGCGATTGCGTTGGTCATTGGGAGCCTGCCGAATCGTGGCCCAGTGTTCGTGGCCGTCACGATAGGCATGCCAAGCTTCCGCTTTTTCGTCGGGCGGTTTCTGACTCGGTTCGACGCTGGAGTCATACTCGTCGACCGCATCCAGAGCGGCGAGTTCCTCAGATTCCAGAACCATGCCAAGGTCATGAATGAACGCTGCCCAGATTGCCATGGCACAGTCACCCGCACCAAGCCGCTGCATGCCTTCTTTGCCTCCCGCCAATTCCTCCATAAAGCTGAGGACGTTCCAAAGATGCGTACTGTCGTGCAGCGTGAACTGAGGCAGGTAGCGAACAATCTGTTTGCTGATTGCGTCGGCGGATTCCAGCAGGCGTTTCGTTGCATTGAGCAAGTTTGCCAGCGACGTGCTGTCGGATTCAGAAGTGAGAGTCCGAAGCCGTTGGAAAAATTGCGATTCGTTGCAATCTTTTGCGAGAGGTGCCTGATGTTCTGGCATTGGGTTGGATTGCTCGTTACTGGCTGCGGTTGGATATTGAAGTCCGACAGAATAACAGTCGTAAGGGGCTGTGACAAACTAGCGTCCTGAATTGAATTTCCGGACTCGATGCATGCTCCTCCAACAATCAAATCAGAGGAAAGGGCGATGCGTCCGCTTATGGTGCTTCGCAAATTTTCATTTCTCCACCGGATTCAAAAAACGGCGAGCAAATGGCATCGCAGCTGTGAAGGACAACGGGTCCGGAACCGTTTTGGCTGGCCAGGCAAGCTTGCGTCTAAGTAAAACACGGTGTGCCGCTGCGACCTTCAACTTGCGACGCAATGACATGCACCCGCCACGAACGATAAGTCCGTGGTTTCAGCGATGAATTCGATTTAAACAGTCGCAACGCGATGACAACAATGTTTGCTTTCTCGTTGCTGAGAAAACAACGTTCCCAAGAGCCTCAAGTGCAACGCCGAAATGACCAGAAGGCCCTTTAACTTCTTTACCGTTTCTGCTTCTTCCATAGAAGGCGATGCTCATCATTTAGGCAATGCCGAAGTCCAGCCAACCCACATTCAGCAATTGCTCGACACTCGTCCATGTGTTCTCGGACATCGCGAAGTTGACGTTCCGTCGCGACCACAATTTTCCCAAACATGATTGCGTCCCAAACGGTTGTCCACATATCAGCCAGATTGCGTACATTCCTTACCGAAACACTTTCCGAGCTATCTTCCATTGCGAACAGATCCGTCCGACTGGGCAATTTCTCCGGCACGTGCTTGATTGCACTTGAGAACACCGTTGGGGTGAACCTCGCGACAATGTTCACACACGCGAACCAAGCATCCGGAGGAAGATTCTTACCGTGCCAATCATCGTCGCATGTATCGCCAAGAAAATTAGGGCCAGGCGAAATTCTTTCACCGCTAGCGGAATAGTAGCGACGTTCGATTGAATCAGGAATATCGTGCCCTTGCAACGCATATGCAATGGTCATACGGGATACGAAGTCCACTAGCTCGCGTATTACAACATCAACCGCCCATTTTTCGCACACTCCAAATTTCCCTACTGCTATCCCGTAGAGCGACGAACAGATTGAAGCGGCTTTTTTGCTGGGCACATCATCAATCGTCAAGTTGGAAAAACCTCTCACTTCCTCGCTGAATGCATATTGCGAGAGCAAACGAGAAAGGCTCAGAAAAAATACTCCATCAAGCCTGGACAACTCTAGCAGCACTTTCCCCAAAGCCACCTCGGGTGAGCTAACTGGAAGCGCATTCTGTCCAGAGATAAAACACGAGCCTTTGCCGCAGATACTGTCGTCATTTTCAATCAAACGCAACAGACTCTTGACACCTTCTTGAGCAGCGGCGAAATCCCCATCGACGAAGGCAAATTGCTTTGTCAAATGTAGGAGCCTTAGTCCATTAGGATTGGACCTTGCCGAATCTTCGTCAAAGGCCTCTAAAAGCAAACCAAGACGCTCCGCATCCGTATTTGCATAGGTACGATTCCCTTGCTGATTCGTCAATGAACTAGAAATAATCCTTTTTCGCTTGGCGAGTATGTCATACACTTCGTCACGATAGAGTTCCAGTTCTTTGGGCGTCAGCTTTTTCGTTTGCCTAGGAGTGGTGTCATACAGATCATGATGCGGCAAACATAATGGTGCCAGATTATTGAACTCGTTATTGCTGTTGTCGCGGTCGACGTGAGCGATTTGAATCTGCTTTACGCCAAGGTCGTGCTCCAACCCCCAGCATAGCGAGCATCGTCGTCCCGACCGCGTAAGCACCTCGTGTTCGGTCTGAGAGGGAATTCTGTCACGTGCCATACATCTTGTATCTTTCGACCACCGGCAAATTGAAATTGCTTCGCTACTGATTTTATCCAATTTTGCACGCGTCGTCATTCCCACAGCGTAAGAAAAGAACACAAACGCGGTCCCCCATACCGATTTTCATGATACAGCGGCTACAACTCGCTTACCGTTGGACCTCCGCTGAATCCTGAAGTGTTGTAAATTCGGTGCGAACAACTTACTGCCACATCATTCTCATGTCTTGTCCATTGCAAACGAATTCGCTGGGATCATTCCAATGGCAGGCCGACACCTTCCACATTTTTCATTTTGCCTTTTCCAATCTCCCTCACCACCAGCAGCAGCGTCATTCCGCTGAACCGAGACGCGTTGGCGGCCGGGCTTTTTGCGGCATCCGGTGCAATCAGAGTGGCGTTCTAACCCGCATCCAACCCGAGGCCTCACGTCCTTCGGCTCACAGACACGAACCTATGCAACCAGCAAACAACGCGACTACGGTTCGCTGATCGTGGGGCCGCCGCTGAATTCTTGAGCGGTTTGGATTCGCGGTGCGGGCGAATGACTCGCATCGCTCGGAAGCGCTCGGCTTGGAGGCAATAGCCACTGCATCAATGGCGTGGTCTGCTCGGACATCGGCACCATGACGCTGTGTGACGGTGCGACCGCTTTGGCCAACTCGATCGCAGGCATCTCCAACTCACGAGCTTGGACAGACGTGGTGGCTGGTACCGATTTCCCCGATTTCCGACGATTTCCCATTATGCTTTGATGCGTAACGCGGGATCACGACTCGAGGAGATTAGGTAGGAAGATTTGGGGTAGGAAAATGCATTCTGCCTGGAATCTTCTTACCCCTAATCTTCCTACCTATATCCTTTCTTTCTGAAAGCGTCTTGCCCGGCTACCGAAGTCTCCCTGGGGTTCACGTCCCAGGCTACATGCTGTCGCTGCCACTGCGGCTTGGGAAAACGACAGGAAGAGACGTCTGTGGACACAGCACGTCCCTTGCGCCGGACCCACGCAGTGTGCATAAACTTAGTGATCCGCACCAGTTCCTCTTAAACAGCGACTACGGTTCGCTGATCGTGGGGCCGCCGCTGAATTCTTGAGCGGTTTGGATTCGCGGCGAGGGCGAATGCGTGGCGTCGCTTGGAAGCGCTCGGCTCGGAGGCAATAGCCACTGCATCATCGGGGTGGTCTGCTCGGACATCGGTACTAACACACTGTGCGACGGTGCGACCGCTTTGGCTAACTCGATCGCGGGCATCTCCAACTCACGAGCTTGTACCATCGAGTAGCCGTCGGCAATGAAGACCACGCCGGCAGGCAACCCTTCATAACCTTGCTCGGTGCGACAGATCCCATCAAGCGTCATCTTGGCGCCAAAGATCTGAAACTGCATTGCCAAGTGGTCGTAGGGAACCGGACGTGCACTTGTGGTGTCGGTCACGACGGTCATGCCAAGATCTCGCTGCATCGACGCCAATAGCGACGTCCCCACAAAACCCTCTTTGGCACGCAACTCGGCAATCACGTCGACCGTCTTACCGGGACGAATCATGCCGCGTCGAAACAGTAAACTGGCGTTGCCGGTCAACTGATGAGGCAGTCGCTGAAACAGCCGAGCCAAATCAACCTGATCGAATCGCGACGTGCTCAAATCGACCCACCATCCATCGGGTTCGACACACCATCGCATCATTCCTGAGAACGTGGCATCGCTGCCTAACATCGCCATCGCGTTGCTGTACGGAGCCAGGGCAGAGCAGGGCAGGGCGGTGTCGCCCGTTTCCAGTGTCCACGTCGTCACCGGGGTCACCCCGCTGCGATCGCGAACCACTTCGATGCGAAAACCGCGATCCGTGGGCTGGCCAGTGGGCAAACATTCGATCGTCGCGCGGGTGGAACTGCCGATCATCGATGGGTTGCCCGGTTCGATCCAAGCATCGACGTCACGAAGCGTCATCGGCCCGGTGTCGCTGTGAAGGGTCAAGTCGTTGGCCGCAAAACGGACCGGCGTCGAAACACAAATCGATTGGCACAAGAATCGGTCGTGCACCAATCGCCAAGTATTGCCTAGCTCCGAAGACTGCAGCTCGGGTTGATGCAGCACAATCGAAACGCCATCGTTCACTTCGGTCCAGGTGAGCTTGTAGACCTTGGCAACTTCGCGTTTCGTCTCTGGATCCAACAATCGAACGTTTTGCAGTTCCAATCGCGAGGGACTAGGGCGATCAAAATCTTCGATCTCGACGTCGAACCCCGTGTCCTTGGCGATCGACGCTGTAATCGTTCGCAAACAATGGCGGTGATACCAGGGGGTCCAGGTCACCAGAATCGTCATCAGAACGATCGAAGTCGGCAACGCGCAGCAGACAACGAACACCAAGCGAGCAAAGGCTCGTTGTGTCCGTTCATGCATTGGGAATCCTTTCCCTGCGGGGGCGACCGAAACCGTTGACGTAAAAAACCGTGTTTTCCGGACCCATACGAGTCCGTTTGCAGTGTGCCTCGGAAGCTTCGGGTGCTTCTGATACCCTGCACGCTAGCGAACAGCGATAGACACGTCCGAATCTTAAGTTCATTGCCCTCCTTGCCGATAGGTCGTTTGGGAATATTACAACATGTGGGCAAGGCTAAAATCACATTGGTTTCTGATCTCGCTGGTGTTGGTCTTTGCCATTGGTTTCTTTGCTAGCGAAGCACTGACTCCGCTGTTAGAAATGACGACATTACGCAGTGCGATTGTGTTTGCGGTGATGGGTACGATGGGGATCTCGTTGCCCGCCCAGTCGGTGCGTCAAAGTCTTCGCAAACCGCTGCCAACCCTGCTAGCAATCGCGATCAATATCGCCGTCGTGCCGCTGATGTGTTGGCCGATGAGGGCCTATTTGCCGGCGCCGATCTTTGGCGGTTTGTTCGTCGCATCGCTGGTCCCCTGCACCCTCGCATCGGCTGCCGTGTGGACACGCAAAGCGGGTGGCAACGAATCGATCGCATTGATGACGACCGTCGTTACCAATTTGGCCTGCATCGCGGTGGTGCCAATCGGAGTCGCCTTGGTGCTAGCAAAGACCACGGAACTGTCGGTGACTGATCAGGTCTGGAATCTGACCTTAGTCGTAGTCATTCCCATCGTATTGGCGCAAACGATGCGGATGGTAGGACTTGCGGAATGGGCGGACCGCCAAAAGCTCCGCTTATCCTTCCTTGCCCAGCTCGGTATTCTGTCGATGGTGGGCTTCGGATCGATCGCGAGCGCCATGGTCGTACGCGAAGCGATGCAGGAGAATGCCTCGCTATTTGGCATCCAAATCGGACAGCTTTTTGTCTCAGTGGCGATGCTGCATGTCGCGGCACTCGTGTTTGGCGTCTTCCTGGCACGCATGCTCCAGGCGGACCGCGAGAGTCAGATTGCGGTCGGGATCGCCGGCAGCCAAAAAACGCTGACGATTGGGCTGCAAATCGCCATCGATTGTGGCGTCAGCGTGATCCCGATGCTGATGTACCACTTCACCCAATTGGTCATCGACACGATGATTGCCAGTCACTGGTCAGATGCCAGCAAATCCAAAACGAAATCAAACGAAGAAACCTCAGAGAGTCTCCGAAAAGGGGTCTGACCCTTTGGAGGCGAGTCGTTTTTGCTGAGTTTTTTGCCTCACCGGAGAGGGTCAGACCCCTTTTCGGATACCCTCTCAAACCGATCTGTATGAAGAACAGCTCCTCCTATTCCGAAAAAACGATCGAACAAGCCAAACTGTTTGCGACTCGGTTGAGCAAAAGAGCTCGCCATTTGCGGCGTTATCCCACGCGTCGCGGGATCACATGCTATCGACTGTACGAACGCGATATCCCTGAAATCCCATTGGTGGTCGATCGCTACGAAGACAACCTGCACATCACCGAGTACGAACGGCCGCACGATCGTGAACCGGCCGAGCATTCCGATTGGCTCGATTTGATGGCAAAAACCGCAGGCGAGACGCTGGAAATTCCTGCGAAAAACGTTTACTTGAAGAAACGCGAACGGCAACGGGGAACCAAACAGCACGAAAAGGTCGCCGAGACCGATTCGCGGATTGAAGTCCAAGAGGGAGGACTGAAATTCCTGGTCAACTTGGCCGACTATGTCGACACCGGGTTATTCCTTGATCACCGTGTGACAAGGCAAATGGTCCGCGAGGTCGCCGCAGGCAAAAATTTTCTGAATCTGTTTTGCTATACCGGTTCGTTCAGCGTTTATGCCGCTGCGGGTGGCGCCGCAAAGACGACCAGCGTTGATCTGTCCAAACGCTACATCGAGTGGTCCAAAGTGAACATGCTGCGAAACGGCTTCGATGGTCCCGAACACGAATATTTCGCGATCGATGCCGTTCAGTTCATCAAAGATCACAAACCCGCTGAACTGTATGACCTCGTCGTCTTTGACCCGCCGACGTTTTCCAACAGCAAGAGCACCCAAAACGACTGGGACGTGCAAACCTGTGCGGTGCCGTTCTTAAATCAATTGCTAGCACTCGTCAGCCCTGGCGGAGTGATTTATTTCTCGAACAATTTCCGCGGATTTAAGTTTGATCCGGCGGAGGTTCCGGCGACGACGATCCACGAAATCAGTAACCAAACGGTCCCCGAAGAGTATCGAAATCGGCGGATCCACCGCTGTTGGCGGATTGTGAAGTAGTCGCGTTCCTGCTTCCCACAGTTGCAGGGTCGACGAACAGGTGGGCCGAATCGCTCTTTCGCTTTCTTGGCAAATTTCCCTAAAGTCCGAGAGTCTCTATGCCGAAGGCGTCCACGTTAATGGAGCGACGTTGGTTTGATCCGACTGCTTGCAATACAACTGATTCTGCTGATCACTGCATTGGTGCATGCGCCGACCGCAGCGGCTCAACAGCCGACGATTGTGCAGCAAGAACCTGTCAAGATCGCTGCGGAATCGCTGAACGTCCTCGGTGGCGGTCCGGAACAATGGACTAGCCCCGAAGGTTTGGCGAGCAGCTTGCAAGTCTTGCTGCTGCTAACCGTGCTAAGTCTAGCACCGGCCGTTTTGTTGATGACGACTTGTTATGTCCGCATCATCATCGTGCTTGGACTGTTGCGACAAGCGATAGGGCTGCAATCATTGCCGCCGAGCCAGGTAATGACTAGTATCGCGATGTTCATGACGTTGTTCGTGATGACTCCGGTGTGGACGCGTGTCTACGAAGACGCCGTCAAACCGTACACCGATCCCGACGTCAAAATGTCGATGGAAGAAGCTTACGAAGCCGGTTCGATTCCGATTCGTGAATTCATGTCCAATCAAATCGACGTGGCCGGCAATCATGAAGACGTGCATTTATTTTACGGCTACATGGATCCCGACGCGCCGCTGCCGAGCACGTTCGCCGATGTACCGATGCGAGTGCTTTTACCGGCATTCATCTTGAGTGAACTGAAGACTGCATTTTTGATGGGCTTCCAGATTTACCTGCCCTTTTTGATTGTCGATCTCGTCGTCGCTAGCGTGACGATCTCGATGGGGATGCTGATGCTTCCCCCTGCGGTAATCTCACTGCCGTTCAAACTACTGCTGTTTGTTTTGGTCGACGGATGGCGTTTGGTGGTTCAGATGTTGATGGACAGTTTTGGAACTCTCGCTTAAGGCTTACGTTTGTGATTGACGCTCCTACTGCTGTCGACCTCTGCCGAACCACATTGATGACTGCGGTCGTGATTGCGGCCCCGATGTTGATCGTCGGTATGGGAGCCGGATTGTTAATCGGTTTGTTGCAAGCACTGACACAGATCCAAGACCAAACGGTGGCGTTTGTTCCGAAGGTTCTGGCAATGGCAGCGGTGATGATCGCTTGCATGCCATGGTTGATGAGCCGGATGGTCGAATTCACCCGAAATGTGTTTGAGAACGCAGGGTCGCCGTAATGGAACCGTCCGATTTTCCGTCGCTAGTTCAATGGGCGATCGATCATCTTGTCCTCGGGGTGCTCGTATTAACGCGGCTCAGTACGCTGTTGATTTCGATGCCCGCGATCGGTGTGGGAGTCCCCAAGCGAGTGCGAGCGTTATTGGCGATTGCAATCACGATGTTATTGCTTCCGCCGGTGGCCGCCCACGTCGACAATGAATCGCTGCCCCGAATCGACAACTTAATTGAACTGACGATCGCCGTGGCTCGCGAGGGGCTAATCGGATTATTGATTGGATCAACCATCCAATTGATCGTTACTGGACTACAACTCGCTGGCGAAACGATCACCGGCACGGGCGGCATGCAATTGGGCGATGCCGTGGATCCGACCACGTCAAGCAGTATGCCAACGCTGGCTCGTTTGATCGGGCTACTGGTCACGGCGATCATGCTGGGACTCGGTGGCCACCGGATGTTGCTGGGGATTTTGGTCGACAGTTTTGAAGCGATGCCCGCGGGCAAAGTGACGTTCGACGAATCGATGATGACGTTGGTGGTCGACCAAATGACCGCTGGAATGACGGCCGGCATTCGTGTCTCGGCCCCCGTGGTCGCGGCACTGCTGCTGAGCAACGTGTTAACCGGATTGATCAGCCGAACGCTGCCGCAAATTAACGTGTTGGCGATCGGGCTTAGCATCAACGCGTTGGCACTACTCGTGGTGACGACGCTGACGATCGGTTCAGTGGGATTGATTTTCGAGCAAGAATTAGTGGACGCGGCAGCAAAAATCAGCAAAATTTGGTAACGCAGAAAAGGTAACCGCAACAGAACATGTCTGACAGCAGTGGTGACAAGAAGCATTCAGCGACCGAGAAGCGGCGCAGGCAGGCTCGCGAACAAGGCCAAGTGGTTCGCAGCCAAGACCTGACCTCCGCCGCTCTGCTGCTGGCTGCACTCGGAGCTCTTTGGATGCTTGGCGCCCCCGCTGCGGAAACCCTTGCCGCCGCGCTGGCCGATGCACTCTCCACGCCTCGAATCACGCCTTTTGGAACCGAGGATGCCTCCCATTGGTTATTGACGACCGGCGGACGTTTGGCGATCGCAGCGACGCCGTTGTTGTTAGCAATGTTAGTCGCTGGAGTGCTCGCCAATGTGATGCAAACTGGGCTACTGATTGCACCGGACAAGATCACACCGAAACTCAGTAACATCAGCCCGCTGTCGGGAGCCAAACGCATTCTGTCGATGCAGGGTGTCGCTAAGATTGGATTTGGCTCGTTTAAAGTCGCCATCATCAGCGTGGTCGCCTATTACGCCGTCCGCAAATACCAAGACTCGATCCTCGGACTCGCCGCACTCTCGGTTCCTCAAATCGCTAGTGTGCTATTTGAAGCACTGATTGGAACCTGCGTTTGGGTTGGCGGTGCTTTGTTCGTGCTCGCGGTTCTTGAGTACGCGTTCCAGAAATGGAAGAACGAGCAAGAGTTAATGATGACCGACCAAGAGATGCGTGACGAGATGAAAGAAACCGAGGGCGACCCGCAAGTCGCCGCGCGACGTCGCCAAGTACAGCGCCAAATGATGATGCAGCGAGTTGGTAGCGAAGTCCCCAAAGCGGACGTGGTGGTCACGAACCCAACCGAGTTGGCAATTGCGATTCAGTATGATCCGACCACGATGCCCGCTCCGATCGTGTTGGCCAAAGGTGCTGGGGTGATCGCCCAGAAGATCCGCCGACTGGCGCTAGAAAACAGCATCCCCGTGGTCGAGCGAAAACCGCTCGCCCAAGTACTGTACAAAACGGTCGACGTCGGCGATTCGATTCCTGCGGATCAATACCAAGCTGTCGCCGAAGTGCTTCGCTACGTCTACCAATTGCAAGGCAAGAAGATCCCGAAGGCGACCGCCGCCTAGTGCGACTGTCCCATTTCGTGAGCCGAACGCGCTAGCGTCGGGCCGTCACTTGGTAAAACGTTGGCAAAATGAGGCCCGCGGCTGGCGCCGTCGGCTCACAAATACGGGGAAAGCGATGAACCACTCGGGGTGCGTACCAAGTCCACTTTTTGCAATTATCCGAGCAAAAATTGCGAACCGTTGACGTGGGTCGGCTTCTCTAAGTATGATACTGCCATGAACAAAAACCTCTATCTCCTATCGCTGCTACTGCTGCGACGCTTCGGCGGCGGGTGATGAGGCTTTGTTTAGCCACTTTTTAAGTGGCAAATTCAAAAACACATAAGACCCGAGTCGCCAAGCGACCCGGGTTTTTTTATTGTTTTCGCTAACTGTCTACTTATTCCAATAGGAACCACTGCGATGTCACAGTCCCCTTCGGGCAATGAAGCGGCCGAGAAACCATCCGACGCGTCCGATTCACGCATGATCCGTATCTTTGATACGACGTTGCGTGATGGTGAACAATCTCCGGGTGCCAGTATGAATCTGGTCGAAAAACTCGAAGTCGCTCAGGCCCTCGCCGATCTGGGCGTCGATATCATCGAAGCGGGGTTCCCGATCGCATCCCCGGGCGATTTTGAAGCGGTCAAACAGATTGCGCAAACCGTCCGCGGTTCCACGATCTGTGGGTTGGCACGTTGTAGCGACAAAGACATCGATGCGGCATGGGAAGCGGTGAAGTACGCTCCGCAAGCACGAATCCACGTCTTTCTTGCCACCAGTGCGATTCATCGCGAATTCAAACTGAGAATGACGACGGATGAAATTGTCGAGCGAGCCGTCGCTGGCGTGCGTCGCGCCGCGAACTACTGTGACGACGTCGAGTTCTCACCCGAGGACGCCTGCCGCACCGAACACGACTTCCTCTGCCGAGTCGTCGAAGCGGCGATCGACGCTGGTGCGACCACCATCAACGTGCCCGATACGGTTGGCTACACCAACCCTAAAGAAATCTTCAACGTCTTTCGCATGTTGCGTGAACGTGTTCCCAACATGGACAAGGCAGTGTTGAGCACGCATTGCCACGATGACCTCGGCATGGCCGTTGCCAACAGCTTGGCTGCAATCGAAGCCGGGGCAGGGCAGATCGAATGCACGATCAATGGGATCGGCGAACGCGCCGGCAACGCGGCACTCGAAGAAGTCGTGATGGCATTGAAGACCCGTCGCGACTACTACCAATGCGATACCGGCATCGACACGCGGCGATTGGTTCCCGTTAGCCGATTGGTCAGCAAAATGACTGGCATGCAAGTGCAACGCAATAAAGCGATCGTCGGCCGCAACGCGTTCGCCCACGAATCGGGGATCCATCAAGATGGGATGCTCAAAGAACGCAGCACCTACGAGATCATGTCACCTGATGACGTCGGAGTCGCAAAGACCGACTTGGTGCTGGGTAAACACAGCGGCCGCGCCGCACTTGCAGATCGCGCCAAGACGCTCGGTTACACGTTGACCGGCGAACAATTGCAAACGGTGTTTGACCAATTCAAACGGCTTGCCGACAAAAAGAAAGACATCTACGACGGAGACATCGTCGCTCTGATCCAGCAACAGATCAGCGGCAGCGTTGCCCAAGAATGGACGCTCGTCGATTACGAAGTCACCAGCGGAACGTCGCGTTCGCCACACGTCCGAGTCACTCTGGAACACGGTGATCGGCAAATCACGGAAGAAGTCGAGCAAGGAGACGGACCGATCGACGCTGCGTTTTGGGCTGTCGAAAAGATCACTGGCATCGAATTGGTGTGCAAAGATTTCCGTGTCCGCAGTGCCACACTCGGTCGCGATGCGATCGGCGAAGTGAACCTCGAAGTCGAACACAAGGGAAAGACTTACCGAGGCGTCGGTGCCAGCACCGATAGCGTCGAGAGCACGATCCTGGCGATGCTCAACGCGATCAACCGGATCATCGCGAAAGAGAACTAACGGGTTCGTCGAGCAAATGGCCAACGTAGTGGATCTTGCTAAAGACCTTTCACGCGGGATCTTTGACGAGATCCAATTGCGAGGAAATAGGGATCTTTAGCAAGATCCACTACGGGGGAGTGCGGAAAAGTCGCGTCGCTTAACGCTGTGGTTCTTCGGGCTCTTCGATTTCCGATGCGGACTCGAAATGAACTTGCTCTTCATTATCGCTTTCTACAAAACCGATGCCGAGCTGATCGAGCATGTCTTCGTCCTTGGACTCGTTTTCCGATGTGGGAAACGTCAACTCGCCAGTCATCGGATCGGGCTGGACACGCAACGACTCTTCATCGGGAGCGAACGATTCTTCACCTCGTAGCATGCTGATCTGAGGCTCGCTCGTTTCCGAATCGTCTTCGGTGGGTGCATCTTCCAAAAAGAGATCCTCGGACAACATATCCTCGGACACCGTATCTTCGGAACCCATGGCGTACGTATCGTTTGCCGGTGAATCGGTATCCGATACCGAACTTTCGTCATCGTCAGCGAACAATTCACCCACATCAAGTGGGTCGGGATCGGCTTCGCTATCGATTACTTCCGAATCGACCGATTGGCGATCCGACGAGGGATCCTTTAGCTCGACGTCAGCGACATCCACCGTACCGAGTTCGTCTTCACTGGGCAGCGGATCGAGTTCATCTTGCTCTTCGAAATCCTCGTCGATCTCGATCGTTTCCAACACCGTAACTTCATCGTCCGATTCGCTCGGTTCGGAATCGACTTCGACAACGCCGATTGCTTCTCCGGTCAAAGCAGCAGAGGAAGCAGCGAGTGCGGCATCGGCGAATCCAATCGAGCCCAGATCCTCAGCGTCTGCCGTTTCCTCTTCGGAAATTTCAACAGCGGCCCCCGTGGCATCACCGCCTGCTCGGTTGGGAAAAATCTCTTCGACATTGCCTCGCAACACTTTGTAACCAAGCTCAATCGCTTGCTCTTCGCTCCAGCCATTGAAGCCCACAAAATGCTCGGCAAGAATGTTCGCCAAGATGTTGCGATACATGTCAAACTTAGGCCACACAAACTCTAACTTGTACGCGTCGCTGTAGTAGGCGATCTGTTTGGTTTGCGGAACTGCTTCCAAACGAACCGCCGCATCACGGTGGATAAACGAAGGCGTATTGCTGTACCACCAGTGACCATTAGTGATCACGTTGGGAAAGATCCAGGCATAGCTGACGAGTTCCTGGTTAGTGACACTCGCTAACACCGAAACCGGAAATTTGACTTCGGGGAATGTGTTAAACAGTTCACGATACTGAATCAGCGAAACTCGTGAGTCGTAGAGGTCCTGGCCTTGAAAAACGCCTTCTGCATAAACGCCACGATTGACCCCGATCATCAAATCAAACGGCAACTTGAACTCGTCACAAAGTTCAGCCAGCATCCAAAAGACCGCTCGCGATAGCGCGGCAAGGTGTGCGGCATCCACCGATTCGCCATGACGCAGCACGGCGCCCAATGCGTTGGACGCGCGTCCTTCGTTGACCATCGTCGGCTCGAACCAAGGCGGCAGCGAAATTGCACACGCGCGAGCACCGTTTTGTGTGAAGTGTTCGAACCGCTGGCGAATCGCACTCCGCAGACTGCTGAGCGAACTATTCAGCGCCACCCCACTGCAGCGCTCGAGTCGTTCGCGGACTTCGCGTTGGTGCAACTTGAACACCAAGTCATCGGTTCGCAAACATGGAATGTAGGTGTTCGTGTCAAACCCGCTCAACTCATCGTCAAAGTCATTGGTCAAGAAAACCGCTTCGACGTTGCTTTGATCCAACACCATTTGGGACCACTGAGCCGATGCCATTGAACTCTCAGCAGCGTCGTAAACCGATTCCCAATTGGAGGTGTCGATGCGATCCGCCTCGAAGCCAAAAAATTTCTTGCAGATTTCGACGAGCCAGCGGTACTGAGAGGTATTTTCGATTGGCCCGAGGTTGTGCACCAAACGTCGGACTAACTCGCGAGGCGAGATCCCCGGCTCTTCGATTTCGTGCTTGGGCATCCCCGAGGAATGTGCTAGTTCGGTGTAGTAGTGGTAGCCCAGCAAATCGGCGAGCGTTCGCGACGCCGGAGCATGCGGATTGATGTGGGTGTGCGGATCGATCAATCGGATCGAGGCGATGGCTTGGTAAATCGACTCTCGGGCTGGATGCGACATGACTCTCGGGCGCCGGCGGGAATGCGTAAAAACAGGGGTGAATGATGGCCCTTAGCATACATTGTTTGGGGGTGAGGCGTCTTGGCCTAACACAATCGCCAAGAACGATTTTCAGGCAAACTCACTATCAATCCGCTCGGCGGTTCGCATCAATCGCCCTGCACCAGAACTCATAGCCAACCTAAGCCGCAAATTCCGACGAAGCGGACAAATCCGCGATACCGGCCGCATTAGGGTGGTGAACGGGCAATTGTTCTGGAAAATCACCTGCAGGTTGCCAAAAAATCATTTCGCGATTGACCGGACACTGCTCTACAATAGGATCGCAATCAAAGCCATTCATCACAGAGAGAGATGGACGGCACGTTCTCGGTGCGTTCGGAGTCCGTCCACTTATGCTTCCCAATGATCCCTCGTCATCGACTGCTGCGAACGACTCATCCGAAAACACGACACCAGTCACACCCGAATCGGCCAATCTCGATTCTGCCCGCGTGGCCAATCCTGCCCGCGTGCCCGATTCAGCCCGTGTGGCCAATCCTGCCCGTGTGCCCAACTCAGCCCGCGTGATCGCACGTTTCGATGGTGCTCATCGTGATCCGCAAACGCCCAATCTTTCGCGAAATCGCGAGTCTGAACTTCCTCAGCGGTCCGTTTCACCGCCGGTTCCGCCGCCAGTGGAAGTGACCTTAATGCGGCTGAAGGTGCCATCGGCCAAATCTGCGGTGGAAAGGACCGATGTGGAAACCGCCACGGAAGACCCGAGTTTGACAGAAACTTCTGATACTCAGTCAAATTTCGAGAATCGTGACGCTAACGCAACCGAGACGGTAAACGAGCTGTGCGAAACCGAGCCAAAATCCGAAGACGCCGAGGCGTCGAAAGAAATCGAAGCCGCTAAGGAAACCGACGACAAGCAGGCCAAACGCAAATCGCTGCGTCATCCCGATCCGATCCTGCAAAGTTTGATGCTGTTGGCGACAATGGGATTGATGCTGGCCGCCGCTCGCTTCGCTGTCCCTCAAATTGTCGAAGAGATTCGTTATTCATGGCACCGTGCTGAATTGCGGGCTGAGCACGACATGAGCAGCGAGGGGCTCAAAAACGTTTCGTTGGACACGCTGAGCGAAGCCTATCAAATGGTCACCGCCGCGGTTGCCCCCAGCGTCGTCCACATCGAAGTCAAGCGACGCCCAAGCGATGCCCTCGTATCAGCGACCAGTTTCCGACGCTCCGAGGTGCTGACGACTTCGGATCAAGGTAGTGGCGTAATCGTTGACGAGGATGGCTACATCGTTACCAATCGCCACGTGATCGCCGATGGTGAAGACGTGATGGTGACCCTCAGCGATGGGCGACGCACGGCGGCAGTAGTGGTAGGGGCAGATCCGCTTACCGACCTTGCCGTGCTAAAGATCAACTCCAACAAATTGATTCCGATTCAGTGGGGTGACAGTGACCGCTGCCGCGTGGGGTCACCGGTGTGGGCCGTCGGCAGCCCGTTTGGACTCGATCGCACGGTCACGTTCGGCATTCTCAGTGGCAAACATCGCTTGGTCCGCGCCAGCACCCAGTATCAAGATTTCATGCAAAGCGACGTGGCGGTCAATCCCGGCAACAGCGGTGGCCCGCTTGTCGACGCCCGAGGAACCCTAATCGGCATCAACACTGCGATTGTGGGCGACACCTACCAAGGGGTCAGTTTTTCCATCCCCAGCAACGTGGCCCAGCAAATCTACGAGCGTTTGAAAGCTTCCGGCCGAGTCGAACGAGGCTGGCTCGGCGTCGGATTGGCCGACGTTGCCGATCATGAATTGATCGGAGACGACGCGCGAGTCCGCGGTGCGATGATTTCGGGATTGGCAGACAAAGAATCACCAGCTGCCGTGGCGGGTTTACGCAAAGGCGATCTGATTCTCCGCGTGAACAACAAACACGTCACCGACCGCGGTCATTTGATGCGACTGATCGGCGATTCCTTGGCCGAAACCGTCGTCGACGTGGAAATCTATCGCGAGAACAAAAAAGAAATCGTGCCTGTTCGACTGGGCAGCCGCCCTGATTTCGAGCCGTTATAGTGCGTGATTAACGGGATTTTGCTGCAGTGGTTGCTCAAGTGACCCCCGATTCGGGGCACCGCGAACCCCGGTTCCCATAATCACGTCAAGGGACGACGGGGCACTTCCGGCGAAAGAGCACCGCGACCAACCGAGACTTTCCCTCGCCCGGCCGCGTAGCAGCTACGGTCATTACGACCCATTGGACACGTAAATTGCAGCCAATTCTCCTGCACTCCCGTGATTGCACTATTGAGTTCGATGGCTAGTATGGGCTTAGTCAATTTGTCGACAGGAAAAACCCAATGTTTTCGTCACTCCAATTACGCTTCTGTATGAAATACCTACCGACCCAAATCGTCAAAATAAGCTCGTTTTGCTTGGCTTTTTCACTCACATTCCTCAGTGCTGCCGCCTTGGCAGACGCTCCGGATACTGGAAAGCCCACCTCCGTCGAGGGGATTGCAAAGGAAAAACCGAGCGAAGGCCCTTCGGTCAAGGTGGATGAGGGATACATGGTTCCCTACACGATGACGATCCCCGGTACCGATCTGACGATCGACATGGTTCCAGTCCCAGGCGGATCGTTCCTGTTGGGCAGCCCCGAAGACGAAGAGGATCGTGGCGAAGCCGAAGGTCCTCAGATCAAAGTCAACGTCGACCCAATGTGGGTTGCTAAAAATGAGATCAATTGGGCTCAGTACAAAGAATTCATGTCGCTGTACAACGTGTTCAAGGAATTCGAACGGGAGAGCATTCGCCCCGTCGACGACTCGAACAAAGCCGACGCGATCACCGCACCGACCCAGCTTTACGAACCCAGTTTCACCTACGAATACGGCGAGCGTCCCGAGCAGGCCGCCGTCACGATGACCCAATACGCGGCCCAACAGTTCACCAAATGGTTAAGTGCCATCACGGGGGAACAATATCGATTGCCGACCGAAGCGGAATGGGAATATGCCGCTCGCGGTGGCAAAGCGACCGCATTTAGCTGGGGTGATTCCGCCGACGATATTGACGACTACGCGTGGTATTACGACAACGCCGACGAAGGCCAAGAAGCGGTCGGAACCAAAAAACCGAACCCCTACGGACTGCATGATATGCACGGCAATGTGGCCGAATGGACCGTCAATCAGTACACCGAAGATGGCTACGAATCGTTTGCCGACAAAAGCCCGATCAACGCAACCGATGTGGTCAAGTGGCCCGAAACATCGTCCCCCTGTGTCGTCCGCGGCGGCAGCTGGGAAATGGACCCGAACGAACTTCGCAGTGCCGCTCGTTTGGGATCGGATGACGTTGAATGGAAAGATTCTGACCCCAACTTTCCCAAGAGCCCATGGTGGTTGACCGACTATCCGTCGCGTGGCATCGGTTTCCGATTGTTCCGATCGTACAAACCGCTCGAAAAAGAAACGATTACCAAGTTCTGGGATTCCACTTCCGGAGAAGTCCAATTGGACGTCGAATCGCGAGTGATGGAAGGTCGCGGCGGCTACGGTTTGGTCGACGAGAAGCTTCCCGAAGTCATCAAGGCGATGAAAGCGAAGCAATAATCACGCGATTCATTTTGAGATGACCTGACAAAATCAGTCAGGTCATACCCAAATTCGCGTCGACATATCACAATACGGCGAATCACCCGATTTTCCGTGGATGTGGCACACAGCCTGACGGATCTAGCCTGACGGTGCTTGTGTGCTGCAGTCGTTATCGGGCACTGCGGAGACGCTCCCCGCTTCGACCGACGCCTAGCAGGGCAGAATGGGCAGGGCAGGGCGGAATCCGCTTTTTTTGGACCTCTCGACTTCTCGCTCTCCCACAGCTTGCGGCTTCATGACGGGCACCCATTCATGACGGGCGGATCCCACGACGGATTCCCCCTCAATCATTTTCATAACCACCTATTAAGAACCTATTTCCGTGTACGAAACTCTTGCTCTCGTTGGCGCCACCGGTGCGGTGGGCCGCATTGTCCTTGAACAACTTGCCGAGCGTGAACTGCCAATCAAGCGACTAAAACTGCTCGCGTCGGAGCGATCGGTTGGCAAGGAAGTGCATTTCCGCGGAGAAACTCTCAAGGTCGAATTGCTGGAACCTTCCGCGTTTAACCATATCGATCTTGTCATCGCCAGTACCCCGGACGAAATCTCGGCCGAATTCGCACCGTGGGCAGTCAAAGCCGGCGCCGTTGTGGTCGACGAGAGCGGTTATTGGCGAATGGACCCAAAAGTGCCATTGATTGTACCGGAGGTCAATCCGGAAGCAGTCGACAATCATCAAGGCATCATTGCCAGCCCGAACTGCAGCACCACACAAATGGTCGTTGCGTTGGCGCCACTGCATCGTGCCGCTCGCGTTCGCCGCGTGGTCGTCAGCACGTATCAAGCTACCAGCGGAGCTGGTCTGGCTGGTAACGAAGAACTGAACGACAGCGTTCGCAGCGCATTGGTTGGACAAACGCACCCTCCTAAAACGTTCCAGCATCCGATTGGCTTCAACCTGATTCCACAAATTGGCTCGGAGAAGCACGAAGGCTATACGAGCGAAGAGATGAAGATGGTTTACGAGACACGCAAGATCCTGGGCGACGAGGACATCCAAGTCTGCCCAACATGTGTGCGTGTCCCTGTTTCCACCGGACATAGCGAATCGATCCTTGTCGAAACGGAGCGTCCGTTGTCGCTCGAAGAAGCCAAAGAACTGCTCCGCCAAGGCGAAGGGATCACGATCGTTGACGATCTGCAGGCCGGCAAGTACCCGATGCCACGCGATTGCAATGGCAAAGACGACGTGTTCATTGGCCGAATCCGCAGAGACATCAGCGGCGGCAACGGCATCACGTTTTGGTGTGTCAGCGATAACCTTCGCAAAGGCGCCGCGACCAACGCGGTCCAGATCGCTGAATTGTTGATCAAGCGATCGGCAACGAAAACAGCGTAGTGGCAGCCTTGGTCGATCGCACGTTCAAATTAACCATTGCCTACGATGGAACCGATTTTTCAGGTTGGCAAATCCAACCGCAAAAGCCGACCATCCAAGGCATGCTCGAACGTGCGCTCGTCAAACTGACACGAGAGCGGGTGCATGTGACCGGCAGCGGACGCACCGACGCCGGGGTGCATGCGTTGGCCCAAGTGGCAAGCTTGCGAACTCCGAATTGGCGTGCCAGTGCATCGGATTTGGTCAAAGCGATGAACGTCAATTTGCCGCCGACCATCGTGGTCACCGATGCGGTCGACGCGCCCAATGACTTCCATGCGATCCGCGACGCCATTGGCAAACGATACCGCTACCAGTTGCAGGTCGGTGGCCTGCGGAATGTGTTCGACTATCGCTATCGCTGGCATCTTCATCACGACATCGATCTGGACGCGGTCACCGAAGCAGCCGCTCGGTTCGTCGGCAAACATGACTTCGCCAGCTTTCAAGCGGTTGGCAGCCCACGCAAAACAACCACTCGCAATGTGAAGGTTTGCGAAATCATTCGTGAACCTTCGATGAACGGTGGTGGCCATTTGTTTTCGATTGAAATCGAGGCCGATGGCTTCCTGTACAACATGGTTCGCAACATCGTGGGCACGTTGATGGAAGTGGGCAAGGGCAAGTATCCTCCCCAGCACATCGACAATGTGATCGAAGCAGCCAATCGCGATGTCGCTGGCCCCACCGCTCCGCCGCAAGCTCTCTTTCTAAAACGCGTTAACTACTTGCCGTTCGCTTGAACGCATTCATCAAACGCACATTCGCCATTCACACGACCTTCACACTTCGGTCGTATTGAACTGGTACTCTTACGTTCGCCAGAACGATTCACCTGTGCTTCGCATTCTGTCGATGGCTAGACTACATCCATGTCGTCGAGTCTATCGGAGACTTTGTCATCGGTTGTCTTTGTATGACAACACTTAATGGATCCCAAGAGCCATGAATTCCCAAAGCACCACGGCGTGTCCCGAACCAGAGCAAGCGAACGCAAAACGAGCAGACGTAGGAGACGTTGAGTTGAACAGGAACCAGCCCATGACTGCTGCGACTCAGCCAATCCTCGACGAGCCAACACGCTCGTTCGTTCAGCGTTGTCTGTCGGCTGGGCTTGTGGAAATCAACGACATCAAAAAGGTTGTCGTTTCGCTGCAAGCCGATGAACCCGCCATCACCGCAAAACGACTCGCCGAAGGCCTGATTGGCGCGGGATTACTGACGCACTGGCAAGCCAACAAGTTATTAGCGGGCAAGAGCAAAGGTTTCTATCTAGGCAGCTACCGGTTGCTGCGCCCGCTTGGAAAGGGCGGCATGGGAGTGGTTTATCTGGGCGAACATCACGTGATGAAGCGGCTGATGGCGCTGAAGATCATGCCGCCCGACTCGGTCGCTGACAAACGACGTGCGGATCGATTTCGCGAGGAAGCTCGCGCCTCGGCACAACTAGATCACCCCAACATCGTCCGCGCCTACGACTTTGCCCAAGCTGGTGGCAAACTTTATATCGTGATGGAATACATCGACGGTATCGATTTACAGCATGCCGTTCGGCGGGACGGGGTAATGTCGGTGCCGTTGGCTCTGGACGCGATCCGCCAAGCGACTTGCGGATTGGCCCACGCCCATGACCGCGGCATTATCCATCGCGACATCAAACCATCGAACTTGATGCTCCGCACCGATGGCGTGGTCAAAGTCAGCGATATGGGACTTGCGCGTGTGAGCTGGATGGGAATCGATGAACAATCCACCGGTAACCGTCTACTGGGCACCGCCGATTTCGTTGCCCCCGAACAAGCGATCAATAGCAAGAACGTCGATGCTCGCGCCGATATCTACTCGCTCGGCTGCACACTGTATTACTTGTTGACGGGGCAAGCTCCGTTTTCGGGCAATACGATAGCTCAGCGTTTGGCGAAACATCAAACCGCGACGCCACCGGACGTTCGCTTGATTCACCCAGATTGCCCGACCGCCGTCGCTAAATTGGTGATGCGAATGATGGCCAAACGGCCCGAAGACCGGCCAAAGTCGGCTGCCGAACTGCTGGTTCAATTCGAGCGTTTAAGCGGCATCTCCGGCAGCGTATCGGCGGCAGCAAAGAAATTGGGCCAGAT
Source organism: Novipirellula methanifontis (assembly GCF_052161655.1). Classification (GTDB taxonomy): domain Bacteria; phylum Planctomycetota; class Planctomycetia; order Pirellulales; family Pirellulaceae; genus Novipirellula. Next base: position 9,427,515 of record NZ_CP197418.1, read on the forward strand.
CGCTCCGGCGGGCGAGACGGCAATGGATGAATCATTTTATCAAGCCACCATCGACGATTCGTCATTGTCCTCCGACGGTGCTGTGCCAATTGCGACTGAAGTCACCGAGATTGACTTCGACAGCCTGCCGCCCGTCGATCTTGGCATGACCAGCGGACCGCCCAAGCCGTCTGCGATCTCGACGACTAATGGGTCCGGTACTGCGAATGCCAAATTAAACGATACAAACACACGCTCCGGAGACGCAAAGCAGATGCTGCTGCTCGGCATCGGTCTCACCGTGGCCATTGCCGCGCTATTACTTGTCATGGGGATGACCGCCTACACCATCATGCGGCCCCAAGAGACACCGTCGCCCCGAATCAAAAGTCTGGAAGATGGAAAAGGCGGCCACGTCATTGTCGTTAATTAGAATTTGAAACGAGACGAAGTCATAACATTATGCCCCTTCTAGTACAAAAAGAGACATCGCCGTCGATGATTGCTCAATTGATTCTCGCAACGGGAAGTCATGCTGGCGTCACGGCCTCGATCCAACTCGGCTACTATATGATCGGACGACATGGTGAATGTCAGATTCGTCCCAAGAGTCGGTCGGTCAGCCGACGCCACTGCATCCTTCACCACACCGATAGGCAATTATTGGCGTTGGACCTCGACAGCAGCAGCGGCACCTACATCAACGGCGAAAAGATCATCGCAAACCGCTGGGTCGAACTGAAAAATGGCGATCAATTGCGATGTGGCAAAGTCGCGTTTCAGATCAGCATCGAAACGAGACCGCTTGAAAATCATGACTTGTCCGAAGAGGACGAGTTTGTTCCGGCCATTGCTGAAATCGTAGAGACTTCGCCGCCGCCTGAAACCGCATGGCCAGCTGAATCGATGTTACAAGGCGAAGCATGGCAAGAATTTGATGTCGCAGACATGCTCCACTCGGCCGACGACTCGGACCGCGAACAACGCTACAAGACAATCCGGGCGATCACCGAATTAAAGGCGGATGACTCATCGGAATTCGTCACATTGACCGATAACGACACGCTCACGGATGAACGTCCGACACTTCTCGAAACACAACAGCACGCGGCGGATGTGATCGCGCCCGAACGGGAATCGAGTGAGGCAAAGATATCGTCCCCCAAACCCCTGACTTCAAAGCTGCCGTCTCCGAAATTAGAGAAACCCAAAAAGTCCAAAGCGGATGCGACGACATCACGCGATCGAAAGTCAAAAAACCCGCGACAACCGATGCGGTTACCTTCGATCTCGTTACCCAGCGACTTCGAGTCATTAAAATTGGTCGGGGCGATCCTGATTTCGATCGCCGTAATCAGCTTCTTTTCCTATTCGATTTATCGGTTCCAAGTCGGTCCTCCCGCGAAAATCGTCAAAGGGATTGAATAGCAGCACGATCGTGCGACAATGCGACGTTACCGCTTGTGCGAGCGGACCGCGCTCTTTCCAAAGGAGCTACTTCGCGACAAAGTTCGATCGATGTCACTTTTACTGCTGGTGGATGGATACAACGTCATAGGGCCCGTTGCGGCACCGGGACGCGCCGGCTTCACGCGTGGCACGACTCATCAATCACGCTGGTTGGAAGCCGAACGCAATCGGCTGATCACTCGGCTCTGCGATCATCTGCCCGATTTCGTTCGCAATCGCACCTGCGTCGTGTTTGACGCCCGCTGTCCGCCGAGCAACGCAGTTAGCCAATACGAGGTTTCCGGAATCGACATTCGCTTTGCAGTCGACGAACCGGAAGCCGACGATTTGATCGAGCGGCTGATCAGCGAACACTCCGCACCCAAGCAATTAGCGGTCGTCTCATCGGATCATCGACTGCAAGACGCCGCGAAACGGCGAGGTGCGACGCCATTTGACGCCGATCCGTGGCTAGATGATCTACTCGAAAACCATCCCCGCTTGGCGATCGAGATTTCCGACGGGGCAGGGCAGGGCAGCAGGAACAACAACCGCAGCGGCAAACCCAAAGGCAAAGTGTCCAGCGAAGAAGTCGAGCACTGGATGCGCGAGTTCGGCTTCGACGAATAGTGCCACAATCATAATGAATCTCACTCAATTCCTATCCGATTCACTGCCGGGATACCGGTGCATGGCCCGACTGCCAAAGCAGTTGTTCGCAATCAATCCGTTTGATGGCGATTGTCTGCCAACTCGGGTGCGATTGTTTCATCCCGGATCGGGACGCCCTTCGTGGCCCTTTCCACACCGCTGGAATTTCCATGATCCGGTCCGGATCCTCGAAACCTATTTCCATGGTGCAGACGAGGAACAGGGACCAGGCCGACATAACCGCTACTTAGATGTTCCTGGGTTTGCCCCCGTCCTAGTGACGCGAGACCCAGGAATCATTCGGGCAATTGCCACTGATACCGGCGATCGCAAAGGACAATTCGACCGCGACACACTGCCTTCGGTCGGAATTGCGCGAGCGACGGGCAAGGACACCTTGCTGTTTGCGAATGGGGTAGAGTGGAAGCAGCAACGCAAGATTGCAGCTTGCCCGTTCGGCAAAACGACACTGTATCAACCCGAACAATTTAGTGAGTTCGCCGAGACGTTTCGTACCACTGTCCAGCAGCGGATCGAGGTGCTGCGGCAACACTTGGCCACCCACGGTCAAGAAACGGTAGACATCCACCTGGAACCCGAAGTCAAAGTGGTGATGTTGGAGATGCTGACCAATAATTTCTTTGGTGCCGAGATTTCTTACGACGAACTCAGTAACCGCTACGTGCCAGCGTTGGAACGAGTGATCGACCATATCGTGTCCGACACCGTCAAGAACAAGTTTGGCATTCCGTGGCGAAAGCTGCCGGGGTTTACGAAACGAATCGCCCAGGCCAAGCGAGACGATGCTGCGTTTGAAGAGTTGACGCAGTGCGTTCTAGCCCCACGATCCGAGAACAAGGCGTTGTGGAAACAGTTCAAATCCGATGCACCTGATGCGAAGCTGCTCAGCAACCTGAAGGTCTTTTTGGCCGGGGCACTCGAAGCGACCACGTCCTATGCAACCTGGGCGATCTCGCACCTCGCTCGCAACCCCGCGGCACAAGAGAAAGTGTTCCAAGAGGTCAAAGACATCGATGTCTACACGCCCGAAACGCTGGCCAGTGCCACATACCTACGCGACGTGTTAAATGAGACACTCCGGCTGACACCCTCGTTATACTTCTTGCCTCGCCGAGCTACGACTGACACTTGGGTGACCACCTCCGATGGGCGAAAGATGTTTATTCCAAGTGGAACGCACATCCTGTTAGATGTGTGGCACGCGAATCGGCACGAAGACCACTGGGGTGTCGCGGCCGCTGGATATCCCGCCTGCGAATTCGCCCCCCAGCGCTGGGAACATCTGGCCGCGGCCGGTCGAGCGACGAAGGACATCCTGCATTTTGGTTTTGGTCATGGCCCCAGAGTCTGTCCTGGAAAACATCTCGGCGAACTCGAAGTCGGCCTAGTCGTTGGTGCGTTCGTAAAAACGTTCGAATTCCAAGCTAAAAACCCAGCGAATCCGGCTCGCGCCGGCGTCTCCACCAAACCCGCCGACGGCACCTTGGTGCGGATGTCGCTACGCTAAATTCGCAAAGCAAAGCCGCGTTTATGTTAGCCGTTTGGGCACTAGCCCCGGTTGGATGGTGACGAGAAACCGCATACCATTACAAGCTCGAGCATTTAGCATCGAAACCTAAAGAACCTGGGCTCGTTTTTCACCGGCGCGGCGACCAGGGTTGCCGTAGCGGTGGTAGTCGTGCGAGATCGATTGCTCGTCAAGATAACGCAAACATTCCACGGAACCTTCCACAAGCACCGGCTCGCGAATCACGGTCACAAATGACTCTGCACACGCGTCGTCAATCTCTTTCGACTTCGTCGAACCGAGCAGTCGAAGCCGACCGACGTCGCCCGACGAAATTCGCTCTACCAACTCGGATTCCGACTCTTCGATCGGATTGACGAGACCAGGAAAAATGTCCGCAATCGACTCAAGCAAGTCTTGAATCGTATCTGACACCGCGGGATCAATCGACAATGTCACTTGCGTCTTGACCGCAATCGCCGCCGATAAAGAAATCCAAATATCCGAAATCGAATCATTCGCGTCAAATCGCAGGTTCATCGCCTGCGTCGGCCGGTACCGGCGAATATTGTCTTGCCCGATCAAACGGAAAGTGTCGTGTTCACTCGAAAATTCATTTTCGACCGCGACCCGTTGTGTGCCTGCCGCCGCTTGAATCCGAGCTGCGGCAACATCATCGACCACGGACTTGCCTGTAGCCCGCTTCAGCAACGAACTCATCCGGTCAAATTGATCAGCCGCAAGGGACTCGCCACGTTTCGATAAGTCACTCGACGCCGGCGCAACCTCTGTTGTTCCATCGGTCACTCGCATCAACGGCAACACGTAATGCGGGCCACCAGCTTTGACACCCGGTCCGTAGGCACTTAGACCGACGCCACCGAACGGTTGCCGCAACACGATTGCTCCGGTTGTGGGACGATTGATATACAGGTTGCCAGCGTGAACCGAATCTCGCCACAACGTGATCTCGCGGTCATCCAAGCTCTCCAATCCGCTGGTCAATCCATAGCCCGTCGAACGCACAATCTCAATCGCCTCTTCCAAGCGAGAGAACCGCATCACACCGAGCACCGGGCCGAACAGTTCGGTTAGATGCGTAAAACTTCCCGGTCGAATATTCCATTTGACTCCTGGTCGATACAGATTCGGGTTGTCGACTATGTGCTCGGGAAACACCAACCATGACTCGTCATCGTCAAGCGATTTCAAACCTTGATTCAATTCCGCTTGCGGCGGTTTGATCAGCGGCCCCATCTTCGTCGACAAATCCCAACTTGATCCCACCCGGATGCTCGAGACAGCATCGGCCAACATCTCGCGGAACGCTTTGTCGTCAAACACATCGTTTTCGAGCAGCAGTAGCGACGTCGCACTACATTTCTGGCCGCTATGTCCAAACGCAGACTGGACGACATGTTTTACCGCCAAGTCACGATCGGCCATCGAGGTAACGATCGTGGCGTTCTTGCCACCCGTTTCCGCTAGCAGATGCAGATCACTTCGCGCCGACAACATGCGTTTTGCAGTCGAGGTACCGCCCGTCAAAATCACCGTTTCGATTTGCGGATTTTTGACGAGTCCCGCTTCGGCAATGCGTCCCTCGCACGGCACGAATTGCAACACATCTCTGGGAACTCCGGCATCCCAGAACGCTTGACATAAATGCCAGGCCACCAGCACGGTTTCGGACGCCGGTTTTAGCAGCACACAATTTCCGGTCGCCAGCGCCGCGGCAATCCCGCCGCAGGGAATTGCCAAGGGGAAATTCCAGGGTGTGACCACCGCCACGTTGCCGCGTGGCTCGAGTTTGATTCTGGATTGCTGATGCCAATAATCGACCGTCAGCGGATAGAAGTCGCAAAAATCGATCGCTTCACTGACTTCAGGATCGGCCTCGAGTACCGTTTTTCCGCCATCAGCGACCATCGTCGCAATCAAATCGCCACGTCGCTCTCGCAGAATTTGCGCAACAGATCGCAGCAAGTCATGACGATGCTGGACGCTTGTTTTCCCCCATTCGGTCTGAGTCGCCGTGGCCGTTTCCACCGCTGCCTCGACGTCCGCTAACGTCGGCACCGAGTAGCGACAAACGACGACACCAGGACGTGACGGATCAGTCGACTCACGCATCTCGCCACTACCCGTGTCGAGGGTGTCGCAGCGATCTTTCCACTTGCTAAGCACCGATTCAATCCACTCGGCATTGTGTGGCAATGACCAATCGGTGTCAGGCTCGTTGACAAATTGGGTCCAGTCCGCAGCCACTGCTGGTTGTTCCGGCTGCACTCGTCGGTCTTGCGTACGACGTGGCGTGTGAGACACCGTATCGATCATGGCCAACGAGTTTTTGAATCCCTGGGCAAGCATCGTAAATTCTTCGCTATCGGGCTTTAGCCGATAAGTATGCCGCAAAAAGTTTTCCGGTCCCGTGTTCTCATCCAATCGCCGAATCAGATAGGCAATCGCATTGATAAAACTGTCTTGAAAACAGGCGGGTGCGTACAGCACCATTTTGTTGTCGCGTTCGGAGATCGCACGACGTTGATGGTTTGCCATTCCTTCGAGCATTTCGAACTGAATGTTCTCTGTCGCGTTACGATCAGCCGACCATAAAAGTGCCAGGGCAACATCGAACAAGTTGTGCGACGCAACACCAACACGGATTACTCCCTCGGCGGCTCCATCAATCAGCTTCCGCAGCATCGATTTGAAATTCGCGTCGGTTTCCACTTTGGATCGATATGGTGCTTGCGGCCAACCTTGGATCGATGCATCGACGCGTTCCATTTCCAAATTTGCGCCTTTGACCAAGCGGATCGTCAACGGTTGGCCACCTTGTGCGACCCGCTGACGCGACCACTCGATCAACCGCATCATCACGTCAAAGGAGTCCGGCACGTAGGCTTGCAGAGCGATTCCCGCTGAGACGTTAAGCATCGATTCGCGGTCGAGTGCGTTACACAGGATGTCCGCGGTCAAATACAGATCGCGATACTCTTCCATATCCAAGTAGACGAATTTGCTTTGTTTCGTCTCCGGGTCCGCCTTGCTCATCGCGATCCGGTAGAGTGCCTCGAGCCGATCGGCCACTTTGTCGATCGAGTGTCGCCGGGCGATCGGCGAGATCTGGCTGTACAGCGTTGAAATTTTGACCGACAAACATTTCAGCTCGCTCATCCGCAGCGCGTCATAACATTGGTCCACCCGCCGCCGAGCTTCCTGTTCACCCAGGATCGCCTCGCCGAGCAGGTTGACGTTCATGTGCATGCCATGCGTTTGGCGATTGCGAAGATGCGCCCCCAGCAGCTTCGGTTCCGCTGGCAGAATCACATTCGCGGTCTCACGCCGCATTTTTTCTTTGACCAACGGCACCGCAACACCGGGCAAATACTCGCCGAACGACTGGAACCCCTTCAGCATCGCTTGTTCGACAGGGCTGAAAAAACGTGGGATCCCCTGAACGTCCAATAGATGAGTCAATTGGTCCGCCACCCGAGCGGGCGAGTGGGTGCGAAAGGCCTGGTCGGTCATTTCGATGAGCGTCGCCTTGTCTTCGGCATGCCCGATCATGCGATCGAGTTCGGCTTGCTGACGCCGCTCCTGAGGCGTTTGCAGTTTGCGCGCCTCTTCCAACAATTCTGCGGCGAGCGAGATGGCCCGTTCCCCATCCATGGTTAATTCCTGCCCCGTAACCTGAACCATTGGCGTGCATCCTGAGTGAGTTTGGATCGCTAAATCACATCGATTTACCTAGTAAACTTAGCGAGTCATTGCGATTTTATGGAAATCCGCCCGCGAAAAGTGGGCATTAGCCCGATCAGGCCTGCAACCCTCGTGCCCGAAGGACCGAGGTGTTTCCTTTCCTGCGGCTCCGGTAAGTCGAGCCTACGGGCTTCGAATCGGCAATACACGCTGCAAATTTGCCAACCGAGAGCATCCTCACGACTACCCCTCGCAACCATTCCCCCCACAGATGCGGCAAAGCGTGCCAGATGAATCCTCTTAGGCAACCTTCCGTACTTAATCCGCTAAGCATAGAATTCGCTTCTACGCTCCCTATATCCCGTTTGGCTGAGATTTCATTTCCTCAGAGCCAAACAAACCACGTGATGGAAATTCGCTAACGATGAGTGCTACCGCGACTGCTCAGCGCGTCTTCAACTTTTCCGCTGGACCTGCTGCGATGCCCCTTTCGGTACTCCAGCAATTGCAAGAGGAAATGCTGTGCCTACCCGGCGCAGGTTGCTCGTTGATGGAAATGAGCCACCGAGACCAAGCGTTTATCGATATTTTGCACGATGCTGAGAACAGCATCCGGTCGCTACTGAACATCAGCGACGATTACGCGGTGCTGTTCCTACAAGGGGGGGCGGCTCTTCAATTTTCGATGATTCCCGCCAATCTGATCCGTGGCACCGAAAAAACCGCTCAATACCTCGTCACCGGTGCCTGGGGCAAAAAAGCGGTCGGCGAAGCCAAAAAGGAAGGCAACGTCGAAGTCATCTACGATGCCAAAGAATCGAATTACAACCATGTCCCCAAAGCCGCCGATTACAAAGTCCGCGATGATGCTGCGTATTTGTACTACTGCAGCAACGAAACCATCCAAGGCGTTCAATTCCAAGCCGAACCTGAGTGCCCCGCCGGCGTGCCGTTGATCTGTGACGCGTCGAGCGATTTCCTGTCGCGTCCTTTGGACATCAACAAGTACGGCATGCTATACGCCTGTGCTCAAAAGAACGCCGGCCCTGCGGGAGTGACGGTCGCCATTATCCGTCGTGATTTGGTCGACAGCGCCCAAACCGAACTGCCGGGTTACTTGAACTACAAGAACCACGCCGAAGCCGATTCCGAATGGAACACTCCACCTACGTTTGCCATTTACGCATTGGGCAAGGTCGCACGCTGGTTGACCAACGACATCGGTGGCCTCGATGCGATGGCAAAACTGAATGAGCAAAAATCGCAACTGCTCTACGATGTGGTCGATTCGCACAGCGAATTCTACCAAGGTCACGCGGTCGATTGCTGTCGATCGAAGATGAACGTCACTTTCAATTTGCCAAGCGATGAACTGCTGAAAAAATTCGTCAGCGAAGCTCAAACCCATGACTTAGCCAGCTTGAAGGGTCACCGCAGCGTCGGTGGTATTCGAGCGAGTGTTTACAACGCAATGCCCCTCGAAGGCGCCGAAACACTGGCCAAATTCATGGTCGACTTCGCCAAAAAGAACGGCTAGTCTCGCAACCAGAACCGCTCCCAACGTTCCCCACTTTTTCGCTCCCTTTCTCCCAACAACTCCTGCTATGCATCGCATTCTCGTCCTCGACAACATTGCTCAAGAAGGCCTCGACATTCTCGACGCTTCCCCGAACGTCGAATATGAAGTCCGTACCGGGCTTTCGGGTGAAGATTTACGAACAGCATTAAACGAGTTTGACGGAGCGATTCTTCGCAGCGGAGTTAAGATCACTCCCGAATCGCTCGAGGGCAACACCCGGATGCGTGCGTTGGTACGAGCCGGTGTGGGAACGGACAATATCGACAAGCCTGCGGCGACGCGCCGCGGCATCGTTGTGATGAACACTCCGGCCGGCAACACCGTCAGCACCGCAGAACACGCCTTTGCATTGCTGCTGGCACTGAGCCGCAACATTCCTGCGGCCAACCAGGGTCTCGTCGAAGGACGCTGGGACCGCAAGAAGTACATGGGCACCCAGGTTGCCGGCAAAACGCTGGGGATCGTGGGCATGGGCCGCATCGGACGCGAAGTCGCCTCGCGAGCCATCGCGTTCGATATGAAAGTCATCGCGTTTGATCCGTTCTTGACCGACGAACAAGCTTCGGCGATCGGCGTCAAACGCGTTGCTACGGTCGACGAGATGCTGCCGCAGATCGACTACCTGACCGTACACACTCCGCTGACCCCTGAAACCAAGGGCCTGATCAGCCACGCTCAGCTCGACAAAGTCAAACCAGGCTTGCGAGTGATCAACGCGGCTCGTGGCGGCATCTACGACATCGACGCCTTGGTCGAAGGACTCAAGAGCGGTCGCTTGGGCGGCGTAGCATTGGACGTGTTCGAGAACGAACCGTGCACCGACAGCCCGCTGTTCGGCATGCCCAACGTTGTCTGCACACCGCACCTCGGGGCGAGCACCGAAGAGGCTCAAACCCAAGTCGCCGTCGAAGGCATCCACTTGCTGATCAATTACCTGCAAACCGGCGAAATCCGACACAGCGTCAACGTTGCGTCGCTTGATCCGAAGACGCTCGAAGAGCTGCGTGGTTTCTTGAACGTTGCTCATCGGCTTGGTCTGCTGGCGTGCCAATGGCACGGCGGTGGAATCGATCACGTTGCGATCAACTATCGTGGCGAAGTTGCCGGCAAAGACACTCGTGTGGTCAACAACGCATTTTGTGCTGGCCTACTCGAGAGAATTGTCGATGACGCCAACATCGTCAATTCCGAAATGTTGCTTCGCGAACGAGGAATTGAACTCTCCGAAGAAAAGCATCGCGACAAAGGTGCGTTCTCATCGAGTATCACCGTTAAAGTTTCAGGCGGCGGACGTAGTATCATCGTCGGCGGAGCCGTGCTTGGCCAAAACATGCCGCGTTTGATCATGCTGGACGAGTATCGTTTGGAATCGTTCCTCGATGGCAAATTGCTGATTTTTGCTCACAAAGACGTTCCGGGAATCATTGGTCGCGTTGGCACCGTGTTCGGAACTCACGGAATCAATATCGCTCAGATGGCGGTGGGCCGCGGAGGCGACGCTCCAGGCGGTTCAGCGATCGGCGTTCTGAATATCGATGGCGACGTTCCTGCGGATGCATTGGCCGAAGTCGAAGGCATCGACGCGGTCACGCAAGTCAAGATCATCGACCTGCCCAAAGCAGGCGAACTGCCAAGCTGGTTGTCGTAAACCTAGTTGCCTAAACCACGTCTTGTCGATGTAACGACAGGCCTTTCCCCCACGCGTAATGCAATCGCAAAACGCGTGGGCATGCAAGCGGTTTGCCTACGACTGCAAACCATGGAAACTTGATGACTTCGCACTCACGCCACATCGGGCTCGTCGGCGCCACCGGAATCGGGGTTGGCGCGATCGTGGGCGGAGGCATCTTGGCACTCGCGGGGACTGCGTTTGCAACGACGGGCCCCGCTGCGATGCTGGCGTTTGCTCTGAACGGTGTGATTGCACTGCTGACCGCACTCAGTCTTGCGGAAATGGCCTCGAAATTCCCCGAGTCCGGCGGCACCTACACGTTTGCCAAAAAGGCGTTGTCCGTCGAAGCCGCCTTTGCCGTCGGCTGGGTCGTATGGTTTGCTTCGATCGTGGCCTCGGTGCTGTATGCGATCGGCTTCGCCCACTTTGCCATCATCATGGTCAGCGATCTTTGGCAAGCGTACAACGGCGTCAGCGCTCCGGGTTGGCTGCACGCCGGGTGGTTTAAAACTGCTGCGGCTATTGCGACCACTCTATTATTGGCATTCAGTTTGACGCGGAAATCCTCGGGCGGAGGCAATTGGGTCAATATTGCCAAAGTGGCGGTGTTCGCGATGTTAATCCTCTCGGGCCTCGTTGTGGTGGCGCGTCAGGGCACGATCCAAACGACGACGTCCCTGACCCCGTTTTTCACCGCAGGCTTTGTTGGACTCGTGCAGGCGATGGGCTACACCTTCATTGCACTGCAAGGATTTGATTTGATCGCGGCCGTGGGTGGCGAAGTCCGCCAACCGGCAAAGACGATCCCGCGAGCGATGGTGTTGTCACTGTTGATTGCGTTAGCGATTTATTTACCGCTGCTGTTTGTGATCACCACCGCAGGAACGCCACCAGGCCAAACGATCAGCGAACTTGCCAGCGCGAATCCCGAAGGCATCGTCGCGAACGCCGCAGAAGCCTACCTCGGTCCGACCGGCTACTGGTGCGTGATTGTGGCAGCGGTGCTATCGATGTTTTCGGCGCTACAAGCGAATCTGTTCGCGGCATCACGTATCGCTCAAGCGATGGCATCCGATCGTGCGTTGCCACCGATCATGAGCGTCATCAGTGCAAATCGCGGCACCCCGGTCATGGCCATTGTGGTCACCGCGGCGCTCGTCTCGGTCATCGCTTTGGTGCTTCCGGATGTGGGGGCCGCCGGTGCTGCATCGAGCTTGATCTTTCTGATCACTTTTGCCATTTCGCATCTGTTGACGTTTCTAATCCGGCGGCGAAGTCGACGCCATCCGCCACCGTTTCGCACCCTCTGGTTTCCCATGATCCCGGTCGTCGGCGGTTTCGCTTGCATGGGGCTGGCAGTGTTTCAGGGAATCGTGGTTCCCGCGGCTGGTCTGATCACGGTCAGCTGGCTCGCGATTGGCGGAGTCCTGTTCCTAGGATTGTTCGCACAGCGCGCCCGCGTGATGGATGTCTCTAGCATCGCGATTGACCCTGAACTTTCCACCCTTCGCGGCCGGACGCCGCTAGTTCTCGTCCCGATCGCGAACCCGAACAACGCCGAAGCAATGATCTCGCTAGCCGATGCGTTGGTGCCCGCCGAGATCGGCCGCGTGTTGACGCAAACCATCGTCGTGCCGCCCGCCGATTGGGACTCGAGCACGGACCACTCGCCGATCCAGCGGTCGCAAGAAGTGATGCACGAATTGCTGCGAGCCTCGAACGAATCGGGTATTCGCGTCGAAGCACTGACCACGATCGCCGCCGAACCGATGGCAGAGATCGATCGCGTGGCGAGGCTACATCGCTGTGATTCGGTACTGCTGGGGTTGAGCAAGATCAGTGAAGATGGCCAAGCCGCTCATCTCGAATCGCTGTTGGGGCAATTGGATGCGAACGTCGTCATTCTAAGATCACGCGAGAACTGGCACTTCAAAGATGCACGCCGAGTGCTTGTGCCAATTGCGGGTCGCGGAGGCCACGAACATTTGCTGGCGATGTTATTGGGCAGCATGAAGCGATCCGCTCCACGCGACATCACCTTTCTACGTGTGATGCCTACCGACACTGAAGACGATTCAATCCGACGCGCCAATCGAGACCTGCGTCACTTGGCTCATGATCTTTGCTCGCAATCCAACGCCAAGGTGGTGATGAGCAACAAACCGCTGGAAACCATTGCGGAACAAGCCAACGATGCCGACGTCTTGATCCTGGGCGTGCAGCGAGTAGGCCGACGGGAAAAACTATTTGGCAGTTTCATTTGTGAACTGGCCAACCGAACCGATTGCCCAATTATCCTGATCAGCAGCCGTGGATAGTCGTTGATCGCTCCGCGATCTTGACGTGTGATCGCAGAGCGATCAACGACAATGGGAGCCATTGTTTCCGAGGCTTTGCACAGCAGTTATGCTAGAAAGCTTTCCCGCCCCTGGAACTAGGATTCCCCCGATGAGTTTTCGCACACTGCTTTTGTTGCTGCTTCCTTGTTGTGTCGCCACCCCCGTGTTGGCCGAACAACCTCACGTCGTGATGCTGATCGCCGAACGAGAATACGACACGGACCAGACGCTACCGAAGTTTGCGGAACAACACCTAAAGGATGGTTTCCGCACGACGTTTGTGTACGCCACCGAGGACGACAAAAATACACTGGCGGGAATCGAGGCGGTCAGGGACGCCGATGTGCTATTGATCAGTGTTCGCCGCCGGGCTCTGCCCAAATCTCAGCTGGATCTAATCCGCAACTATGTCGCCAGCGGCAAGCCAGTGATTGGCATCCGCACCGCGAATCACGCGTTCTTGCTGCGGAACGAAGAATCGCCTGCCGGGCATGACCAATGGCTCAACTGGGACGCCGAAGTCTTTGGCGGCAGTTACACCAACCACTATGGAAATGACCTCAAGGCAAAGGTCACTTTTCGCAGCGACGATGCGATCCCCAAATCACTTCTCGATGGCATCGGCACCCAACCGTTTATCGCTGGCGGATCGCTTTACAAAGTCGCTCCACTCGCCGAGGGCGCCGTCGCGTTGATGGACGGCAAAGTGGAAGGGCAGGGGAGCGAGCCGGTTGCATGGACCTTCACGCGAGCCGACGGTGGCAAATCGTTTTACACCTCGCTGGGCCAACGCGACGACTTTACCGGCGACGTGCTTCCCGCGTTGCTTGTAAACGCAATCAAATGGTCACTTGAGAAATAGACTTGGTACTCAGCATTCGACACCAAGTGGGTTGTTTTTATGGCGGCGTGGCGCAAGCGGGCTGCCGGTTTAGTGAGCCGTGACGCATGAGCGGCCGGGTGCCACTCATTACCCGGTGCCTTACGGCCCACGGCTCACCACTGGGATTGACTTTTCGATTAAAACGACAGCCCGCAAGCGGCCCGGTTTAATTCGAACGTCGTACTCACCGCAACCAGACGGCTCGCGCTGTGCCGCTACCAAAGTAGATGGCACTGGCAATTACTAGCTGATCCCACTGCGACGCGTAAACGAAAACAGGGCAGGGGACAATCCGTGATTGTCTCTCTGCCCTGTTGATTTTGATGCCGATGCATTTTGGCAGTGGACGCCGTCAATGATCTACAACTGTGCAGCCGCGTCTTTGACCGCGCTGCCTACCTCGATCACGTCAAGCTTGTTATCACCTGCAGAGATCTCGACTTCGATCGGCGTGGTGGTCACGGCCCGGTATTTGGCACTGACCAAATCGAACATTTTTACTTCGTTCGAAACGCCGGGATCATTGCCACTGGCATCCCCTTCGGTTTGGGTTTTGTTCACCGTCACTTTGAACTTGCCCGCGGGAACGCCAGGGTACTTGCCGTGCGTCATCACCACAGCTTCACCATTCTCATTGGTGCTGCCTCCGGAAACCCATTTACTGAGCGCCGGATCCGCTGCGACCAACTGCACGCTCGCACCGACCAATGGTGCACCACCCTGATGAACGGTGACGGTCGCCGGATGAAGGACGGGAAGCCCTTCAGGGGTCTCTTCGCCCGCACAACCAACCAAAACCGACAACGCGGTTCCCAAGAACGTAAACCGACATAGATTCAAAAACATAAAATCCTCAAAGGCAAAATGGATGAAATCTGCAGCAGGAAATGCTGAACAAATTTGACTGAACTAGTTTGTAAACACAGCAGTTTCTTTACCTGCCGGTGATCCCATCGCACCCCAAACGCCATAGGGACTTTCCCCACTGGTGACCTGGCGAGCGTTGAGGTTGCCCGAATCTATCGAGTCCGTGATAAAGCGAACGGAACCATCAAACATCAATGTCTGCACACCGCCTTGGTGATCGCTCGATGGCGAATAGGTTCCCCAACTATCGTTGGTACCACCGTAAGCACAGGAATAGGAGTTCGGGGGCAAGGTTGTCGTGAAGCGATTGTTGACCGTTCGCCCATCACCCAAGATCAAACCACGCCAGCAGTCGGCACCGGTTTGATATTGGCGAGGATTGTTCGGATCCAGTGGTGCGGTCAAACAAGGCCCGGGAAGCGCCGAAGTCCCGTCATACATTCCATTGAATCGTGCAACATCGCCTTTGACAAACGCTTGATCTCGTGGTGTTGCGGCAACCTCGCTCATAGCAATCGTGTTGCTGGTACCGTCAAGCAAATCGCGAAAACGACGAATCGAATTTCTCTCGCCATTGAGCCGAGGGATAAACGGTGCTCGCGAATCAATCCGAGCATATGTACTTCCTTCTTGCGAGTCATTGCGCGCGTTGTGCCACATTGCGTCGCCGGTACTAAACACGTAATGGCACTTCGAGACGCCATTGATTGCAGTTCCATCGGCGTTTTGTGCCGAGGGACAGAGAAACGCCGCCTGTGGACCAGCCTCTTGTAACGCCACACTTTGCCAAGGCCCCGACCCCGGCGTCGCTACCTTGGCGTCTTCGACAAACGCTTCGTAAAGCGCATCCATTTCCATGTAAGGCATCAGGAACATCGCCGCACTGACCGTCCGACTGGCACGTGTGTATCCATGGAAATCAACTGCACCGGCAGGAAATTGGGTGTTCGAAGAGTGGTAATTTTGAATTGCCAACCCCAGTTGTTTCATGTTATTGGAACACTGCATCCGCCGAGCTGCTTCGCGTGCGGCTTGAACTGCGGGCAACAGAAGCCCGACCAATACGCCGATAATCGCGATAACCACTAACAATTCCACCAAAGTAAAACCGACATTCTTCCGCTTCACATCACGATTCATCTGTCTACCCTCATATGAGAATCAAAAAAACATGGGTTGATGATTTAGCTCATGCAAAACCACTTTCAAAAAAACACAAACACTTACCGCCAAGCCGAAGTCCAACATGAAAGATTAATCAACATCAAACACATGTCGAACATCGTCACTTTTGGCGGGCAAATATTTGCGTGAAGATGCAAAAGTAGCAGGATCGCAATCACTTGTGTGCTGCAATTCGCAAAAAAACGGAATCACGAAGCCGAAGTGATACTTAGTTAACAGGAACCGATACTCTATACACAACGCATGTCAAATACGGCCCAGCGAATTGGAAAAAACTTCATCCGAACAACGTTAACTGGCGGTGACAAACGCAATCCGCCCGAAGTTACACATTACACCTGCGTCCCTTTTCCAGCCTGATCAAGAACGTCTACAACGAATAATTCGACTGCTAAGCAAATAGAGTGACGAAAATGTCATCCCGCCAGACAGATCAAGAAACCGCATCCGCAAGACGGCTCACAAATCCAAATCCATAGACTTTCTTACACACGATTTGACCTTGCCTGATCTACAACTCAGCGGCAGCATCTTTCACTGCCGCGCCGACGTCGATCACGTCCAACTTATTTTCACCGGCTGCAATCTCAACTTCGATCGGAGTAGTGGTGAGGTTACGATATTTCGCATCGACCAAATCGTACATCTTCACAGGACTTGAAACTCCGGGATCGTTGCCTGCGACTTGCCCATCGGTCAGTGTCTTGTTGACGGTAACTTTGAACTTGCCCGCCGGCGCACCTTCAAAATTACCATGCGTCATCACCACGACTTCGCCCTTGTCATTGGTACTACCACCGGAGACCCATTTGCCGAGCACTGGATCCGTAGAAACCAACTGCACACTCGCCCCCACTAAGGGCGAACCGGACTGATGGATAGTCAACGTTGTGGGGTACAAATCCGGGAGACCATCGGGAGCCGATTCTCCGGAACATCCACACGCAACCACAAACAACAAGGCTGCCACTGCAGCGGTTCGATTGACAAGCATGACCCTCAGATTCCTTCACAAAGAAAAGACACTTATGGAAAAGTCGAAACGTAGATCTAGTTTAGCAAATGAACACTCCCTCTACCGCGACCAAGGCAAATGCGTCCAGTTGCCTTGATGCGGAATGAGATGTCAGGCAACCGAATTAGTTTGAATACGTTTCCGTTTCACTTCCTGAGGGACTTCCCATTGCTCCCCAAACGCCATACGGACTTCTGCCGCTTGTGACTTGACGGGCATTAAGGTTTCCAGAATCAATCGAATCGGTGATGAAGCGAACGGCACCGTCGAACATCAACGTCTGCACACCACCTTGGTGTTCACTCGAGGGCGAGTAGGTACCCCAGCTATCGTTGCCACCGCCATAGGCACACGAGTAAGAGTTCGGTGGCAAGGTGGTGGTGAAGCGGTTGTTGATCGTTCGTCCATCGCCAAGGATCAATCCACGCCAGCAATCAGCGCCGGTTTGATACAGACGAGGATTATTCGCGTCCAACGGAGCGGTCAGACACGGTCCAGGCACCGCAGTGGTGCCGTCATACATTCCATTGAAACTAGCCACGTCGCCTTTGACGAAGGCCACGTCGCGCGGCGTTCCGGCAACTTCACTCATAGCAATCGTGTTGCTGGTGCCATCGAGCAAATCTCGAAAACGTCGTTTCGAATTTCGCTCGCCGTCGATCTGTGGAATGAACATGCTGCGTGAGTCGATGCGAGCATTCGAGCTCGATTCCTGCGAATCGTTACGGGCATTGTGCCACATCGCATCGCCGGTGCTGAACACGTAGTGGCACTTCGACACTCCGTTCACTTCGGTGCCATCAGCGCTGACAGCTGACGGACAAAGGAATGATGACTGAGGTCCCGCCGCTTGCATCGCGGGGCTCTCCCAAACACCGGACTCGGGAACGGCAACCTTCGCGTCTTCCACGAATGCTTCGTAAAGCGAATCCATTTCCATGAAAGGCATGATAAACATGGAAGCACTGACCGAACGACTGGCTCCGTACGAATAGCCGTGAAAGTCAACCGCACCGGCGGGAAACCGATCGTAGGTGGAATGGTAATTCTGTAGCGCCAGACCAAGTTGCTTCATGTGGTTGGAACACTGCATCCGACGTGCAGCTTCGCGAGCCGCTTGAACAGCGGGGAGTAGAAGACCCACCAGCACACCAATAATGGCGATCACCACTAAAAGTTCGACGAGGGTAAATGCTTGGAACTTCGGCTTCGTGTTACGTTTCATCGATTCCATCTTTATAGAAATTGACCACAAACGCTGATGAACCGCCTTTCAACCAGCAAGATTGCTCAGCAATGTACACGGATCCGAATGGGCGTCAAAATTTTCAACATTTTGAATCTATAGACCAAGGGACTTCTATTCGCCGTTGCAAAGGGTTTGCGGGAAAGGCAAAATCAGGTGGGTAGCGTTCTGTCCCTTAAGTCCGTGGTTGCAGTAATTAAACACGCCATGAAATTCCCCAATTTTTTTGGTGAATTTGGATCGTCGATATCACCTCGATCCGCAAGCTGAATCACCCGCCAGACAATGCGACAAACCGCCGCCTTCAAATGGGGCCAAGCTGACACCTAATCGCCAGAGCCCGATTACTGGGTTCACAGGCAGAACACACAGAGTGGGAAGGTCGCGGCCGCCGCGGGGCAGGGCACTCTTTATCCGACACATTTCACAACGAATGTTTTCCGATTCTTTCCCGATAGGGATTAAAGACATTAGCCGTAGGTAAGCGAATCGCCACCTACGGAATCGAGAGTGCAAAATCGATTTCGACCCTGGAGGGGTCGCAGCCCGGTTGTCTGTGACCCTTTCAGGGTCAATTCCGAGGTTGGTTTAGGCTTTCCGGTGGTGTTCGCTACGCTCAAACCACCGGCTAATTGCTGAAATCCCTATCGGGATGGGGTTAAAAAAAGATGTGTAGGATTAAAGCGAGGTAGGGCAGGGGGCTTTGCAAGATTAGACCGAGCGACGGGCACTGGACTCCTATTGACCTGCTTAACATTCGGATGACTTCCACAACGAAATAAAAACAACGTCTCCGCAATGCTCCGTTCTTCTCTGGACCTGATTGTCACTTTTTTTGTACTTTCGCTAAAGAGAAGCGAATGGGTCGCTTCCTTTCTTTTGACAAGGGTTCGTTCGTGCTGTCAGTTCTACTTCGTTATCGCGATTTAGTGTTGCCAGTCGGCATCATCGGCTGCTTGGTCGTGATCCTCGTCCCGCTGCCAGCGATCCTGATGGATCTCTTGCTAGCACTAAATATTACTGTTGGCGTAATCATTTTGCTGACGACGATTTACGTCGCAACGCCACTTGAATTCAGTATTTTCCCCTCATTGCTGTTGGCCACCACGCTTGCACGTTTGGTGTTAAACGTCGCGACGACGCGGCTGATTTTGACCGGGGCGGACACGCTAAAGATGGAAGCGGCAGGGGGTGTGATCCAAAACTTTGGCGAATTTGTCGCTGGGGATCGCATCGAAGTCGGCATCATTATCTTTTTGATCATCGTATTGATTCAGTTCATTGTGATCACCAAAGGCTCAACCCGTATTAGTGAAGTTGCGGCCCGTTTCGCCTTGGATGGGATGCCTGGCCGCCAAATGGCGATTGATGCCGACTTAAACGCGGGCTTGATCGATGAAAAAGAAGCCCAGCGGCGTCGTGAAGAAGTGAGCTCGCAAGCGGATTTCTATGGGGCGATGGATGGTGCGAGTAAGTTCGTGCGTGGTGACGCGATTGCTGGCATTGTGATTACGGTCGTCAATGTGATTGGCGGACTGTATATCGGGGTGATGCACGCTGGCATGACGATCAGCGAAGCGGGCGCGTTGTTTACCAAATTGACGATCGGTGACGGGTTGGTCAGCCAAGTCCCCGCACTTTTGATTTCGCTTGCCGCTGGTTTGCTGGTCACACGGAGCACGCAGAAAGTCAACTTGCCGGTTCAATTCCTGCAACAACTCTTTGGCAACGCCAAGGCATTGACGGTGGCCGGCAGCTTTTTGCTGCTGTTGATTGTCACCAGTTTGCCCACGATCCCGATGGCAACGCTTGGTGCTGGCTGTATCGGGTTAGCGATTGTGATGAATCGCAACAGCAATCGCGAGATTGATGAGAAACAAGTTCGTGACAACGCCGAGAAAGCGGCTGCTGCGGCTCCTCCCGAAAAACGAGTCGAGGATTTTTTAACGATCGACCCGATGGAAATGACGATCGGGCTTGGCTTGCTCAGCTTGGCCGACCCGGGACGCGGCGGCGACTTGATGCAGCGAATCACGGGCGTTCGCAACTCGATTGCCTCGGACATCGGCATCGTGCTGCCGAAAGTGCGTGTGCGCGACGAGATGAGTTTAGAGCAAAGCGAATACGAGATCCGCATTGCTGGCAACACGATCGCCCGTGCGACCGTCCGCCCCGATAAACTACTGGCGATCGACAGCGGTCAAACCACGGGCACGATCGAAGGTGAACCGACACGTGACCCGACGTTTGGCGAACCTGCGGTTTGGATCGATCCGATGCGTCGCGAACAGGCAGCGATTTATGGTTACACGACCGTAGAACCAGGTGCAGTGCTAGCAACTCACTTGCAAGAGGTCGCCCGCCGTCATGCCGACGAATTGCTGTCGCGTGACGCCACAAAGCATCTGATCGATGAATTAAAAGAAGTTGCACCAGCGGTGGTCGACGAATTGATCCCTGGTGCGATGAAGATCAGCGAAGTCCAGCAAGTGCTGCACTTGTTGCTGCGTGAAGACGTTCCGATTCGTCAATTGAGCATCATTCTGGAAACGCTTGGCGATTTTGCATCTCGCACCAAAGATCCCGTGTTGTTATGTGAATACGTCCGTCATCGATTGGCACGCACGATCAGCACGCGGTACCGCGACGAGCACAATCAATTACATGTATTGGCGCTTGATCCTGCGATGGAAGACCGCATTGCGGCGGGGATCGAACATTCCGAACGAGGACTTTTTGTGAGAATGAGTCCTCAAGCGGTAGACCTCACTTGCGAAAGAATCCAAGAAGCCGTTAAGAAATTGATAACCGCTGGCTATCCGCCGATTTTATTGGTCAGTCCTCGCATTCGTCCGGGGCTTCGCCAAATCACATCGCCGTCGATGCCACGTTTAAGAATCCTGTCGTACAACGAAGTGACTCAGGATACGAAGATCGAATCCCATGGAGTTGTGAGTGACACCTAAACCGATTGAGCCAACGCCCCGAAACGAACGAACTCACCAAGTCAATTGAAAACGGTCACTGTCGACCCATTTCAGATCCCACGAAATACCACGCGATGTGATTCGCACTATGCATATTCGCACCTTCCGAGCCGCCAGTCTTCAAGATGCCCTTGAAGAAATTCGCCAGCAGATGGGCCCCGATGCTTCGGTGCTGCATACTCGCCAACTCCGCGATGGATGGATGGGATGGCTGGGCCGCACTTATGTCGAAGTGACCGCAGGATTGCGTGATGCAATCGATGCGAATGGATCCCCGTCGCTTGAAACGGATGATCTCGACGAAAACGCGGAAGATGGGGACGAATCCTCGTCACCGCGGCAAAGCATTTTTATGCACTCGGCGTCCATGATGGCAGGCCCTTTGCAAGCATACCGTGAACAACTGCTCGATTCCGGCGTGGCGGCGATCACCGCTGACCGTTGGTTGCGAGCAACGGAAAGCTTCGCTGCGGGACTGGGTGAATCTCACGGCCAACCATGGTTGGAACATCTAAAGCGATCGATCGCTCGCGAATTGCGACTGGGCGGACCAATCCGCACCCAACCTGGTTCAAAACATATTGTCGCGTTGGTCGGTCCGACCGGCGTGGGCAAAACGACCACGATCGCCAAGTTGGCCGCAGGATTCCGTATCCAAGAGCGGCGGCGAATCGGTTTGGTCACCATCGATACATTCCGGATCGCCGCGGTCCAGCAGCTAGAGGCTTACGCCGAAATCATGGACTTGCCGATGGAGGTGGTCGAGAAGCCCGCCGAGATGCAGCCCGCGATTGAACGTCTCGGTGATGTCGACTTGGTATTAATCGACACCGCGGGTCGCAGCCCGTCGAGTGACGCGAGGATTGACCAGCTCGTCGAACTTCTGCGAATGGCTCAGCCTGATGAAACGCATTTGGTGATGGCGGCCACAAGTTCGGTGTCGACGGTCCGTTCGGTGCTTCGAGGCTTTGCCCCGGCGCGACCGACTGCAGCGATTCTAACGAAGCTTGACGAAGCGACGAACACCGCAGGTGTATTGTCGGCGCTCTCCGCATCCGATTCGTTGCCAGGGATCCCCCTTAGCTACCTGACCAACGGACAACAGGTCCCCGACGACATCCAAGTAGCAAGCGCCGAGACATTGTTGTCGCGATTGCTGCCAACAACATTACAGAGCCAACATTTAGACGCAGCTTAGTTTTTTTAAAAAGTAGACTCAGGTTTGTCCTGGGTCAGTGCCGATACAGAGGGTGTAGCACACTGGACGTTTCAAAAGTGGCTTGAGCCAATTTTTAAATTATCTGGTTGCTCCCATTACAACACACGAAACCTGGTTCTCCAAAGGACACTAAGACCCGTGACACGAAGCTTCGCATTATGCCTTGGTGCACTTGCAATGGCTTTGGTTGTCATACGAGGTGCACTATTCGGCGAGTTTGCCGATCACGTCGCCAGCGAGGCGATTATGGCACTGGTGGTTTTTAGTGGGATCGGATGGGGAGCAGGGTGGATTACCGAGTATGTCGTTCGTGATTCAGTGGAAGCCAATTTTCGACACCGAGTCGATTGGTATCGCCAAGGAATCATTGACGCAGGACTCTCAGAAGACAACTCCGCCGAAGAATCTTGAACACGGATGTTCAGACATAGATACTTCGGTTGGGCGCCACGGCGGGTTTGGTTTACGAATGCATGGATGCAAACGTGCACCGAGCCGTCATGGATTTATATGAGTAACGATTGACTTGGATGGCTGCCGTTTGCGGTAGCAACGAAGTCCATGGTTACAAGACGCGGACGGCATGAAGCCGTCAGTACATTTTTTGGTCACGGAGGATTGGATGGCAGCGACAGTCACAACCGACGATGAGATTCTGCAAGTCTGGCAAGACTTCAAGAAAATCACCAAGGACGCAGCAGACTACGAAGATTTACGCAATCGGTTGGTCGAACGCTACATGCCACTGGTTCGCTACAACGGCGAACGTATTTGGCAACGGCTTCCCGACGGAGTCGAACTGGATGACCTGATCAGTGCCGGAATTTTCGGCTTGATGGATGCCATCGACGCGTATGATATGGAACGCGGCGTCAAGTTTGAAACGTATTGTGTGCCACGTATTCGTGGTGCCATGCTTGACGAACTTCGCACCATGGATTGGGTTCCCCGTTTGGTCCGCAGCAAAGCCAGCAAGCTTGCCGCAGCCAAGAAAGAACTCGAAACCCGATTTGGCCGAGCTCCTACCAACTTGGAACTTTCCGAGAAGATGGAGATTCCGGTTGCTGAATTGGAAAAGATGCAATCCGACGCCAATGCGGTCGGCGTCGTCTCGCTGAACAAGAAGTGGTACGAAACGGATAGCTACAAGGACGTTCGCGAGATCGACGTGCTTGAAGACAAGAAGGGTGAAGACCCGACGATCCGTGTCCAAAAAAATGACTTGATGCGTTTGGTCACCAAAGGCCTAAACCGCAACGAGCGATTGATCATCATTCTTTATTACTACGAAGAATTGACGATGAAAGAGATCGGTGCGACGCTCGATCTTTCGGAGTCACGAGTCAGTCAGATGCACACTTCGATCGTGAACCGATTGCAACAGCAACTCGGACCACGCCGAATCGAATTCGGTGCCTAAGAATATTTGACGTAGCACGGCGGCCATGCACGGCCGCCGAACGCTCTATAGCGGCTTCCCTTTCAAAGGAGCCGCTTTTTTTATGCGCCTATGTGATTGCCAGAGGGGCAGGGCAGGGCGGGTTGAAGAATCTCTCTGCCACCTCTCCCAAACGCAGTTAGGGAGAGGTCGAGCAGAGCCTTCAGCGATTGCGAGGGTGAGGGCGTCCGAGCAAGTTGAGGCGGACTGCAAGCTTAGTTGCGCGGTCGCCCTCACCCGGACGAGGCCTAAAGGGCCCGTGCGACCTCTCTCAAGCTAAAGCTCGGGAGAGGTGATTTGTTTTTGTCACCTCTCTCAAACGAGGTTGGGGAGAGGTGATTTGTACAGGCGTGCTTAGCTGCGTTGGAAATTCAAGCCGCCGTTGGTTGCTCCTTCAAGCTTGAAGGTGAAGTTTCCTTCGCTTCCGGTCCATTGGCCCGACATCTGTTGTAGGTCATTGGATCGCACCAACGTGAGCTGGCCGTTTTCTAATCGGTACTGGCCGCTAAACGAGTTCGACTTGCGATCCTTCGTTGCTGTCCAACTGAAGTTGCCATCGTCAGCCAAAGTCAACTCGACCGATTGGTTGCCTGGCAAATTGACTTTCCAATTGCCAACAT
The DNA here is from genome assembly GCF_052161655.1 of Novipirellula methanifontis. Taxonomy (GTDB): domain Bacteria; phylum Planctomycetota; class Planctomycetia; order Pirellulales; family Pirellulaceae; genus Novipirellula. Next base: position 9,451,877 of record NZ_CP197418.1, read on the forward strand.
GGGTGCCAGCGGTCGTGGAGGATGCTGCGGTGAACTCAGGCACTTGCGACAGAGCCTCCACCGCTGACGATTCTTCTGTTTGCGATTCTGCGGGACTGCTGATCGAAGCCAACATCTGCAGAGCCGATGCTTCGGCCGATTGCGGTTGGGATGTGGGTGGCGAAGCCTGTTGGCTGCGTGGTTGACTTGATTGCGTTGGTGCTGTCACCGAAGGAGTCGGGTTAGCCGAACTTGTAGGCTGGGTTCGCGACGAGGCGAACGAAGCGTTCGTTGTCGACGGGTTTGGCGCTGTTTGCAGAGGACGACTTTGATTCAACCCGGTCGCACCAAAGTTGGACGGAGCCCTCGATGGTGCGACGGTTTGATTGAATTGCTGTTGCGAAGGAATGGGTTGTGAATGAACCGAGTGCAATGGGGCGGGTTGCGAGTACACGGGCGACGCATATTGTGACGTAGGACAAGACGATGCATACGTGCTGGTGCCGCCGTAGTGACCGCCATAGCTGCCGTGACTTGAATAGCTCGAGTGGCCTCCGAAGCTGGCACGAGCGTATGAGCCGCCTCCGCCGCCGGATCGTCCTCCACAAGCCGACACGAGCGAACCGTTGGCGGTGGTCAGAGCGATGGTGGTGACGGCGACGGCGAGTGTTTTGAATGAGCGTTTCATGATTTTCAATTCCTGAGCTGACGTGGACTGAATGTGAGTGGGAATCAGGCGGATGACTTGGGTTTTTGTCATCCGCCTGATAAATAACCAAGCGAGCGTCTTGGAAAAGCGTTACAGGTTTTCTTGCCGATTTTTCGAAGTGAGCCGTGGGCCGTAAGGCACCGGGTAATGCGCAAGACCCGGCCGCTCACGCGTCACGGCTCACTAAGTCAACAGCCCGCTAGCGCCAAAACGCAACGCTGTGAAGTATTTTAGGCCGCTTGGTTTTGATGGAATTCGGCGAGTTTTTTACGTTCTTCCATGTTCAGTTTTCTTATTTCAGGATCGCCCAACGGTTTCTTGTGTGGGTTCTTTGGACGGTAACGCTCCTTCTTGTCCGTGCCCGCTTGATAGGTCTGGACGAGGGCTTGCGACAGGCTGTGCAGCATGTTGTCACTCGCACTGCAATATTTGTCGAGGCGACGCATGCAGCGTCGCAAGCAACGCATCGTGTTGGCCAAACTTCGTTTTTTCGGATCATAGTCGACTTGCTCGGGAACGTCTTGCTGTTCGGGAATCTGTTCTCGCAGCGCCAGCAGTTCGGCAATCGCCATCGCGCGAATCGACCAGTCCAGTTCCGCCAATGCCCGATCGCTGTTGCGGCAACGTAGTTTGTGCTTGTCAATGGTTTGTTTTAAGCCGCGGAATTCGACTTCGATTCCCCAACGCATTTTGTAGTAACCAATGAGCTGCTTGTGCCTCAGCTTACGAGCGCTCAATACGCTCGTAAGCATCCACATCTTCGTCTTGCCAACTTTCACTTTCACCAGACGCAGCTTCAGCGGCGGGGCGCCAGATTCCATCCTCCCCTTGGGCCAACACAAGACTCGACCTCCACCGAGTTGCTTGATATCAGCCTGCTCGCTGAGCAACTTCACGTTCGCTCCGACACGAACAAGGAAGTCACCACCGGCAGCCAGGATCGCACTCCACAGAGGATAACCTACGAAGCCCGCGTCACCACAAAACAGTGTCTTTTCCGGGAAAGTCTCTTCCTTAAGCATCTCCACGACGTGGCCTCGTTCGCTTGAGTTCGATGGCCCCAAACGCCAAGTCCACGGTAGACGAAGGCTCATGTGCCACATCATCGTGACCCAGATTTGAGGTTCTTGTGGCTGAGGTTTGTTCTTCTGGTTCCGCTTCCGTCGCATCCCCTTGGACTTCTTCTTTCCGTATTTGGCACGCACGCCGCGGCCATAGTTGGGTGCACAAAAAGCTTTCTCATTGGCGGCCGTTCGCGGGACCGTCACGCGTGACCCATCGAAGCCGATCAGTACCCAGTCAGCGGACCTCCAAAAACGTCCGCCCACTTCCTGGGCCAATGACTGATGTCTCTGGCGAAGCCGCGTCGTGAACAGCGATTCGTAGCGATCCAATGCGTTCATGAAGGCCGTGTAGGTTTTGGCGGTGCAGTGAAGCCCCAGCTCTTCACAGATTTCCATCGTCTGATCGAAGGCATCGGTGACGTTTATCTCATTTTGCCAAGACCAGATGAGTGCCTGGATCGCCAATTCTTCGGGCATCCATTTGATATTGCCATGAAATGTATCTTTGGTAAACAATTCACCTTTGGGAACAATCCAACGACACACCTCGTTGAAGATCGTCTTGTTCTTGCGACGAGATTGGCGGTTAGGTTTGCGACGTTGGTTTTGCTTACTACGTTTTGTCTGCTTCTTGCGACTCATGGCCAGATTCCTTTCTGACTGAAGTGTTTCAGTTAGTGTTTGGGGGGAATCTGGCTTTTTTCATATTCGGAGCTTGGTGAAAACCCCGCTTTTTACGTGCTCAAAATGCTTCACAGCGTTGGCCAAAACGGCTAAGATCCTGTGTAGCGAGCTTGAGCAGCATTATTTGGCGAGCCAGGATGCCAACGTTTCTTTCGCTGTTTTCTCGTCTTTGCTTGGATTCAGCTCCTTGTGCATCGCCCCGGCAATGCGGGCGACATACTCGATCGTTCCTTGAACGGCTTCCGACGGTGCGGTCGCATCAAGCTTGGCAACGAAGATGATCATGTGTTCACCGGACGAGTTCTTTTCCACTGCCCACGAGCCCATTTTTGTCGCCGAGCTTTGACGAAGCAGTCGCATCATCAGCTCGCTGGTCGGAGCGTCTTTGGACACCGAAACGAGCGACCAGATCTTTCGCACATCGGCTCGTTTGAAGTACTCGGTCTCTTTGGCTACGAATACGGCTTGTTTCTTGCCCTTCGAAATTTCCTGCTCGACTTGGTAGTGACCGGTCGAGTGTTTGGTGTGCACAATATTTGCGGTGTCCAACAGTTCTTTGGTCGGCAACGGGGCTTCTTTCCACGATCCGTCCATGAACGCCTTGATTTCGGTTGCGTCGACACAGTAGCTAATCAGCGGGCTTTCCGGCGAAAACGACTGGGCGATTGCGACCAATTTGCCTTCGTTGTCGACGACGGGTCCGCCGCTGTCGCCTGGTTTGATCGGGCTTTGGATCTCGACCACTTTGAAATCATGTTCGCCGTGGTTGGATTTGAATTTCTTGTCGTACACCGAGCGAACGGTTCCCGAGGTGTTGACCCACAAAACGTCGCTTCCGCCTGGGTTTCCGATCACATCGACCGCCGATCCGGGCTTGGTGCTGGTATCGGCCAACTCGATTACCTTGGCACGTTCGGGCACTTTGGGCAGCTGAATCAGGGCCAAATCGCGTTTGCGGTCGACCGCGACGACTTTGCCAGGCTGAGCGAGTTTCAGCACGTTGTCGAGGTAATGCTTTCGTTTGACCTCGGGCAGCCCGTTGCGGACATCAGCAAAAAAGATCACTGCCGAGCGGCTGTCGCCCACCACATGAGCGTTGGTGAGGACGAGTCGCTTGTCCACATCGACGAAGACTCCGGTTCCGGTGGAGGTTTCGTTTTCCGCGTCGCTGGTGATGATCCAGACGGTCGATTGCAGGGTTTTGCTGTATTTTTCCGCGTCGGCTCGTGCGGTTTGCGTCATCGATGTGACAAACGTCAATGCGAATAGGGCGTAACAGATTGGCGAAAAGACGCCGCGGGGTCGAAGAAGGGTCATTGAATCACCTCGAGGTTGCTGTCGCGACAGCGAGGGTCGCGGGGGTAAAATCGGCTTGGCTCTACTTACCAAGCGGAGAGCGAGGGAGGGTGTTACAGAGCGGTTTGTTGAATTCAGTTAATTTGAGAGCAGTGCGGCGTAAGCCGCCCGGTCGCGTTGGCGTCTCTGCCACCTCTCCACCAACTCTGGAGAACGCTGATTTCGTCTATTTCAAATGCCTGTCATGATGCCCGCTCTCACCGCGACAGGGTAGCTGTAGCGAGTCACCTCTCCCGGCGAAGCTGGGAGAGGTGACAGTACGCTTGCGCAACGCCGGGTTTTACCTCAGCAGTCACCTTCGTCTGGGGCGAGGTAACTCAGTAGTGCTCTGCCCGGGCGAGCCGGACGGAAGCGAAAAAACACACCGGGCTTACTTGGCTTTGGTAAAATCGAGTTTGATTGCCACGTTGCCCTTGGCGTCGTTGACGGCCAGCTGGAATTTGTCGGCCACGGTTTGATTGACCGTGCAATTTAGCGTGATTTTGTCGTCTCCGATCAAAGTCAGCTTGTTGTCGGCGCGGGTCACTTTGCCCTTGGAGGAAGTCGATTTTCCCGACTTCATGTGGACCAATTGGAATGTGCCTTCGCTGTTTAATCGCAGGGCGAAAGCTTCGCCGGTCTTCAGTGATGCCGACCATGTTCCGGCTAGCGAGAAGCGGGTTTGGGCTGAATTCGTGGCGTTTGTTGGTGTCGCAGCATTTGGTGCTTTCGCAGTGTTTGTTGTTTTCGTGGGAGCAGCCACGGTCGATTCGGTCTTGGGCTTAGCATTGCTTTTGGACCAGATATCGGACTTTCGCTCCGCCAAAATCGCCAGCTGGCTCAGATCCGCTTTCAATTGACGTGCTGTGACAGCTCGGTTGCTGAGCGAGACTCGCAACTGGATTCGCTTGTTTTCTTGATCAAACGCGAAATAGCCGCCTTGAGTTGCGGTGTTGGAAACCAGCAGTTTCAGCAGTGTTTCTTTGTCAAATGACGCATCCTCTTCCATTTTGACGAGCGACATTTCGCAAGCGATGCGGTCTTCGTCGACGAACACCGTCATCGAAACAGGAAAAATCCACTGGGCGTGATTGAGTTTGAACGTCGCCGAGCCCTGTTCTTCGCTGGGTTCAAATCCGGCGGCCTTCAATACCTGGATCAGCGAAGAAACGCCGACAATCCGCTGCATTGTTTCTCCGTCGCTGATCGTGGCGACGTCTTTTACTGTCGCGACCTGTTTCTCAAAGACGGACTCCATCGCGACTTCGGAAAACAAACTGTCGTCCGCGTGGACCTGTGGATTGCCACAAAACAAAGTGGCAAGCACAGCAAAAGAGAAGAGGTAACGCATCGTAATACCCTGGGGTGCATAAGAGGTAAGGCGTCGCGATGACTCATTTCAATCGCGTGACTCTTTATCCCAGCGTAAAAACGCGAGCGTTGTTACAGCCAACCTCGCTGCAAAACAATTGTCGAATCGATCGTCGAAACGGCCAGCGAAAACATCTCCGAAAACATTTTTGAATTTTCGCGTAACACATCGGCGGTGCCGTCGCTTGGCCTGTTAGTCAAGCAAACAACGCAGCGACGCGACACGGCAGACTCACGATCGCTTCCTTCAATTCACTGCCACACTTGGAGAACAGTAAGATGTTAAACCGATTCTTTTTCGCAGTTGCCCCGATGATCTTGGTTGCTAGCTCGGTTATGGCTGAGGACAGCATGCTCTCAACCATCGCCAACCTGGACCAAAACGACTCGATCGCTCAGGTCGATACCAGCGACGATCTTGGACTGGCGGACGTCGAGTCGTTGTTGAACGACGGCGAGAAACAAACTGGCGAAGAGGCGATCGCGGCCTGCTTCCGCCGAATTGGCTACGGTCACCGCCACCACCACTACCGTAGCTACAGCAACTGGTACAGCCCCGTGTATCACAGCCACAGCTACTACACTCCTGTGTACACATCTCACTACTGCTACACCCCGACGTACACCTACTACACCCCTGTTTACACCAGCTACTGGGGTTGCTGGTAGTCGTCGACTCGGCTGATTCAACAAAAACCAAAAAGCCCGACAACCCGATTGTTTCGCGGTTGCCGGGCTTTTCTTCTATCGAAACTCAATACACTTTTCCTAAGCAGGCAAACCAATGAACCGCCAAATATTGACCAAGGTCTTGATGACCACTAGTTTCATCGTCTGCATGACGATGAAATCCGATGCACAGCAGATCAACGCCTCGCATCTGTTCGGAAACCATTCCTATTGCGGTCACGTCATCGACTTGATTTCGCAGCACGGCGTCAACAACACGTTCAATCGTGGCTCGACGTTCCATTCGTCGCCGTTTGGGCACGTGGTGATCCCCGATTGTGAAATCGGCGACTTGCAAATCGTCGAGGTCCACCAACACGAACATCTCGATTCGGCGTGTGGGCCAACGTTCGCTGTCGTGATTCAAAACCAAAGCACTCGCAGTGTTTGTGGTTTCCATGTTTCCGCCGTTGCGGTTTTTGGACATATCTGTCCAACGTCGCCCAACGCCACGGTGAAGACTGACAAAATCGAAGCAGGCGAATCACTCGAAGTGCTGGTAACGCTGCCAATCGAAGCGCTGGCAATGGGCAACCGCAACGGACAAGTCATTGGCTTTCAACGACTCGTCGTCGCCATCGATAGTTTTGACGAACTGATGGAAAGCGACGAAGCGAATAACTTGAAAGCGTTTGACGCCGCATCGATCCCCGTCGTGTCCGTGTCGGTGACCGCGACGGTGGAAACCGAATCGGTTTCGACGATCCAGTCCGGAAGCGTCCAGAACGTGCAGCCCGCCGCAGAGAACCTGGTTCCCCAGTCGGAGGCTTTACAAATCGACTCGGTGCAAAATGGGCAAAACGAATTGCCTAATAACGAGCCCGATGTCGATTCACTCCGCTCAGCGATCAAGATGCTCGACACCAACAATGCCACAAGCGACGTTGCTGCAGCAAGCGGTATTTAAGTTGAAAGTTGAGTCCAAATCGTGCGGACGATTGCATCACAAGTTCTTGGGGTGAACGAGGATGCAATCGTCCCGCACGCCGTATTGGGCCACGTATTTTTATTCTTAGTGGTGCATCGCAAGTCACCTCTCCCGAGCGTCAGCCTGGGAGAGGTCGAACGGGCCCTTTAGGCCTCGTTCGGGTGAGGGCCGACCGCGCAACATAGCGTGCCGACAGCCTCAACTTGCTCGGTCGGCCCTCACCCGAACATCGCTGAACGCTCTGCTCGACCTCTCCCAAACTGCGTTTGGGAGAGGTGACAGACGAAATCCTTCGGCAACATCAAATTCCTGGCAGGCCAGGGCAAGCCTAATGCCATTTACCTTGTTAGCGGCAATCAAGTTGCGGCGGTCAACTCTCCGGGCACCATCGATGTTCTCTTGGACAACACGGCGTCCATTTGCTTCCACGTGTTGACGATAAACCGATAAGCAAAGAACGAAGCAAGCAGCCCGACAATGCCTGCCGCTAGCGCGGTCAACGTGAACAATTGCGATGCACCTTCGGTGGTAACCAGCAGGGCAGCACCGAGTAGCGGAATGATGGCGGCGATCAACAAATACCACTCGCTACGGTACAGGATCTGGTCCGAACGCTGATCGAATTGCGGATCCTGCATCGTTCCGCTCAAGCAGCGGGGATAGAACACGAGCGTCGCCATCAGTGCCATGCCAAAGTACGGATAGATCATCGCCACGCCGCCACAGATCAGTGACGACATAAAAAGATGAACCGCTTGCGTCATACTAAAGTCGGGAAAGATCCACGACAAAACGAGTGGAAACAACACGCCGGCAATCAACCACAACGTGCCTCCGATCAATGCCGCGCGATGACCGAGTTCCAGCGTCTCACTGAGATCCGACGGATCGACACGAGCACCACGACGAACCGAATCGACGGCGCGAACAATCCGCCGCGCATACCAAATCGCGATCCCTGCGGCAAATGGAAAGAACGTTAGATTGACAATCCACGAAACGATTCGTAATCCTTCCTTGGTCTCGGGGGTCGTCATCACATGATGAAAGTTGTATTGAAAATTCAAGCAGCCGCCGATCATATTCGGCAACAACAAAATGACACAGGTTACGATCCAAGGCGACCATTTCGAGAGGGCCATCGCCACTGATTTTTCTGGTGGATCAAACAGAGTCGCCGTTTCGGGATGAAGTGACAAACGCAACCGACCAGCCATCTCGGCACCATCGACGAAACGATCCTTAGGATCCAACGACAACGCCTTGCGAAGCACCTTTTCGAGAACGCGTTCCGACGCAGTTTCCGAACGCTGCGGTTCCTTGAGTGGCTCTGCCCGAGCGGCTAATTGAATCGATACCGCGTCACTCCAAGACCCCGCAATGGCGTCGCACGCAAACGGTCGTTCACCTTGCCACAATTCCCACAGCGTGACAGCGAGCGAATACAGATCCGCAGGCTCTTGAACTTTTTCAGGTTCATCGAGCAGCTTTGAACTAATCGCTCGTAGATGCTCGGGGGCCATGTAGGCGATCGAACCACCGAACGAGGCCGCCGCACCGGCGCGGCCTGCGGCACCCGCAAAGCTGACGTTAAAGTCGGCGAGTTGCGGAATACACTCGGCCGACAGCAACACATTCGCTGGCTTCACATCGCGATGCAACACACCGCAAGCGTGGGCTTCGTCAAGCGCCTTGGCTACTTGCATTCCCATCCAAGCAACCACAGTCGGCCAGGGTGCCGTTTCGATCCACTGTCGCACGGCCGAACGATCCGGAACCACTTGCGCCGCCCGCAGCAGGTTCTGGTCGACCGAATCGAGAAGCAACCGACTACATCGCTCAGAACTGTCACAATGCCGTACCATTTGCACGACATCGGCCAAGGTGCCACCCGGATGATATTGCATGTACAACAAATGCAATGCTTGTTCGGCAACAGTCCGCTGATCAAAAACGCGAACGATATTGGGATGATCAAATTGAGCAAGGGCCTGGGACTCGTCACCGCTGCCGTGAGAAACTTTCAGTGCGACCAAGCGGTGCATCGAGATTTGGCGAGCCAAATAAACATGGGCGATCGCGCCTTGACCGAGCTTGGCGAGAATCAAAAAGTCATCAACTTGCCTGCCGACCGGAATCTCGGGAGGAAGACCACACTTGGCAACCGAACGCGTTGCCTCGATCCGAGTCAACATTTGGTCCAGTAATGCTTCGTACTGAGGGAACCTCAGAAGGTATTCGTCATGCGATGGAGTTTCGCCGAAATCCTTTCGCAGCTGGATTTCTTCCATCAGTAAATCCAGTGGAACCGTTTCCATCGAGAGCAGGTCGGGCATCGCATCGACGTAATGTTCAATGCCGTGCAGCGTCCCCGCGTCGGCCGCCATTGCCATATCTAATTTGATCAATTCGACCAACACGAAGTGACGCAAGTCGGAATCAACGTCGGGTAACAAGTTCCGTAATTCCGCAGGCTGCTGAACCGAAGCACGTTGAACGAGCTTTTCGAGACACGCCTGGATGACGGCGTCGATATCGTCATCGCGGCAATCATGGGAGTCGATCGGAGCTTTCATTGCAGAATCTCTAGCAAAACTTTCTCCACGAAATTGAGTTCGACGCACACGCAACGGTTTCTTAAAACGACGTCGTTACTGTATGTTGATTGGGGGAATCAAGCTACCTCACCGACAGGTCTGAACATGGATAAATTCGATCAACCCGAACTCGTTCAGCGGATCAAACAGCGCGATGCTGAGGCGTTGGCGAGTTACATCGACCTCAACCGCGGGCAATTGGCTGGCTTTCTAAAATCGATCACCGGCGAACATTTGTTGGCCGTAGTCGAACTGGATGACTTAATTCAGGAAGTTTCCACCGCGGCACTGTCGAGCCTCGATTCGGCGCCATTTGACCAGTACGAGCCAATGCAATGGCTGCAACAAATCGCTCGCCGCCGGGTCGTCGATGCTCATCGCTTTCACTTTGGCGCGAAACGGCGTGACGCGGGCCGCCAGCGATCGATTCATGCGGCAAACCCAGGCGGCACAGCGGCTTTGGGGCTGGAACAAATGTTGGTCGCCAGCATGACGTCGCCCAGCGCCGCACTGAGCCGCGACATTCGCATGGTTCGCATGCAGGAGGCGATCGAGGAACTTTCGGACGAGCAAAAACAGTCGATCCGCATGCGTTACGTCGAAGGTTTGCCGACCAAAGAAATTGCCGCCAAGCTTGGCAAAACCGATGTCGCCATCCGTGTGCTGCTGTCGCGAAGCATGCGGCTGCTCGAAACGCAGCTTCAGGACGTCAAACCACGCGAGTGACTTTTACAGAGCGGGGCAGGGCAGGGCACATTGCGAGTGAAAGAGTGAGTAAACTGGTGAGCTGCCAGTTCTCTCCCCAACTCCCACCGCTCACCAAGGATCATCCATTCGATGCCCGCCCACTTTCTGACCCGCTATTTGGTCGCCATGCTCGCCATCGCCACGCTGGCGACCCAAGTCACCAACGCTCAATCGCCACCGTCAAGCGAAAATGAATTGAAGCGATTGGATGCCGATTTCCAACTCGTCGATGGTGCCGCTTGGGATGGCCGAAACCTGCTTTACGCGCCTGATGTTAAAGCCAAACGGTTGGTCAAAATCAACTTGGCAACGTTGCAAGTGGTTTCCGAAAACATATTGAAAGAACCGCTTGGCATCTCCGGAACGTGCTATCAGCTTGGCAAGTTGTACTTGAGCGATAACGCCAACAGCCGGATTGCAATCCTGGGGAAGGGTGGCACCACTGAAACGCTGGCTCAGTTTGAAAAGAATCAACGTCCCAATGACTTGGTGGTCGATTCACGGGGCAACGTCTACGCCACCTTCACGGGCGAAGGTATTGTTCGCCGGATCGATGCAGCAGGCCAAGCGTTGATCTTTGCCACGAAGTTGGACACACCCAACGGGATCACGTTGTCACCCGATGAATCCACGCTGTACGTCTCATCATACAAGTCGGGTGCACTTTATCAGATCCCAATCGACGAAACCAAAAAGTTCATGGCTGCCACGCCGTTTGCTCAGCTAAAAGAAACTGATGAAGGTTTCCGAGGTGACGGAATGTGCATCGACCGGGCGGGCAACGTGTACTGCACAGGTGCAAACGCCGTCAGTGTGTTTGGTCCCGATGGAAGCCTGCGTGAAACGATTCCCACGCCCGAGCGTCCGATTAACGCCATCATCGCGGGCAGCGATGGACGAACTCTTTTCATCAGCACGTTTGGTGGTATCTACTATAAATCGATCAACCAATACGGTGTGCTGCCGCAACCCGAACGAGAAGAAAACGCGGCAGCAAAAACGGATCAGGGCAGGGCAGGGGAGTTGTCAATTGATCGCAACGTTGTTTATGCAAACATCGATGGCCGCAAATTGCTGATGGATGTCTTTCGTCCGACTGCCGCCGAAGCGACGACACTTCCTGGGATCGTGTTAGTTCACGGCGGCGGATGGCTCAAAGGAGACAAGACCAAGTTTCATCCTTTGGCAATACAACTCGCCAAAAAAGGTTATGTCGTAGCAGCGATCGAGTATCGTCTTGGCTACGAAGCAAAATTCCCTGCCGCGATCCGTGACTGTAACGCCGCCACCGCATTCATCCGGCAACACGCCGCGGATTGGAATATCGATCCTAACCGAATCGCTGCCGTCGGTGGTTCCGCGGGCGGACACCTTGCCGGGCTGATGGCAGCGGGAAACGCAAACACTAAGTTGCACCACGGTGGTGTTAGCAGCGACGCGTCGTCAAAGCTTCAAGCTGTCGTCGTGATGGCGGGCCCTCTGCAAACCGCATCGGGCAGTGTGGCCGAGCGATCCCATGACGTCAAAGACAATGCCAACGCGGTGCACTGGATCGGCGCGACGATCGACGACAATGCCGAGATGTACAAGTTGGCCGATGCCTTTGAAGCGATCGACAACTCGATGCCGCCAACGTTGTTCATCACGGGAAGTCTGGACAACCCCACTCGCAACGAGCCCGCACGCGAAAAAATGAAGAGCCTTGGTGTCCCTTTCGAGCTTCGTGTTCATGACGGCGCGAAACATGGTCACTGGAACCAAAGCGATTGGATGGCTACGGTAGTAACCGATATTGATGGGTTTCTCAAAAAGCACCTCAACTAAACCGTCCCTCAATCCTCCCTCAACCGTCTCGCTGGCTAGGAAATAATTCGTGCGTGTTGCTCATGTCATTACTCGAATGATTATTGGTGGTGCTCAAGAGAACACGCTACTGAATTGTCTGGACCTGATGCACGATTTCGGTGACGACGTGCTGTTGATCACCGGAAAAGAAGTGGGGCCCGAGGGAGACTTGTTGAGCCAGGGTAGGGCAGGGGAGTTGCCAATTTGCAAGCTCGACAACTTACGTCGCTCGATCCATCCGATCCGTGATATCAAGGGACGTGCCGAGCTTCGCGACGCGATCCGAAAATTTAAACCCGATGTTGTCCATACGCATAGCGCCAAGGGAGGAATCTTGGGGCGAGCGGTCGCGTGGAGCGAGCATGTTCCGGCGATTATCCACAGTGTGCATGGTGCTCCGTTTCACCAATATCAGCCGATGCTGACTCGGACGCTGTATCGATCGTGCGAGCGATGGGCGGCCAAGCGATGTCACCACATGGTTTGTGTTGCCGACGCGATGACCGATTTGATGGTCGATGCCGATGTGGCTCCGCGTGAAAAATTCACCACGATCTACAGCGGAATGGATGTCGAGCCGTTTCTGCATGCGAGTGAACATCGCGATCGCGTTCGCCAACGTTTTGGATTGTCCGAAGACGCGATCGTGATCGGAAAGATCGCCAGACTGTTTCATCTAAAAGGCCACGACGATCTGATCTCGGCAGCGGTCGACGTCGTCAAACAAGTCCCGCAAGTCCGATTTCTGTTGGTGGGCGATGGCATTTTGCGGGAAAGTCTGACGCGGCGTATCGAGTCGCTGGGGCTGAGCGAGCACTTTGTATTCTCAGGACTCGTTCCCCCTGACGAGGTTCCCTCGCTGATCGGGGCGATGGACGCATTGGTTCACACCTCGTATCGCGAAGGGTTGGCCCGAGCGTTGCCGCAAGCCTTGATCGCCGGCCGCCCGGTCATCAGCTACGACGTCGACGGGGCCCGCGAAGTCGCGATCTCGGGTGAGACAGGATTTTTGATCCCGCCGGGCGACATCGAGCAGCTCGCCGAATCGATCCTCCAATTGAGCAGCAGTCGTGAATTGCGCCAGCAAATGGGGAGGGCAGGGCAGAGGCGATTTACGGACCAGTTCCGCCATCAAACCATGACGCGGCGAATCCGAGAGCTGTACGAACAGCTGCTGCAGCGGCGGCAGACATAACAAAAACCTAGGATTTCAGGGGAATTTCGTGGTATTCCCGCATCTGCTTCACTGGCTCGGTAGCGCATCCGAAGGCGGTCACCCGAAGCCATTGACTTTGGTAGCGGCACGGCGCGAGCCGTCCGGTTGCAGCGTGTAAAAACGTTCGATTTCGACCGGGCGGCTTGCGCCGCTCCGCTACCCAAAAACACCCATTTAGTGCCGAAATGGATAGCATCTGGCAGTCACCCGTCGAAGTGCTGGCAGGTCGACCAGGCCCTCGATCCCGACCTATCGGGCTAGGGACTGATTGAACTATCATGGTGTGACTGTTCTTTGCCGACCAAATTACGATTCGCCCCTGATTTGTGCTGATGACCAAGACCCGTGATTTTCTGGGCCCCTATCGATTGGCCCGTTTGATTCGCTCCGGAAGTACCTGTGACGTCTGGGAAGCCATCGAAGAAAACTCTCAAGAGCGATACGCGCTGAAACTGCTCAAGCCATCGGCGCGAGATGACAAGGCAGAGATCGCGTCACTGAAACACGAGTTCACCGTGGCGTCGGACCTGAACAGTCCCCGCATTATTAAAGTGATCGACTTTCGCACCGAGTCCGGAGTTCCGTTTTTGGTGCTGCAGCTATTCAGCGAACTGAATATGAAGCAAGCACTCCGGCAAGGGCCTGAATCGCTCGCCTACATGCTAGACAAGATCGTCGGTCAAGCGGCCGAAGGCTTGTACTACATGCACACCAAGAATTGGATCCACTTGGATATCAAGCCCGACAATTATCTCGTCAGCCGCGACGGTGAAACGAAACTCATTGACTTTACGATCGCTGAGAAAAAGAAGACCGGATTCAGCAAACTGTTCCACAGTTCCAAGTATGCAAAGGGAACACGAAGCTATATGTCGCCCGAGCAGATCCGCTGCAAAGTATGCGACGAGCGATCGGACATTTACAGTTTCGGATGCGTGTTGTTCGAATTGGTCACGGGCAAGCCGCCGTACACTGGCGATACGCCGAACGATTTGCTGAACAAGCATCTAACCGCATCGATCCCAAGTCCGATCGCGTACAACAACAACGTGTCGAAAGACTTTGCCGATGTGATCAAGCAGATGATGGCCAAACGGCCCGACGATCGGCCCGAATCAATGTGGGAATTCCTGAAACAATTCCGAGCCATGGAGTTGTGGAACAAACGTCCTCGCAAACCCGAAGTCAGCGTGTTCGACACTCAGACGGGAATTCGCGGTGCCGAAGACATGATCAAGAAACAGTCAGCCAATGACGACGAAGAGGAAGCATAAACCTCACCTCCTCAACACATCACGCGTGCGATGCTTCCGATTGTCGATCGTCATTGAAGCCGCACATCACTTATCACGAGAAAAGAATGAGCGCTGGACCTGGATTAGAATTTGAATACGAGATCGCGGATCTCGAGAGTAAGATTGCATCGCTGGAACGTCAGACAACTCGCACGGACGAAATCGAAAAAGAGATTCGCGATTTACGGCGGAAGCTCGTCGATCTACTTCGCAACGTTTACGGGTCACTTGACTCGTGGCAAACCGTGCAAGTGGCTCGTCATAAAAACCGACCCTACACACGTGACTATTTGAATCTCGCGTTTGAAGAATTTGTCGAACTGCATGGCGACAAACATTTCGGCGATGACCGCGCGATGCTATCGGGTTTTGCCAAACTCGATCGCTTCAAAGTGATGGTCCTCGGACATCAAAAAGGACGCACGTTCAAAGAACGCGCAGCATGCCACTTTGGTTGTGCGCACCCCGAAGGCTACCGCAAAGCGATGATCAAAATGCGGTTGGCGGAAAAGTATCGCTTGCCATTGATCTGTTTCATTGACACGCCGGGGGCGTACCCGGGAATCGGTGCCGAAGAACGTGGTCAAGCGCAAGTGATCGCCGAAAGCATGTTCATGATGAGCCGCTTGAAGACCCCAGTGATCTGTGTCGTGATTGGCGAAGGCGGATCGGGCGGCGCGTTGGGCATCGGCGTGGGCGACCGGATCGCGATGCTTCAACATTCTTACTACAGCGTGATCAGCCCCGAAGGCTGTGCGGGCATCTTGTGGAAGAGTCACGAACATGCACCCAAGGCCGCGGCGGCACTGCGGTTCACCAGCGACAATTTGAAGCGACTCGGCGTGGTCGACGATGTGCTCGAAGAGCCGCTCGGTGGCGCCCATCGTGACCACCATCAAATGGCGTCGCGTCTGAAGAGTTATCTATCGCGAACACTGTCAGATCTGGAAACCAAAACGACCGAAGAACTGGTCAACGAGCGGTATGAAAAGTTCCGCCGGATCGGAGTCTTCTTGGAAGACGCCGAAACGGCATAGGTGAACAGAAAGTCACTAAAAGTCAGTTCTCGCCAAATTTCAAAATCGGGCATTTTCTTTCGCTCGATGGGCGACGCATCCAGCGAATGCGTCGCCATCTCCGCAGGCCAAATCGGGCCTCAGTCGATCGACCATCACGGGCAGCTGAAAGCTCCATTCCGAGAGCTTGCCGAGGGATCAAATAAGACCTTCGCCAACCAGATCGCACGGGCAATGTTCACCGGCAAAAGTTGAGGGCGGTGCGACCGGGAAACTGGCAAGTGAAGCATCGCAAATCTTGACGGACGATTGTCGTAATCACGACCGCGGTCGAAGCCAACGCCGCCTTCATTTTGATCGTTCGATTCGCACAGCAATCGGTCGCGACGACGCGTCGCTTGCGAGTGACCAATCGACCACAAAAGCTCGCGTCGACACATCGTCCGGAGGTGAATCAGGCACCGAGTCCGGGAGAGCGAAAAGCAGGAGAGGCCGGGTTTTGCGGGCTAAATCAACCGCCCCGCAACGTCCGATAATGCCCCTTATGTTGTATTAGAGGTGCGTTTTTCCCCGTGTTTCAGGCATTTCGTGTAGGATAGGCTTCTAGCCTGTCATCAGCATAGCTATCCCAACGAAACTCTTGGCGAGTTTCGCTACGAGTCCATGTGGGATAGGCTTCCAGCTTGTCGTCGGCATGGCTATCCCGACGAAACTCTTGACGAGTTCCGCTACGAATGCATGACGAAACTCTTGGCGAGTTTCGCTACGAGTGGACGACGAGTGAACGACGAAAACGGATGGCGAAATTGACAGGCTTGAAGCCTATCCCACAACAACTCTAACGTTGGAATCCGTTCCATGGTTGCTGGGCTTGCTGAGGCACCGATTGACCCGAATTCCAGCCTCGTGGATCGACCGGCAACGGCGCTCGACCGGCCGAGTTTCCCGAGCCGTCATCCCAGAGCGATTCGGGCAAAACACCTCTCGCCGCATCCCCCGCCACACTACGCCCGACGCCTTCCAAGAAGCCTGCGGGCGTGTCTTCGGTGTCGGTGGAATTGAAGCGTTTTTCGAACCGGTCCAGGTACGGTTGTACGACCTCTTGGATCTCAGGCGGAATAACCGATTCGCTGCGAGCAAGCACGCTGGCGATGTAGTTGCCGCTCTTGCTGCCGACGATTTTCTCGCGAACATTGTCACCAAATAACGTCACCGCAAACAGCGTGATCAAGATGCAATAAAGAGCTCCCTTGGCCAGCCCAAACATCGCTCCAATCTGACGATCAAACTCGCGGAGTTTGAAGCGGTCGATCGTACCGCTGACCATCCGAAATGCGACCCAAACGACCAGCGATGTGCCGACGTACAAAATCAACATCGCCAAGAATCGGTTCCATGGTGGCTCGGCATGGATCGATTGGCTGAACGGTTCACGAAAGTTGTAGGCCACCATGTAACTGACCACGATCGAGGCGATCGAGGCAAGCTGCCAGGCGAAACCTTTGATCGCGCCGAACACCAAAGCGCCGACCAACACAACCAACATCATGATGTCGTAAATTTCCACCAGAACGCTTCCATGCGAGTAAGGGGCATGCGAGTAAGAGGCGGGGAGGGCGGTTGCGACCGCAAAATTTTTCATTCAAACAAGGATCGTAAACAATGCCGCCAAGCCTATTCGCAGAAACTTATTTGATAGCAACTGGCTCATCGCTTCGAGCATGCAATCCGATCGAGCTTCCACTTTGGCGCGGATTGTAGACAAGCGACCCCGTCAAGCGAAGATCAATTGATTCGGGCTTGGCAGCTGCCTGGGAATAATCCTATGTAAGAAGTTAAGGGAATCTATATTCGTCGCGAGCCTTCGCAATGCATCACCAACAATTGAATTGCTACCAATTGGTGTTGTTGCTTGCAAAACGTGACGAAGTTGATTTTCAGTAGCTCCCAATTTTTTTCACCACTCCCCTGCCCTCCCCGTCGTGGCCGATTTCAAAACGCACATCACCGGCAGCACGATCGTGGGCATCGCCTACGGTTACTGGGGTGTGACGTGTCAATCAATGTCACTTGAGAGCGGCATTCTGGCTGGCGGATTGTGTTCGGTCAGCGGCATGCTGCCGGACTTGGACAGTGATTCAGGAATCCCGCTTCGCGAAACCAGCATGTTCGCTGCGGCCGTCGTGCCGATGTTGATGATCGAACGGTTTCGCGATATGGAACTGTCGCACGAAGCAATGGCGCTGGCGGCGATGTTGATCTACATCGCGATCCGATTTATTGCCGTCGAATTCTTCAAACGCTACACGGTCCATCGTGGCATGTGGCATAGCATTCCTGCCGCGGCGAGCGCGGGTCTGCTCGCGTACCTAGTGATGCCATGTCCGAGTGAATCGATTCGCGTCTACAAAAGCATCGCGGTGGTCGTCGGGTTTCTCGTCCATTTAATTCTGGACGAGATCTGGAGCATCGATTTTGGGGGAGGGCGGTTTCGGCTAAAAAAATCCTTCGGAACCGCATTGAAATTTTTTGGCCAAAGCCAGCTCGCCAATGTCAGCGTGTACGCAAAATTGTTTCTGCTGATCTATCTCGCTTGGGGCGACCATGGCGTGGTCGACCGCATCCGGCAACGATCTCGACTGGACAACAGCTATATCGCCAAGCCAGCTCCGGAAATGATCCAATGGGACAAATGGCTACCGTGGAGATAACGAGATAAATCCTTGCAGGACATCGTCCAGGCTAAGAATTGGGGGCACGCAGTAGGCTGGATGAAGCACTCGATTTACGCACTTGTTCGATCGAGTATCAGCGTCACGGGTCCATCGTTGACCAAGCTGACTTGCATATCGGCGGCAAAAATGCCTTCTTTGACCGGGACGCCGGTTGCCCGCAGAAACTCGTTGTACGACTGGTAGATTTTGTTGGCGATTTCGGGGGCGGCGGCATCGGTGAACGCGGGACGACGCCCTTTGCGACAATCGCCCAGCAACGTGAATTGGCTGACGGCCAATACCGATCCTCCGATATCCAACAGCGACCGATTCATTTTCCCCTCGTCATCGGGAAAGATCCGCAGTTGCGAAGTTTTCTCTGCCAACCATTTCGCTTCGGTCACGGTATCGCCGTGGCCAACGCCGACCAATGCTAACACGCCCCGCTCAATTTCGCCGACCACCCTGCCCTGCACTTCCACCTTGGCCGTCGTTACTCGCTGAATCACGATCCGCATCCGATTTCCTTTTCAAACCATTGAGTGTTGTTGGGCAAGATTTCCGCATAGAATAGCCCCAGCGGCTAGTCCTTTAAACGCCATCGAATCGTTGTGCCATGCCTTATCTGTTCACCTGCCCTCACTGTCAAACCAAAACACAAGTCGAAGATCGTTATAGCGGTCTGAAGGGAGAGTGCGTCACGTGTGGCGGCGAAATCCAACTACCCGACTTCGCTGGTCAAGCGACTCCCCAAAGCGTTCAGTCAACATCGGTATCGAAACAGTTTGCTTCGGTCGTTGCGGCAATCGTAGTTTTGATGTTGTTGCTCGCGTTTGGGTTTGCGGCGATTTATCAGGGTCGACAAACCGTAGGCTTACTGCAAACGAACCGAGATCGTACCGCATCAATGCGCAACCTCGAGAAGATTGCCGCTGCGTTGAACGCCTATGCCGCCGACCATGGAAGCTACCCGCCACCGTTTACCGCTGATGCTGCGGGTAAACCGCTGCAATCGTGGCGAGTGCTGATTCTGCCCTACCTTGGCGAAGACGAACTCTACAACCTGATCGATCGCAACGCGGCATGGGACACGCAACAAAACATGTCTGTTTCATTTTCGCAGATGCCAAGCGTTTATCGCCATCCCAGTAGCCAAACAAGTAGCGGATATAGCGAGAGCGGTTACTACCTAGTCACGGGGGACCGCACGTTGTTTCCGAGTACCGGCCCGCTGGGTCCCAACCAAGTGGTCGACGATCCGCTGAAAACGATCCTTGTCGTCGAAGCTTCACCACCGGTTATCAGCGGCGTGTGGACCGAACCAGTCGATGTCGACTTCGCGACGATGCAAGGCATTGGCGGATCATCCAACAACATCGGGGGACTGTTGGATGTGGGCGCGGCCATCGTCACGGTGGACGAGCGAGGCCATTACCTCGATGAAACCACGCCTACCTCGACGCTGCGAGCCCTTGTGACGCCTCGCGGTGGCGAACCACTCGCGGATGATACGCTGGATTAGCCGCTTTGTCGCAGCCGGCTGAGGAAGGCCATTTACATTTCGAAAAAATCAACAAGCCGTTGTCGTTTTTCTTGTAGTGGACGAGGCAACGAGTCCCCGCGTTGCCGTCTTTCGCATATGGACTCGTAGCCTCGTCCACTACGGTTTCTGCACGAAAGTCTTGGCGACTTTCGCTACGGATTCTATCGAGTTCGCTATTAGAACTTGCGAGGCGTTACCGCTGCTTGCACACGACTTGGCAAGCCTTGGATACGCAAGAAGCCTTCGGCGTCGTCTTGGTCGTACGTTCCGCCGCCTTCCATCGTCGCGATGTCTTCGTCGTACAAACTGTTGGGGCTGGTACGTGAATCGACGATGATGTTGCCCTTGTAAAGCTTCAGCGTCACTTCGCCAGTCACAGGCTTTTGCGATTCACGCATGAACGCCATCAACGCGTCCATCTTTGGCGTGTACCAGAATCCGTAGTAAACCATTTCGGCAACTTCGGGAGCCATGCGATCACGCAAGTGCATCAAGTCACGGTCCATCGACAATTGCTCGACGTACATGTGGGCGTCGTACAACACGGTCATGCCAGGCGATTCGTAAACACCGCGGCTCTTCATCCCGACGAAACGATTTTCGACCATGTCGATACGGCCGACTCCGTTGCGTCCGGCGATCTCGTTCAGACCTTCGACCATTTCCAAAGCACCGACGGCTTTTCCGTTCAGCTTGGTTGGCACGCCCGACTCGAATCCGATCGTGACTGACTCGGCCTTGTCCGGAGCTTCTTGAGGGCTGACGCCCATTCCGAAATCAACGATCTCGACACCGTTGACATCCAACTCTTCGAGCTTGCCCGCTTCGTAGCTGATGTGCAGCACGTTTTCGTCGCTGCTGTATGGCTTCGCGGCCGAAGCCTTGACCGGAATGTTCTTTTCGTTGCAGTAGGCGATCAACTCGGTGCGTCCTGGGAACGCGTCGCGGAATTCTTTGATTCGCCAAGGAGCGATCATTTTGATGCTCGGGTCAATCGCATCGGCGGCGAGTTGGAAACGGCATTGGTCATTGCCCTTGCCCGTCGCACCGTGAGCGTAGGCAGTCGCACCGACCTCGTGAGCCACATCGATGCAAACCTTGCTGATCAAGGGGCGAGCGATTGAGGTGCCGAGCAGATAGATGCCTTCGTATTTGGCTTGCCATCCCAGCACGGGGAAGGCGAAATCGCGACAGAGTTCTTCGCGAACATCGACGATCCGTGACGACTTGGCACCACAGTCGCGAGCTTTTTGCAACGTCGCTTCGCGATCTTCACAAGGTTGTCCGAGGTCGACGTAGACCGCGTGCACCTCATAGCCTTGGTCTTGAAGCCAACCGAGAATGACCGAAGTATCTAAACCGCCCGAGTAAGCAAGTACGCAGCTTTTCATTAGGATGTTATCCACCGAGAATGCAAGAACCGAAGAAACGATGTTCGTCAACGAGCGTCAATTTGAATTTTGATTCCCCTGGACTGCAACCGCCCATGCCCGACGACTCTTCGCAGCTTTCGCAATCCGACCGCCCTGCCCTGCCCTGCACGCAGAGCACTGCTGCTTCGCTTTCACCGGAAATTGCCGCATTAATCGCGGGCGTAGCGGCTGGAACCACGTCGGTGGCCGAGGCCATTTCGGCACTTCAAATCGCAAATATCAGCTCGGTCCAAAATGTCCGCTTCGGCAGCGAAGCCGAAAAAATGGCGGTCATCGAGGGTGCGACGGTTGATCTCGGGCGACGACAACGGTGCGGTTTCGGCGAAGTGATCTACGGCGAAGGCAAAGATTTCGAGCTGATCGCTCGCATCATCGACTCTCAAATCGCCGATGCTCAAACGTCGTTGGTGACCCGCGTCCACCCCGAAGTAGCAGAGAAATTAAAAACACGGTTTCCTCACAGCCACCACCATGCATTGGGACGCACGTTCCGTACTCACCTCGCTACCGAAGCCCCCTACCCTGCCCCGATCGATCCCGACGAACACTCATTTCATGTCGCCGTGATCACAGCGGGCAGCACCGATGCGGCGGTGGCAGCCGAGGCGATCGAGACGTTGACTTGGATGGGTGTCGCCGTCCGCGTCTTTACCGACATCGGCGTCGCTGGGCCTCAACGTCTGATCCACGCCTTGCCCGAGCTTCGTAAAGCGTCCGCCGCCGTTGTAATCGCTGGTATGGAAGGTGCACTGCCCCCCGTGGTCGCTGGCCATTTGTCGATCCCGATCTTCGCGGTCCCCACCAGCGTGGGCTACGGAGCGACACTGGGTGGATTGACCCCGCTGCTCGGCATGCTCAGCAGCTGTGCGGCAAATGTTGCGGTGGTCAACATCGACGCGGGATTCAAAGGCGGTTATTTGGCGGGAACGATCATCCGCCAACTCGAAAATGCGAGCGAAAATTCGACCCACAGCGAAAAATTGACAACGAAGGAATCGCAATGAGCAACCACCCCCCCGCATCGTTTCCCGGACGCGAGCAAGATTCTCATAAAGGCAACTTCGGCCGCGTGCTGCTGTGCGGTGGCTCGCGAGGCATGGCGGGATCGATCGCGCTTTCGTCGATCGCGGCGCTGCACACAGGGTCGGGCTTGGTTTCGGCCGCCGTTCCCGATCGATGTTTGGAAACCGTCGCCGCCTTTCATCCGTGTTTGATGACGATCCCGTTGGCGGATGCATCACGAGGCCACTTCGCCGCCGCTGCGGCCGATGAACTCGCCTCGCGGCTGGATAACCTGGATGCGATTGGATGTGGCCCCGGCATGACGACGAACGAGGGATCGATGCAAATCGTTCGCAGGTTGCTGGAGCCCACCAAACTCGCTCGCGTTTTTGACGCCGATGCGCTCAACTGCCTGGCGAAGATGGACTGGGCTCAGCAGGATCCAGTCTCGCGTGGCCATTCACAGTCTAGCAGCGAAGATTTAAACAACATCGTGCTGACGCCTCACCCAGGCGAGCTGGGACGATTGACAGGCACCAATACAAAAGACCGCGACTTGCAAATCGAGGCGGCTCAAAAATTGGCGGCCCACCATGATGTCACCATTGTGGTCAAAGGAGGCCCGACGGTCGTGGTCGATGCCACTCGGACCTGGACCAATTCGACGGGCAACCCCGGGATGGCAACAGCGGGGTCGGGCGATGTATTGACGGGAGTGATCACATCGCTGCTGGGGCAAGGAATGTCGCTCTGGGACGCAGCACGGTTGGGGGTCTGGATCCACGGAGCGGCAGGTGATCGAGCCGCCGCGGAATATGGGCAAGCCGGGATGAGTGCGTATGAACTGCTATCGGAATTGCCAAAAGTGATAGCGGCCTTCGATTCCTGAGCAAAGTCAGGCATAATGTCCGCTTGCGGGCAGTTGATTTAGTGAGCCGCGACGCGTGTGCGGCCGGGTTCCACGCATTACCCGGTGCCTTACGGCCCACGGCTCACTGCTGTGATTTACATTTTGATTAAATCAACAGCCCGTTTGTGGCAAGCCCGATGGCAACCCTGCCCTGCCCCGCATTTTGTTCAACGCGACGCTTTCCTTTCTGAATCAACTGACACGTGACGATAATCCTCCCGCTTGCCGAAGTGACTGATGCGGTTCGCGGCGGCGTGATCAGCATCGGGAATTTTGACGGCGTCCATCGGGGCCACGCGGCCTTGATTCGTCAGGCCCGTGAAATGGCCAACCGCATGGCGGGCCCCGTGGTCGCAGTGGTGCTGGACCCGCATCCTGCTGCGATCCTGCGTCCGGACCGGGTGCCGCCGAAATTGACCTGGATCGAGCGGCGAGCCGAATTGCTCTCGAAAATCGACACCGATTTTCTCGTGGTCGTGCCGACAAACCAAGCGTTTTTGAACCTTTCCGCCGCTGAGTTCTTTGCATCGCTGGTCATGGAAACGTTGTCGGCCAAAGGCATTGTCGAAGGCCCGAATTTCTTTTTTGGCCGTGGACGCGAAGGCAATATCGAAACATTGAAAACGCTCTGTGACGAAGCCGAGATCGAATTAACGGTCGCTGATTCGAGCATCGATAACGACGCGATGATCAGCAGCACGCGGATTCGCCATGAACTCGAAGCAGGGAATATCGAATCGGCGGTCCAGATGTTGGGGCATCCGCATCAAATCCGTGGTCGAGTTGTTCGCGGCGATGGACGCGGAGCCAGCATCGGCTTTCCGACTGCCAATCTGAGCGAAATCGACGTCCTCGTCCCCGCTGTCGGCGTTTACGGGGGATATGCGATCCATGATGGCGTCCGCTACCCCGCGGCGATTCATATCGGCCCCAACCCCACCTTCAACAATCGCAGCGAACGCAAAGTCGAAGTCCATGTGATGGACTACACTGGGGACCTTTACGACCAAACGCTGCAGGTTGACTTTGTTAGTCGAGTGCGCGACATTGCCCGCTTCGAGTCGGCTGAAGCCTTGGTCGCTCAACTGCAATTGGACATCGCCTCGGTGCGATCGTCTCTTGGCAAGATCGAAAACGGCAAGATTAAAAACGCCAAATCCGAAAACAATACGAATCTCAAGTAACCGAAAGTAAAGCCAGATGGGTGTTCAGTGGAAAGCCTTTGTTGATCAGATTAGCCACTACGAATCGTTCGTGCTTGTCAGTCACATTCGCCCCGATTGCGATGCATTGGGCAGCGAACTGGGGATGGCCGAGGTGCTGCGAACGATTGGCAAGAAAGTGCGAATCATCAACGCTCACCGCACCCCTGCGGCACTGCAATTCCTGGATCCAGCCAGCAACATCGAAGTCCTGGGTGACAATGTTGAAGCCGAAGACATTTCGGCTGATTGCATCATGATTCTCGACACCAGCGCCTGGGCACAACTCGGAGACATGGGCGACGTGATTCGCAGTTCCCGTGCCGACAAAATCGTCCTGGACCACCACGTGGGCGAAGACGAGTTGAACGCGACGATGTACAAGGATTATCAAGCCGAAGCGACCGGCCACCTTGTCGTGCAAGCCGCCGATGCATTGGGCGTTCCGTTGACTCGCAGCATGTCGATGCCTTTGTTTGCCGCAATCGCAACCGATACAGGCTGGTTCCGGTTCGGTAGCGTGACGCCGGAAACCTACCGCGTCGTCGCTCGTCTGATCGACGCAGGCGTGGTTCCCAGCGAAGTTTATGCGGACCTGTACGAGCGTGACACGCTGGGCCGACTGCGTCTTCGCGGGCTGATCCTGTCGCGAACGCAATCGGAACTCGACGGTGCTCTGATGCACACGCATGTCGAAAAAGAAGACTTTGCCAAAGTCGGCGCCGAACCCAACGACACCGAAGACGCAATCAATCTGACCTTGGCAGTCCAAGGCACGAAGGCGGCAGTGATCTTTGTGGGGCAAATCCGAGGCGGCTTCAAACTGAGCTTCCGCAGCCGATGCGGCATGGATTGCAACGAAGTGGCTCGCAAGTTTGGCGGCGGCGGCCACAAGGCGGCGGCCGGCGGATTCCTCGAAGGCACGCTGGACGACGTTCGCGGCCGCGTGTTGCCCGTCGTCATCGAAGCGGTCCAAAAAGCACTCGGCGAGTAAGAACAGTCTGCTAAGCAGGTCGTTCGGTATTTACCGATGAAACGTCGATCATTCTGTGAGCCGTGGGCCGTAAGGCACCGGGTAATGCGTGGGACCCGGCCGCTCACGCGTCACGGCTCACTAAATCAGCAGTCCCAAAGCGTACTTCGGGGGGCAGCGAGACGCTACAATGCTGTCCTGATCGAGTGACAACGATTGGCACTCGCGTTACGCTTTGGAGATTCCCCCCGATGCCGGACCCCATCATTGTTCGCTGCAGCAAGTGCCAGCAGCGAATGAAAGTCATACCGCTGGCGACCGAATCACAGGTTAAATGTGTCGGCTGTGGTGCGGTTTTGCGTATCGCGGCAGCCAAGGGCCCAGCTGGGCAAGTACCAGGCGGACAAGCATTAGGTGGGCAAGGATTCGGTGGGCAAACCGCAGCTCCGGCGACCACGCCAGCGAGACCGACACCGACATCGCATTTTGCACCCTCCCCTGCCCCACAACCTCGGCCTGCCGCGGCGGCAGCTCCGAAGGCAGCTAAGAAAGGGATCCCGAAGTGGGTGTTCATTGTGGTCGGCACCTTGGTGCTACTGCCCTTAGTTTGCTGTGGCGGGATAGGGTTGATCATTTCGATGCGAGTGAACAGCGGTAAACCTGTTCCGATCGCCGTTTCGCTGCGGGCCGCGGTGCCGCCTCACCAATTCCCGCAACTCGGCACACCCGAAAAAACATACCCGTCGGGCGTGAAGCGGTATTTTGTCCGCGTGCAATCGCACCCCACTTTGCCTGGCCATCAAATGCAAATGCAAGTGTTCGTCCCTGCGGGTGAACATGCCGCTCATTCGTTGCCTTGCGTGCTGGTTGCCCCCGCGGGAACCCCGATGATCCATGGCGTGGGTTTACAAGAGCACGAAGAATACGATGCCGAAACCTTGCCGTATGCCAACGCTGGATTCGTGGTCGTTCATTATTCCCTGGACGGCGCGATCCCCGAAGGCACCGACGACGAATCGATGCCTGGCATCATCGGCAAGGCATATCCCGCGTTCAAAGCATCCGGAGCGGGAGTGGTCAACGGACGAAACGCAGTCGAGTTCGTTACGAAGAATCTTGCCATGGTCGATCCGCAGCAAATCAATTGCGCGGGCCATAGCTCCGCAGGAAGTCTATCGCTACTGCTTGCTGCTCACGACCCACGCATCCACCGCTGCGTGGCTTACGCGGCGGCCTACGATCTCGAAGCCCGTATGGGTGACATGGCATCCAACTTCGCGATGCGAACGCTAATGCCAGGCATCAAAGAGTTCATCACGGAGACTTCACCGATAAACCATATCGATACGATTGGTTGCCCAGTGTTGATCTTTCATGCCCGCGACGACAGCAACGTGCCGTTCTCTGACGCTGAAACGTTCGTCGCACGAATGAAGGCTGCAAACAAAAATGTCACGTTCGAAACCACACCGACCGGCGACCACTACGATTCGATGATCGATCCCGGTATCCCGACCGCGATCAAGTGGCTGAAAAAGTAATCGAGCAGCTGGCCGTTACTTCAAGTAGAAGCCGCTCAGCGACCAGCCGTCGTTTTCGGTCACGATGAAGTTCCCACCTTCGGGAAGATGCTTTTCAATCGTGGCGAGCGGGGGCAGCTTGTCTGTCTTGATCGGCTCTGCTTCGTTTCCGTTTTCGTCCTTGAACACGCGGCGGATGATCGTCGCCAGGATCGAGTCGCTGTCCTTCAGCTTCCCCGTTCGCAACAGTTCATACTTCACGCGGAGCGAAACGCTCGTGCGAGCGATCCGGCTGAGCGAGACCTGTTTGGCACCTAGATCCTTCAGTGCATCAACAACGTTGGCGACTTCGGGCAAATCCGAAAAGCCTCCTTTTTGACCGGCGTGAATACGTTTCACGGTCTCGATTAACAGATCGGGATGGCTCGAGAACATCAGATATGAACTGCCCTTCGCCCCCTTCTCATCAACGACGGCGATCGCCCAATGATCCAATAGTGGCGGAGCCTGCTCGACCGTCTCTTCCTCGAACCCCAGGTCGCCAAAAATATCAGCCTCAAACGTGGCGTCCGATGAACTTCCTCGCTGAACTCGCCATATTTCAACTCCCGGCAAAACGTCAATCTTGCTGGCGTCCGGCTCCACTTCCATTGCCTTGCGTACCGCAAGTTTGATGGCATCGGCATTCTTCAAACGAACCGAAATCAACATTCGCTCCGAATTCACCTCCGCAGGCAACGTGTTGTCCGTCATCAAGATTACTTCATCGCCTAACGCAGGTAATACGTTATTTTTTAAATCAATTTGAGGTCCATCCGTATCGTCGCGAATCCCTTCAATCATCGGCGAGAAAATATCATCACCAAAGGCTTCGTTGATCATAGACTCGGATGCCCAAAATGCATCGGCAATCTTCAAGCGAATCTGGCTTACTGTCCCAGCATCTTTGCCAACCCAATCAGGAACCGGATCCAAAGTAGCGTTGAAAAAGGACAACATCCGAGCGGCTTTTTCGTACTTGCTAGGCTCGTTGGTTGTGGGTGGAGCAAGCACAAAACCGCGATGCAATACGTCGTAACGGTCACCCGCGATAGCGAGAATACCTCCGGCTGCCTTGACCGCATCAAAGCCTTGATTTTCAAGCAGCTTCAAAATGTCCACTTGGTTGCCACGATCCACCTGGAAGGTCTCACGCAGAATGCGGCCCATCTGAATGGGCCGAGCGAACCATTCGCCCGCCACCGTGCTGTTGCCTTTGGTGAACGGAACTTGCATCGCTCGGCTGGACCGAGTCAGCACGTCGCGAAACTCAGCAGACTCACTGATCGAAGGCACGTTGGTTTCACCAGAGAGTGCATCGAGCACCCCCGTGACGACGGTATCGCGATCCGAAGCGATGATGCGAACATCGTCATACGTGATCGCAATCTGTTCGATCTTCAACTGGCCTGGTTTTGGTTTGGTTGTGTAAACGCGAATGGTTTGGCCGCGATACTCTTTGTCGCTGCGGGTTGCTCCGCCCGACTTCAAATCGCGATCGATTTGATCGACCGCCACGTCGGCCTGTTTGCGAAGTCCGCGAATATCCGCAATTACACACACGGAAAAGGGACGCCGCTTGTCTTTAGGGAACGGCAGCCACGCCATCACCGCTTCGCCTGAGGCGATATCGTACAGATCCTGAGGCTTCAGACCGACGCGATTGTCCAGCGAATCGAAGTACTTCTCCGCTCGCTCACGCTGCGCATCGATGAAGGGCTGCATCGCTGGATCGTCGACCAGCTGGCCAAGATGCGTTTTGTGCCACGCTTTGCAAAAATCTGGCACGTTGGGAACGCGAACTAACCCTGCCAAGGAGTCAGGCAGCAATTTGATCGCGGGTACGTAACCAGCTGCCCCCCCTGCTCCGGCGTTCGCCACGGCCCCATCGGCCGCGTTTTCGGTTGCATCTTGAGCACGGGCCGTGGTGCCGCAAAATCCAAACGTGATGACGCATAGAAACAGGAAGGAATAGATTCGCGAGGGGGAAGCGTAGGCTAGGCTGTACATTCAGTATCCGGTCTCTAAGACTTCTCTGGGAACATGAGGTGTGGGCAGCCTCTAAGTCCAGCCGCCCGACAACCCGTATGTTATCGAACTCGATTTACCCCCGAAACGCCGCCTAGGCAACTTATGAGGACAAAATCGACTCTTTACAGAAATTCTTAGTGAACAGAACTACGGCAATGTGCTGCGAAACATCCCCTAAAATGGGGAGATCGCACCCGACAAACACTGCAACAGCCGAGTCGAAACCGAAAAACCAACCAAATCCAGCCGAAACCACAGGGCTAACCGACAACCACCACACCAACCGCCCCGTGCCACAGGACTAATCAGGCTGTTTGGGCTCGTGTGTTTCAAACGTAGTGCGACGGCTCTGCTTGGTCTTGCGTGTGACCTCGACCGCCTCGTTGTACAACACAAGCTGCGACTGGAACGGCAGCTTTGCTTTTTTGTCCGACTGACCCCGATCGTACAATCCCGTGGGCAACATTCGCCAAGCGTTGGTGGTGTCTTTAAAATAGGTTCGCAGCACATGCAGCAACCGCTCGCGGGACGTGGGGTCCATCACCGGCACAAACAGCTCGACACGCCGATCCAGATTTCGAGGCATCCAATCCGCGCTACTGATAAACAGTTCGTCATCGCCCCCATGACGAAAATAGACAATCCGAGCATGCTCGAGGAACCGATCGACAATCGAGATAACTTCGATGTTCTCGCTCAATCCCTTCACGCCTGGCTTTAGACAACAGACGCCACGGATGTTTAAACGCACTCGTACTCCTGCCTGGCTGGCTCGGTACAACGCGTCAATGACTTGCGTATCGACTAGCGCGTTTAGTTTTACCAGAATCTCTGCTTTCTGGCCCTCAAGACAACGCCGCGTCTCGGCTTCGATCAGATCGAGAATTCGATTTCGCAGAGTGATCGGCGCGGCCGCCAACAACTGTAATTGCTGTGGCTGGCTGGCGCCCGTGACCGCGTTAAAGAACGTCGTTGCATCCGCGCCGAGCGTATCATTGCACGTTAACAACGAAACATCACTGTACAGATTCGCGGTTGCTTCGTTGTAATTGCCGGTTCCAAAATGCAGATAGCGAACGATCCCTTGAGGCTCGCGGCGAACGATGATGCAGACCTTTGCATGCGTCTTTAAGCCGCGAATACCATAGATCACTTGGACCCCGGCCTGTTCCATTTCGCGAGCCCACTCGATGTTGCGGGCTTCATCGAAGCGTGCTTTTAACTCCACGATCACCGAGACGTACTTACCACGTTCGGCTGCACGCATTAACGCAGCGACAATCGGGCTCCGCTTGCTAGTGCGATATAGCACCTGTTTGATGGCCAACACATCGGGATCGACTGACGCCTCTTCGATCAAGCGAATGATCGGATCAAAACGCTCGTAAGGATGCACCAGCAACACGTCGCCTTTTGCGATCGTAGTGAACAAGCATTCGGCGGGATCAATACTTGGATGCGATTGAGGCACCCAGGCTTCATCACGCAGCGAATCAAAGCCTTCGAGACCATGTAGAGTGAATAAGTAACTCAGGTCTAATGGCCCGTCGATCGGATAGAGATCCTGATTGGTCAGCTGCATGATTTCCGACAAGAACGAAACGACATGATCGCTTGCCGCCGCGCTGTATTCCAATCGCACGACGCGTGACAAACGCCGGCTCTCAAGCACTTCTTCCATGCCGTCGACAAGATCCGCAGCGCCATCTTCCTGCAACTCGACGTCGGCATTGCGAGTGATGCGGAATGCAACACATTCCATCACCTCGCGTCCTGGAAAAAAGTCCTCGACGTAGTGCGTCACGAGATCTTCGAGCAAGATGTAGTCGTGCCCACGCTCTGAAGGCATCGAGACCAATCGCGGTACGGTGCGGCCAAGCGGAATCACCGCGAACTGCCATGAATCAGCTGATTCAGCTGTCGCAGGCGTTTCGGCTTCCGCAGTCTCGCTCACGTCGCCGGATGGTTTTGCGGTTGGCAATGCACGCATCCGCACGCACAAGTGGACGCCTAATCCTTGCAACAGTGGAAAAGGACGATCATATGTAATCGCTTGTGGCGACAACACGGCCGAAACGTCACTTTGGAACCGCTGGTCAGCGACTTCGCGAGCTCGATCGCTGCAATCACTCATGTTAATCCGGCGGATGTCCGCTGCCGCCAATTGCGGTTCAAGCACATCGCGAAGCAGATCATATTGTCGAGCCACCATCTCGTGAACACGACTCGAAACCGCATTGATTTGCTGCGAAACGGTCAATCCAGCCGCATCACGCACCATCGCATTGCGGTCAAATTGCAGTTTCAGCCCGCCGACGCGGACCATCATAAATTCGTCGAGATTGGAGCCTGAAATGGCAAGAAACTTGGCCCGCTCCAGCAGCGGTACCGATCGATCCTCGGCTTGCTCAAGTACACGTTGATTAAATTCCAGCCAACTCAATTCACGATTCATGAATCGATGATCGGGAAGCGGCAAATCGATTGGGCTGGGCTTTTTCTTAGCGCCTGCACTCTTTTTTGACACGGCGACGGTTCATGATAAGAGGAGAAAGGGACGTCCGTATGGTGCACCAATGTAACGGAGCCAGCAACGACGCGGGAGCCACCCGCGCCCAACCCTATTCGTCGGCGGGCATTGGCCCGATGCCATCGACTCTGACACGAATCGGATGGATTTTGCAGCGGTGCGGCGCGAGCCGCCCGGCCTAAATTGAACGTTTTTCTTGCTGCAGCCGGACGGCTTGCGCCGTACCGCTAACAAAGTCGATGGCGTTCGCCACGATTCTCGCAAATCACCGCATCAACCGAGAGCCAACCCTCTCGGGCAGATTTCCACTCTACTCAGACGCATTCGCCGTTGATTCAGTTTCGACCACGATGCCGTCTTTCGACTCCACGACCACCGCGATCTGTGACTCCGACTGGCCATCGGTACCGAACAAAACTCGAAACGCTTTGGGATAAAAGTCTTTACCGTAGCTCATCTCACCGCCTTGATGACCGACCAATCCGACGATCCCGGCAACGACTAACAGCCCGACTTTCCAAGTGCGTGTCCACGCGATGCTGTCTTTCCAAACGCTGACTGCGGCGACGATCATCAACACCACGGACATGATCGTGACGATGATGCCGCTCCAGCGATGCCAAAACACCTCCGAATCAAAATCGACGCGATCCCATCCTGCGTAACCTTGCTGAGTCGCAAACGACCACCCCATCGCCGTTGCAGCGACCGAGGACAACGCACCCAGAACTAAACATGCCAACGGAATCTGAGTACCAATCTCAGGCCACTTCATCCCCAATACGACAAACAATGCACCGACGGTGAGTAATGCAATGGGAAAGTGTACAGTCGCAGGGTGCAGGTAACCTTGAAACGCCCATGCTCGCTCGGGCAGACTCCGATCAACTGGCTCCGATGCGACCGGAGGAACCGCTTCACCGGACGCCAACAACGGCACGCCCTCGGGCCAGTGAGCTCCTTCGGAAATCCAAACGCGGACGAGTGCGAGTTCACCGGGGGTCAAAGGTCCGCCGTGCGCCGCCGGAGGCATTAGCATGTCTTCGTCTTCGGTCGTTAAATAATCGATGAATAGCGAACTCGATTCGATATCTTCGGCTTCGATATAGCCCATTAACGAATCGACATCATCGACGCGAAAATCATTCTTTGCTTCTTCGGGACCGTGACAATCCAAACAACGAGCAACGAAAATTGGAGCGATGTCACGCTCGAAATTCACCATCCGGCCTTCGTCATCCAAAACCTTCGCAGGCCCCGAGACGTTCTTTTCCAGGATCACGACATCCACTTCGGGCGTCTGAACGGTAACACGACTCGGTGGGTCGGCAGCCTCGGAATCAGCAAACGCGGGGACGGCCACAGATAGACCGGCCACAAACATGAATGCAACACGAGGCAGCAGTGGAAGGATGGTTTTCATGTCAGTCTCAATTAATAGGAGGGACTCAGAAAGCTCTTCATGAGCTGACGGCAATTCAGGTGGGAGGCGGGGTGGGATGGTAGGAAGGGGTCAGATCACAATCCCGTCAAAGGCCTTGGTCAAACCGAGGGTCTGCAGTTCAATTTTAACATCTTTCGGGGTTGGTTTCTCTAAAGTCTCAGCGACCTCATCGGCCAGCAGTTGAGCGAACATGGCACGGGCTTCGGGAAGTATCTGTCGAATCCGGGCCTCGGTCAATTCAATTCCCCGGTCGGCCTTGATTCGCTGGGCCAGCGGTTGGCCCGGCTGCTTGGGTTTCGTGGTGGCACAGTGCAGTACCGAAAACATCGGCATCTCAGGATTCTTGTGCTCGAGTTGCTCCAACGCACGCCATGCGCGTTCGAGCAGCCCAGTCCTCCAAAACGACAACCACTTTTCATTATCGTTCATAATCGACTCGATTGACGCAGCCGAACGCTGATTTTCGGGAAGTTCTGCGAGGCGAGTTTTTGCGGTCGAGCGAATCGCACGAATCAAGAAGTCTCGCAATTTGCCTTTTTTGTACTCGCCGAAGCCGACGGAAACCAAATGGGCAATCAGCAATTTCAGACACTCGTCCGCATGATCCGAGGAGCCGAGAATCGCCAACAATTGACGACGAACGGTCACCAAATAACGCAATACAAACCCGGCCGCACTGTTCGCTTGCGTCCAAGGATTCGATGAACGGACCAAATTTACCGAGGTCGTTCGCTGTGTTGCGGCGGGAGTATCTTGTGACATAAGTACCATATTAACCTGAACTTACTTCAATCTGAACTCCCTTCGCAACCAGAACGACGAGAGAGAACAGGAATTCAGGGCGTAGCATAACGTGCGAAATTGCACGAGTGTGTCCCGTTTTACCATGCTTTAGCGGAATTTCACCGCTCGGTGGCTCCTGAACCCGTCGATCCGTTAGCCATCCGCCGTGCTGCCCGCACGCCCACTGCCCTCCCCTAGTCTTCCGTCGGTCGTCCGGCTGCCTTCACGCTGTTTTCCCACAGCCTTCCCCCCTGCCCTGCCGCACAAATCGCCGGTACTGGTCCTCAAACCGCGAATTTCTTGGGCCTTCCAAACGTCGCCTCAAAAGACCATCCTAAGGCGACATGTGTGACAGCCCCACTTTTCCCCCAACGCAAGTGCTCCGTAGCGTGAATCGTACACCTATTTCAGAATTGACCGACGGACAACAGGTCGCCCAATCGTTTCGCGCATCCGACAAACAATTGCGGGTGAACCGGCAAGGCGGAAAGTACATCATCCTGAAGCTGACCGATCGCACCGGTACCGTTTCGGGCATGCTTTGGAACGCCGATGAAATCATCTTCGATTCGTTTGACCGTGGTGATTATATTCACTGCGTCGGCCGTACCCAAATTCACAACGGCGCCCTGCAAATGATCGTAACCACCGTCGAACGGATGGATGCGAGCGAAGTGGACGTCGCCGACTTTGAGCGATTTGATGCGGACCAGTCCCAACGATTGCGATCTCGGCTCAGCGAGCTGCTGGGCGATCTCAACAACGTCCATCTACGGCGACTCGGGCACGCCTTTTTGTCGGATGATGCCTTCATGCAGCGGTTGGAGGTAGGTGCTGCGGCAGTCAGCAATCATCATGCCTACCCCGGCGGCCTGCTCAAACACACTCTCGACCTGATGGAATTGTGCGTCCTGGTCGGCCCCCGCTATCCGCAACTCGATACCGAGTTGCTGATGTTCGGCGCATTCCTGCACGACCTAGGAAAACTCGAAGAACTCTCCTCCGAAGGTGAAGCCACCTACACCGACCGAGGTCAATTGGTCGGCCACATCGTGATCGGCGTCCAGATGCTTGGCGACAAGATTCGCGAGATCGATTCGCCCGCCGAGCCATTTCCCAATGAACTGCGTCTACAGCTCGAGCATCTCGTGGTCAGCCATCACGGGCAAATCGAATTCGGCAGCCCCAAATTGCCTGTCACCCTCGAGGCCGTGACGCTACATCACATCGACAACCTCGATGCCAAGATCGAATCGTTCACCAATATCATCGAGTCTGACATTTCCGCCGACGGCAATTGGACGAACTACAACCCATCGATTGGCCGCAAGTTGTGGAACAAGCGAGACTAACAGTGGGATAGGCTTCTAGCCTGTCATCATGAGTCAAGCTTTCAGCAATCCAGCCCTCAAATCATTCGATCAAAACAACCCGCACGCCCACCGCTGCCCCCTGGGACCCCAAGGAGCCCGTGATGACAAGTTCACAAAAACGCAGTGCCGTCGTGCTTTTGTCGGGAGGCCTCGACAGTGCGACGTGCCTAGCGATCGCGAATGCAGAAGGCTTTGCCTCGCATGCAATCAGCTTCCGCTACGGGCAACGCCACGAGTACGAACTCGAGCGAGCTCAGCAGCTCGCCCGTTCCCTCGGCGCAGCATCTCACCGAGTCGTCGATATCAACTTGGCCCAGTTCGGCGGCTCGGCACTCACCGATGCATCGATCGGTGTCCCCAAAGGCGATGCGGTAGAGGACGTCGGCGAATCGATTCCGGTCACGTACGTTCCGGCACGCAACACGGTGTTCCTATCGCTCGCCCTGGCGTTTGCCGAAACGATTCAATCGACCGACATTTTCATCGGCGTCAACGCGTTGGACTACAGCGGGTATCCTGATTGTCGCCCAGCGTTCATCACGGCGTTTCAAACCATGGCTAACCTCGCCACCAAAGCGGGCGTCGAAGGGGCCGAGCCGCTGCGGATCCACACGCCGCTACTGGATCTGACCAAAGCTCAAATCATCGCTAAAGGCATCTCGCTGGGCGTCGATTACTCACAGACGCTGTCGTGCTACGATCCAGGCGAAGGCGGTGTCCCGTGTGGCCACTGCGACGCGTGTCTGTTGCGAAACAAAGGCTTTGCTGAAAACGACTTGACCGATCCGAGCCTGTAAAGAATCTAGTAACAGCAGCAGTGACGCTGCAAGGACATCGCGATGAGCACTGCATTGAAAAAGCAAGCCTATCCGATCCTGATTCTGTTGTTGGTGATGTGGCTGGTCCGGATCGTCGACACCGTGATTCCGTTGGACTTCAATCAGTTTGGATTGCTGCCACGAACGCTGCGAGGGCTTCCCGGCATCGGTTTGATGCCGTTTCTGCACGCGAGTTTCGGGCATTTGATTTCCAACACGATTCCGCTGGCAATCCTGTTGGGTTTAACGGTGACATCGCGACATCGTGCCTGGCCAATCATTGTCGCGATCGTAATCGGCAACGGAGTCCTGTTATGGTTGTTTGGTCGCAGTGCTTACCACATCGGCGCCAGCGGTTTAGTCTTCGGCTTGATCGCCTACTTAATCACCGTCGGCATTCGCGAAAAGCAGTTCACTTCGATCGCAATCGCTTTGCTTGTCGGGATATTGTTTGGCGCCACGCTACTAACAGGAGTGCTACCGCGATGGAGCTCCGTCATCTCCTGGGACGGCCATCTGTTCGGCGCCATCAGCGGTCTAATCGTCGGCATCACAACGTCACGATCGCGATCCCTCTAAATTGCCCCCTGCAAGAATGGACGGTTTTTGCATCGCGGGACGATGGCATCCTTTTCACGGCTAGTCCCAATCAAGGCAAATCTTGCTCGACAAACCGAGCTCCGCGATACGTGCTCGTAGCGATTGCGTCGCGATCTCCAATCGCGGTGATAGCCGCTCGTGCGTTTCGACGACGAGATGATCCACGAGGTTGATGCCGCCGGTGTCCATCAGTCGGTTGAGCACTTCGATCTCTCCGCCTTCAATATCGACCTTCATTAGCAGAACGCGCTTACCAAGTTGCCGGATGAACTTATCGATATCAATGCACTCCACTTCATCCCGCTTTACCGTGTAATCGCTTGACTGCAACATTTCTTCATTAAATGTCGAAGCCACGGTCGTTTCAATCGAGTCGAAACTGGCATGCGGATCGGGAGTCGACAGCGAAAGCACACAGTCTTTGTCCATGACGCCGTTGTTAAGTAGAAACACATTCGGCATGAACGCGAACCGCTTCTTTAAAATATCAAAACAGCGGCGGTTCGGTTCAAACGCGTAGATAGTGGCTCCACTACATGCAAATTTCGAAGTGACATCACCAACGTTCGCACCACAGTCGAGGATGATATCCTCGGGGTTAACCATGAACTCAAGATCAACGGACTGTAGCCGCACCTTGGTTCCATTGCGTCTACGAAGGTAGTAGCGGAGGCGTTCCGTGATGCCATGGCACCGGAAACGCCGCAGCAATTCCTTTCTCATGGAAGTCCCACCTGCCATCAGTCAATGCCTCGAATCAAAAGGGCATCCCGCAAGATTCAGTCATCGTCTCGAAGTGGAAACACCACACCAAGTCAACTTTCAGTTTGACCATTATTATCCCCCTCATTCTCACAGGGAACCAAACAGCAAAGTTTTATTTTGTTTAATAGGCAACAATGACACTGCATCGGTCCATATCACTCCCAAGACTGATTGCTAATCACTTTGGCTTGGTGAACACTTGGCTCAGTGCTTGACGAAAGACTTCGAGGCGTTTTGGGGTGCTGCTATCGATCACGGTCACCACGACTCCGCGGCGATCGAGGATCACGGTGTGCGGTAACGATTTGGCTTGGTAGACATACGCCGCGTCGCCGTCGACATCCATTAGCACCGCCGCGTCCACGCTGACTCGCTCGATCGCTCGCGATGCACTCGCGGCGGACTCTTCCAAATTGATTGCCACCCACGCGACGTCGTTACCGCCCACTTCCAGGATCGCTTGCGAGAACTCGGACAAGCCTCTCAGACTCGGGGCGCTCCAACTGGCCCAAAAATCGAGCACGACGACCCGCCCTTTCAGTGACGCGAGGTCAAACGATTCACCCTCAATCGTCTTCAAGTCAAAATCGGGTGCCGGCTTGCCAATCAGCGGCGAAGCGACACCTAACGCTGGTGCTTTACTAGGCGGTTCGTCGCGGTAGGCCATCGGTACGGTTGCTGACTCGATTGTCCAATCACGCTCGACACGGTCCGACGCCTGGGCCACTGGATCACGACCAAAGTGAATGGACTTGACGTCGCTCAACGGAACCTCGAATTCAGCAAACGCCCTGCTCTGCCCCGTCAACTTCTGATCCTCAATTGCAAAAGCCCGTAGCGTGACTTCGCGTTTATCGACGAGCACTGCATGAACAAGGAACTCATCGTACTTGGGCTGTGACTCGGATTGCGGATGAAGCCAAACAATTTTGGCAACACGGTCACGCGGAAGCTCGATCGCCTTGGACCGCACTTCGACGACCAACACTTCGGATTTCAGCTCCAAGACATTACACCGCAGCAAATCCCCCGTAACCGAGACAACCAAATGCGACGGCGGCGTGTCCTGCTGAGCCCGTGGCATGACAAGCACCCGCTGCAGATCACGCGGATCAACGTCAAGCGGCTTGGTGACTTTCGTCAGTGTCACCGACTGGAGATCCGTTCCTGTGATCAACACTTCACCTTTTCCAGCCCATTGTGCTCTAACGCCACTCGAATCAATCCCGTTGACCCTCGCGTTGACTGCATCGCCACTGCGAAAAACGATCGGCAACGCTCCATCGAATTCCTCAGACACTTCCTCTCGACGAGGCGAGCCGATGGTAATTTTTCCGTGCGAATCTGCATCAATCTCGGATGCATTGCGAGACAGTGCCGTCTGCCACAGCAATCGACCGTCTTGCGTTGACGAACGATCGACAAGCCATCCTGCTAGCTGGACGCCCTCCGAAACGAGTTGCATCTCCAGAGAGGGCGACTGCAAAGATCGACGCCAATCGGGCACAGGAGACCGTGGAAACACGCCACGCGCAGGACTTCCGAATTCATTCTGCGTGGATTCCGGAAGACGCAGTTTGTACCGTCGACCAAAGATCGTGTTCTTTTTGGTGATGCTCTGCACTACGCCGACATCAAACTGCAATGGTGCGGCAAACAGTGGGCTATCGCAGATGATGTGATCCGTGCTTGCATCGCAGCTGAGATTCCCATCAACGTAGCCTCCATCGACAAGCCAGACTCGCATCCGGGGCCCTGTGGCAAACAGCGATTGTGCCGTGAAAAACATTCCCAATAAAACTGCAACGCCAATTCGCATCGTATTCATCGCTCGTAAATTGGCAGGAATCGAAAGTTCAAAGCCAAAGCCAACAGTGACATCGAGGTCGAATTCGCAGCCCCCAAGTCACCCGAAAAGCTGCCATCGGGACTCTGACGTGACTTTAATTTTCGCACCAGCGATTCATTCCATTTTTTCCACAGTTCGACATCTGCTTGGAACAGAGCTTGCGATTGGTAGTACCACGCGTACTCGATCCATCCGGTTCGTTCGTTCAGATTTTTTCGCAAGTAGCTTTCCGTCGCCGCGTACTGAGGCAGATCTTTTCGCCGAGCGATGGCATAGACCGAACACACGATCGACGAACGGGCAATCGATTCCCCAAATCCGCTCAGACCTCCCGCGTACCCCACCGCGCCCGTGTCGGAGGTCATGCTTGAAAAATAGTCCAGTGCACGATCGATCGATTCATCGGAAACTTCAATCCCGGCATTGCGTGCGGCTAACAACCCCATCATCACCGCGCCGCTGACCGATGTGTCGGCGTTTTTCGCGCCGGGTGAATACCGCCACGCTCCGAGCGGATTGTTCTTCTGAGACGTCAATGCCGATCGCACCGCCAGCTCCAACGCTTGTCCGATACTTCGTTGATTCTCACTATCAGCAACATAAATCGAATCGCTATTCCACAAATCCGTTTCATCCACGGCACCGTACGCCTCGGCCAGTGCCAGCATCGCAAACCCATGGTGATACATGCTTGGTCCGATGTATCCGGTATCGCTCGATTGGTTGCGGATGATGTTGCGAAGCGACTTGCGAATGGCGCTGCGGTAAAGCCCAAAGTTAGGATCGTCTCCTGACGCTAAAAAAGCCAACAACCCCAGCGCCGTGGTGCCAGCGCCCACTTCGCCACCGGTCGCCCAAGTTCCATTTTCAGTTTGAGTCTGCAGCAGATAGGCCAACCCGGCATCGTACATTTCGCGAACCTCGCGCGAAACGGGATCGTTGTCGTCGCCTGTGGCTGCGGGTGCCAGCACGGGTTGGCGAGCCTGAGCATTCGCGTTCGACGAAAACAGTGCACAGACAAGCAACAGGATCGCGGTGACTTGGCAAATCAGCTTGCTCATCGACTCTCCTCCAAACGCCGGAAATATTCTCCGAGTCCGCTGCGAAATTCTTCGGGCAGAGAACGTCCCGATTCGCCCGTCATTTGACGAACCTCGCTTTCCCGCAGCTTTTCTTTCGCATTCAGCCCCGCACCCAGCAGTGCCAAAGCATCCTGATCGGTTTCGCCCTGCCCTCCCCCTTCGGGACTCGCACCGCCGTCGCCGCCGCCTTGCGGATTGATCCGCTTGGACCTTAGCAACATCTCGATCACTTCGGTTTGCGCCGCGATCGTTTCGGTGCCGGTGCTCGGCGAACGCAACAAGCTGGCTGCTTCGTTCATCGTTTGGCTGGCCATCAACAGCAAATTAATATCGCTTTCAAAGTGCACCAAGCCATCGGGGAGCGATTCCAATTCACCTGCCAACCGTTCGCTTCGCTGGCGGAGCTTCGTTTGGCGATCGCTCAATGCAATCGCATCTTGCAGGTATTCTTCATCGCTGACGCTTGCTTTGGATTGCTCGGCCACACGTGTCGACTCGCGAAGATCGACTTCACCCTCGAGAATTCGCAACATCTCCAAAACCGCCTCGGGCGGAAGTGACGCAAGTTTCTTATCATCCGATTCACTCTCGCCGTCACCGGTCTCGATCAGATCATCCGCCCAACGATCCAACGTATCGGACCAGAACTCCGCTTGAGCCATCACCAAGCCTTGATCCTCCGCGACTTGGCGACTGAGTTTTGTCAGCGACGAATGCATATCGAGTTGCTTCATTTCTTCGAGCACCAATTTAAACCGCATCAAATTCCGGCGGCGATAATAGCCGTCGACATCCGACATGATCGCAGTCAGCGTTCGAGTGCTGTCGAGCTCGGTCATTGCCAGCTGCTTGATCACCGCTCGGTCGTCTGATGAGATCGAATTCGCAGCACCAAACAGACCCTCCATGCGAGCAGCGAGCTCGTCAGCCACCTGAGCCTGTTGACGCGATGCGGCCTTCAAACGCTTGACCAACGTGCTGCCTTCGAGATTCGCCATCACGGTATCCAGATCGTCGGAAACTTTTTCAAATTCAGCCAACAATTTTGCCTGTTCATCGATCGCGGCATCCAAATTTGATTCCGCAGCCGTTGGCTCCGACTCGTTAGCCTCGGATTCTTGCGTGGACTCTTTCACGGGGCCGGTGACGATCGTCACCGCCTTGTCCAGTCGCGAATTGGAATCATCCGCGGGGTCTTCCTTGCCCGGCCCTTCCTTGTCTGGTTCGGTCGGACCGGTGGGCTGTTGTGAGGATTCTTGATCGACCAAGTTGGGCGTTTCCGATGACTCCGAATCAGAAGTGTCAGCGTCACTCGATGGCGTGCTGCTCTGCTGTTCGCTCGATTGCATCTTTGAGTTTTTCGCAGATTCGGCAGCTTCACTTTTACTGACCGCTTTCTCAGTCGATGCTTTCTGTAGCAGCTCCGCGACCGAGGGCATTCGATTCTCAGAAATATCATCGAGCGTTTGCAGCATCTCGGCCCACTGTTGGACTTGTTCCGCTTCGATCTCGGTATTGCGTGACGCTTGTCGCAACAACGACTCACCTTGCTTGGTCAGTTCGGCCAATTGGCGGGCGTTCGCGTTTTCCGCGGTGACTTGCTTCCTTAGTTCGTTCCGCACTTCATCGCTGGAAAGCGCATCCTGCTGCATCGCCCGCAGCTGTTTGTTGCGTTCGTGCAGTCCGCGTTCGCGATCACGAACATCCAGCGACGCACCATGCCACTTTTCCATTTGGTTTGCGATCCACTGAGCATGCTGCGGAGCCGTCATCACGTAAAACGTGTAAGGTGTCGAAAATTGACGCTCACGACCCGGCAAATAATCCTCGGCCCACAAACGCAGCTCGACGATCCCCGGTTTGATCCCCAGTGATTGTGCGGAAAAGACCGCATCGACTTGCAGCGACGATTCATGAGCCTGGCCGCTGGCCAAAACTTTTTCGCCGTGGGAATTCGCAGTCACTGCGTCCTCGTTCCGACTCCACTCGAAACCGACACGTTTGATCCCAAAATCGTCCAGCGACAGCAGTTGAAAATTGACTTGGTCCGTTTCGAGCAAGACACTTTCGCGAGCGAGATTCTGGGCCGCAACGGTGGGCGCCGCATCAGGAATCGCTTCGACATGCAACTCAAACGGCGACAATCCAGCGAGTCCATGTTCGTCACGCCAATCAAATCGCAGCGATGGCGTTTCGTTTCCAACCGTGATTTTTGTCGTTGCAAAGGAGTCGTTCCAAACCTGCACCGGCAAATCATTGACCGACGCAGTACGAAGCGGACTCGACGCCGTCACCGAGACATTGCCGTAACTGCCCTCGACCGCGCTAAGCGTTCCGCCTCGGACGTCCATTGCAATCGGATCAGGGCGTTGCAAATAGTCGGGCAAATGCATTTCGGCGATGATCGAGGTGAGTGCAGGTCGCAGCTTTGGGACAAGCAAAACGGATTGCTTCGCGTCGCCCACCTGCAACTGCATTTCGCTGACTTCGTTGCGTGGTGGCAACGCAAAAACATACGCATTGCTTTCGCGGGTGGTGACGATGGGCGACAAACCATCCAAATGAAGCGTGGCCGCCCGAGGACGCCAGCGACTTTCGGGCTTCAAACTCACCTGCCACTGCAGTGACTCTCCGTGCGGCACGATCAAGCGTTTTGCAATCGGCTCAAGTTCCACGAACGTAAATCGGGGAGTCGCCCGCCAAGGCATCATCAAGCGATCCCAACCGCTGCGAAGCACCGGCGTGGCAACCACAGCAAGTGCCCCGAGCAACGCGAGCGTGACTACAAGTACAGCAGCGAGCATACGCAGCGAGGTGGGCGGAACCGCTTCGCCAAGATTTCGCTGCTTGACGATCTCGGCCACTTGCACCATCGCCGCTTGGCACAACGCCGGGGAACGCGATTGTTCTCGGTCGCTTTCGGCCAACTCGATGACGCCCAACAATTGGCCGCCGATACCGGGCTCTCGGACTCGCAACAAGCGGGCGATTTGGTCCAAACTTCGGCACTTCCATACCCATCGGTACAACGCCCAAGGGACGACCAGTCCGACCGCAATACTCAATAGCAAGATCAACAACCGCAGCAAGCTCGGTGTATCCCAAAACCGATCAAGTGCGATGACAAGCAATAGCGAAACCACCACAGCGACCAGCACGATCGAGATCGATTCGGCAACCTTCGCAGTCCAAACGCGATTACGAAATGCCACCAATTGTTCGCGCAGCGAGTGCGGAACCATCAAACGGGTGTTACGGTCGTTGGGAAAGGAGACGCTCAAGGGTTCGCTTGTTACCTCGATAGTGTTGCTAACTACAATTCGTCATTCTACTCGGTGACGATCCATGCCAAAGCGGACTTGCGACTACATCAAACCGACTCGCTTTCGAGCGATCCAAAACAAACCGAGCAGCCCAACTAGCAGGATGGCGATCAGCGGATGACTCCACAATTGCACTCGGCGTGTTTGCGCCGCCGGAATCGAGATGGTTTGCACTGCGCCGAGCACCGCGTCGGTTTGATCCAGCGAAAACACCTCCCCTCGCGAAACCTTGGCAATTTCCGCTAACACCTCGGGGCGTGCGGGTTTGCCGATCCGCTCCAACTGGGCGTGCTGGACGTGGATCGACGTTTTAAACGGAATGTCACTGGAACCGGACAACATCGTCAATTGATAGTCGCCCGCTTCGCTTGGGGTGAACGCCCCGGCGTAGGCCCCCCAGGTATCGTCCACATTTTCTAAAACAACGGTTTGGATTTCCCCAGACGGAGCGACGATCCGCACCGACACCTCGCCGGCGACCAACGGATTTCCATCGTCGTCCAAGCGATTCGCATTGAGCGTGACGCGTTGGTTCACGCGAGGCTGCTCGGGCGAGTAGAACAGCCCCTTGGACATCCGATGTTGATACGCCATCCAGCGAACGACTTGTCCCCAAAATCGATAGTGGTACAAGTCTTCGACGCCGCGCCGCCAACGCCATGCGCCGTCGGTTCCCATGAATAACACCTTGCCCGCACCGGCCGAACGAGTGACGATCAACGGGGTTCGACCGTATTGATTGGATGCGTCTTCATGAACCGCCAAAACCTCGGCCCCCGCCGTCGCACGCACGACCGGAGCGTACCACTGAAACCCCGGCAACCCTGCCCAGACGCGTGCGTTGGCATCATCGTTATCAGCAAGCTTCGTCAGCAAACTATGGCGTCCGAGTTCGGTCAGGGCAAAGTGGCTCGCCGCTCTGGATCCCCAACCGTTCGGCTGCGATTCATCCAGCGTCACCGGGAACAGATCGCCAAGTGGAGAATCGACAAGCGACATCTCATGCCCCGCGATTCCCGGAATCAGGACCAGCCCGCTCGCTTGCTGTTCGACCAGCCCCTTTAGCAAACGACACTGATCTTCAGTCAACTGACCTTCGCCGACTCCGACATCGCCGATAAACACCACGTCGTATTGCGAAAGCTCGGCCAAGT
Organism: Novipirellula methanifontis; assembly: GCF_052161655.1. Lineage (GTDB taxonomy): Bacteria > Planctomycetota > Planctomycetia > Pirellulales > Pirellulaceae > Novipirellula. The sequence continues at coordinate 9,496,480 of NZ_CP197418.1, forward strand.
CGTCCGGAAAGGATGCGATGTAGTCTCGATTGCCGCCACCGGTCTTACTTAAACCAGGATGAAACAATAAACAAGAAACTTCGATTCCGGGGTCTCGCGACAGTGCATTACGGAGGTAGCGGTATTCCCAACGCGGTCGCGACTCGATGACCAGCACTTTCAATTGCTCTTCGGGAATCGAGATCGGCATCGAAAGCTCGTTATTGCTCGTGATGCGTTCGCCTGAGTGCGGTGGGATCGTCAACGTCAATTGGAATTCGCCGGTCTGCTCGGGCTTCCACAAAATGGCATCCACGGTTTGCCCCATCGCATGGATGGTGAACTCGTGAGTCACCTCGGTGCCATCGGAAGCGGTCAGCTTGGCGACGGCACGATGATCCTGAGCTAACGAGCTTTCGACCGAAAAGGGAATCCTCAGCGTTTTGTTGGCGACGCCCAATGCGGGCACTTCAAAGCTGAGCAATTCGACGTCGGGAAGTCGCTGAGTGCTGCCCACCGGGATGGTAAAGATGGGAACTTGTTGCATGCGAAATTGCGTCGCCTGCTGGACCGGCGCCGCGCCCGCGTTCCAGTCCCCATCGGACGCCAGCACCACCGCACGCAAATTGGGATAGCCATCGATCGCCGAGCCGAGTGCTGCATCGATATTGGTGCGGTCGTTTTCAATGCCGCGGGCAAACGGCACAACGACCACATCCGCTTCCTGCTCGACTGCGGCCCAAGTTTGTTTGTCCATCAAATGACGGATCGAATCACGACGCGTCCGCGTGGGTTCGGACGGGTCGCCCACATCGGCGGTTTCCATGCTGAGCGAATCGTCGCCCAAAATCACCACCGTGGGACGACGCGTGGGATCAATTTGGTAGATCACCTCGGGCTGGTTCAGCAGCACCACCGCGAGCGCGACCAGCAGGACACGAAACCCCTCGAGCCAAACCACCGACGAACGAAACCGGCTTCGCGCGGATGCGATCCAGGCGAGTCCACAGGTGACAATCAGAGCGATGATCGAAACCGCGAAAAACAACGAATTCCACTGAAACGAGAACCCCGAATCCATCAAGCGGGTCCCCCTTGGTTTGCAACTTTGGTACTACGGCGAGGCAAACAGAGCACCGCTTCGAGCAACATCGCGACAATCATTCCGAGCAAGAACAACCGCCAGATTTCGCGGGTAATCCCACTGGCGTCGTCCACGCTTTCGTCGAGACGCGAAAAACTGACTCCCTCGAACAACGCCTCGACCTGGGCGGCATCCACGGTGTCGATTTGGTCTTCGACCACCGCCCGATTCACTGCAATCAGCTGACCGCCCTGCCCTGCCCCGCTGCGGTAAACGCCCGCGCTGGAGGCATATTCGCTAGAAAGTACGCGAGAGTCACCTTCGAGTTGCTTCCAAGTCTCGGTCGGTAAATCGACTTGACCGGCGACTTGGTCGCGTGTGCGTGTAAGCGACTGCAGTCCTTGATCGATTGCACGTTGAACGATCGCGTACAACACGACCCCATTATCGGCCAGCGACGATCGATCAAGCGAAGGTGAAGCCGCACAAAAATAGACGCCTCCGTTGTCAGTCATCACCCGTGCCAGCAATGGATCGCCGCCGGTCACTGTGGCTAGCGATGTCACGTCACCCTCGATCTCGGCGTGCCCCAAGACTTGCAACTGCCCCACCGGCAATCCGGCACCGCTGTTGGTCGCAGCAAGCAGGTCTTGATCAGACCGCCAGTTTTCGACCAGGACTTTCTCGCCATCGCCCTTCCATTGCCCCCACTGAACGCCCTGGAACTCACGTTCGGCGAAAACGCCACCTCCGGATACCAAGCTCGGCGGTGGAAAGAACATCACTTGGCCACCTCGGCCGACATAGTCAGTAATCTTTTCAGCAGCATCTCCGGCAGGCAACTCGACACACCACAGAACCAGTGCCGCATCCTCGAGGTCGAGTGTCTCGACCGATTCAGAGGTAAACACCTCGACGTTTGCCGCAACATTGGGCTCGGGTGAAACCGAGGCGGCGATCTCCAGCGCCTTCGTCGCAGCTCGGTCATCGCTAACCAAGACAACACGTCGTGGCGGCGGAGCATCAAAGACGAAAAACGAAACGTTGTCGGCGTTGTTTGCATCGGCGGGGATCGAAAGACGCCCCCACCCCGATTCGGTTTGCGGCGAGATTGGAATCCGATGATTGCGTGTTTCGGCCTGGTTCCCAACCAAGGGCAGATCAAATTGTGTTCGCACCCCATCGATCTCGGCCCCATCGATCTCGACTTGTACCGGCACGGTGATCCGGCCGACTCCATCGCCAGTGCTCTTCCCTGCGGATTGGGATAGATTCAAGGAGATCAACACGGCATCGCCATCATCGTCCTTGATCCGCCGTGCCTCGCTGACACGAACCGACCGATTGGACGAACTAGATTCAGGATAAGCCAACAAATGAAAGCGAATCGATTGAGGCATCTGTTTCAGCATCTCTCGCGACGCCGTCCAGTGATGGCTTGCCGTATCCCAATCGGCGACCCGCAGATCGCTGCAAATCCAAACATCGGCGTCGCCCACTTGGTTGCGTTTCAAATAGTCGACCGCAGTTTGAATCAACTTGGGAATTTTCGCCGTGCTGCTCGAACCTCGCATCAGCGGCGAATCGACCATGGCATCGAGTGTCGCAAACGAACTCGGTTGTTCCGTCCCACTATCGACCAGTACCCAGTGCGACGCGTCGAGCATCTCCAGCGTATTGGCAATTTGCTTGCCAGCACGACTCAATTTCGACTCACCCGATTTGCCGGTCTCTTGCATGCTCGGCGACCGATCCAGAATCACGACCGTCGTATCCACATGTCCTCCGAATCGCCAGCCGAGCAAACCGCTGGACAACGGCCGGGTGACGGCAAAGATCAGCCCGGCGACCACAAGCACACGCAGGGCGAGAATCAACCAACGCCGCAGCTTGGCATAACCTCGCGACATCTGGCTCGCTTGCATTAGGAACGCCATCGCGCCCCACGGCTTGGTTTGGTGACGTCGCTGGTTCATCCAATGAATGATCACTGGCAGCATCACCAACGGCAAAGCCAACAGCATCCAAGGCTGCAAAAAACTCATCGGCGCACCACCCTATCAGACCCTTCTTCCTTGAGTCCGACCGACAAGAAAATCGCTCAGCACTTGCTCGTATGGTTGGTCCAACACGACGCGGTGATAATCCACCGACGCACGTGCCATCAGCATTTTGATCGATTCCAAGTACTCGTTCATCGCGGCATGATAGGCGGCGGCAACTTCAGCGGGCTCGGCAAAAATCGTCGCTTCGTTTTCCATATCGACAAACCGAGTCGGCTGGTCAAAATTGAACGACAGCTCTTCGGGATCCAACAGATGAAACACCGAAACGTCATGTTTGCGGAAACGCAAGTGCTCGAAACAGGGCTGCAAATGCTCGGGCGACACAAACAAGTCCGACAACAAAATCACCAGAGCATGCTGCTGGATCGTCTCGGCCAATTCGTGCAAGACCGCGATTAATTCCGTTTCACCCGCTGCAGTTGCTTGATCAAGCAAGTTGAACAAGTTCGATAGATGTGCAGGGTTACGCAGCGCCGGCAAACGACTGACGACCTGATTCGCCACGCACGCCAAACCGACCGCATCCCCCTGCTCCATCGCCAAATAGGAAAGCGTTGCCGCCATCCGTTTTGCATAGTCGAGCTTGGACAAACCGGTACTGCCAAATCCCATCGATCCACTGGTATCGACAACGATCACCATTCGCAGGTTGGTGTCCGCTTCGAACTCTTTGACAAAGAAGCGATCGGTCCGTCCATAGGCACGCCAATCAAGTCGCCGCAGATCATCGCCAGGAACGTACTTGCGATACTCGGCAAACTCGACGCTCGATCCGCGATGCGGGCTGCGGTGTCGACCGGAAACGCTGCCCAACATGACTTTACGCGCAAACAGAGGCAGCCCCCGCAGCCGCGCTAGCACATCGGGATCCAGGAAATCGCGAGTCGGCACGGGCGACGTCATACCGCCGTTTCCTCGACCAACCGTTTGACGATCGTCTTTGCCGTGACTCGTTCGCTCTGTGCCGCAAACGTCGTGATGATGCGATGCGTTAACACCGACGAAGCGACATGTTGGATGTCTTCCAAACGTACCATGTAACTGCCCTTGAGCGCCGCACGACTCTTAGCACCAAGAATCAAGTTTTGCACTGCGCGAGGGCCGGCGCCCCAGGAAACCAGAGGTCGCATCCAATCGGGCGCGGTCTCGCCATCCGGACGCGTTTTACGAACCAAGCGAGCCGCGTAGGTATAAAGGTGGTCTGGCACCGGCACACGCCGTACCAAGTGTTGGTAGGCGAGAATATCCTCCGCCGTTAGCAAATGGTCCAACTGAGGCAACTCGTCCCCAGTCGTGGTTTTCGCGATTTGAATCTCTTCGGCTTCCGACGGGTAATCCAATTCGATTAACGACATAAACCGATCCAACTGCGCCTCCGGAAGCGGATACGTCCCCTCTTGTTCGACCGGGTTCTGAGTCGCCAAGACCATGAACGGTTCGTCCAAGGGAAAGTGTTTTCCGAGTACGGTGACGCGGTGCTCTTGCATCGCCTCGAGCATCGCCGCTTGCGTTTTTGGTGGAGCGCGGTTGATTTCGTCCGCTAACACGATATTGGCAAACAAAGGTCCTTTGACGAACTGAAATTCACGACGACCATGATCCGATTCCTGCAAGATATCGGTGCCGGTAATGTCCATCGGCATCAAGTCAGGAGTGAATTGGATGCGGCTAAAGTCCAGCGACATCGTTTCGGCCAACTTGCTTACCAACAACGTTTTGGCCAACCCGGGAACCCCCATCAGCAACGCGTGACGGCGTGCAAAAAGACAGACGACCAATTGTTCGATCGTATCCTGTTGACCCACGATCACACGGGCCAACTCGGCTCGCAGTTGTTGGCTAATTTCGGCGAGTCGATTGATTGCATCGACATCATTGTCATTCAGGGTATCGGTCGTCATGGTGCTCTTTGAAATTCCATCGGCTTACATCTCGCAACAATGCAAACGATCACTTTCATTGTCCGAGATGTCTCCGCAGTATAACCAGTCAGACGCGATTCCGCGTCATTTCCCCCCGATGTTGTCGGGGCTACTAAAACAGCTGAAAATCGCCGACGGCTTCGAAGGCGGCTTCGTAATGCTCGATCTTCTCAGGCTCCGCCAATCCGCTGGGCCACCAGACCGCGACAACGTCAAAGCGACACCGTGAACCAAGCAACTTCTTTCGCTTTAAGTACCGCATCGCCGCACGGGTGATCCGCCCCTGCTTTGCTTCGTCCACTCGTTCGGCCGGATGGCCTGGCTTGGTCGTCGAGTGCGTTTTGACTTCGACGAAAATGATCACTCGCGATTTGGGGTCCACGGCGATCAAGTCGATCTCGCCACCGCGATCCGATTCGCTTTCGGCGACCACCACCAATCGCTTTTGCCGCAGCAATCGTGCCGCAGCCTGCTCGCCCCGCTTGCCCACCGGCGCGGACATATCGATCACGCCGTACCGGTAATCGAGATAGCGATCACGCAGACGATTCAGTAGCGTCAGCACCGCAACAGCCCTCCGTAAACAAAAAAAGCGACAGAGCATCATTCTAGACGCTCTATCGCTTCGTTAGTTTAAAATTCGCGGGGGTGGGGGCAGACTTGATGCCCGTCGGAATGAACAGCACAGGCCAATAGCGTGTGCTGGATTCAGGCCGATGACAGGCTGGAAGCCTATCCCACATTGCTCACAGGCTGGAAGCCTATGCCACGTTTAGCTGCGGCGACGCTCTTTCAAGCGAACGGCCTTACCAACGCGATCGCGAAGGAAGTACAGCTTCGCACGGCGAACCACGCCACTGCGTTTGACTTCGACCTTTTCGATACGGGGGCTGTGGACGGGGAACTTACGCTCCACACCTTGACCGGCGACGATACGGCGAACCATGAACATTTCGGTCGAACCGCTGCCGCTGCGACCGATCACAACGCCACTGAATACCTGGATTCGCTCTTTTGCACCTTCAAGAATCTTCAAGTGCACGTCAACGGTATCGCCGATTTCGAATTGTGGCGGGTTCTCTTTCAGAGCGGTCTTTTCGACCAACTCCATGATGGATGATTGACTCATTCGTATTGCTCTCTTCTCAAAAAGATTTAGTTGTTTTCGTTATCCGGCTCCAGCAGATCGCTGCGCCGTTTTCGAGTTCGATCGAGGCTTTGCTGGTCCCGCCACTTGGCAATCGCCTTGTGGTCACCGCTCAGAAGAACGTCGGGAACCGCGTGGTCGCGGAACTCTCTTGGTCTGGTGTATTGAGGAAACTCGAGCAACCGATTTCCGCGGCTGAACGAATCATCAATGCTGCTGTTCTCGTCACCCAGCACGCCAGGCAAAAGCCGGACGACTGCATCAACGATTACCATTGCCGCGACTTCGCCTCCGTTTAAGACAAAGTCACCAATACTGACCTCTTCGGGTTGCAAAATATCAACCACGCGTTGGTCAAATCCTTCGTAGCGACCACAGAGCATTAACACACGCTCACTTGTCGCAAAATCCTCTGCCATGCGTTGATCAAAGCGTTTCCCTTGAGGCGTCAGCAAAATTCGCCGAGCCGGTCGGGGATCCATCGCTTCGACACTGTCGACACACGTTACCGTCGGTTCGACTTGGATCAGCATCCCTGGACCGCCCCCGAAAGGACGATCATCGACTTTGCGATGCGGCGTGTGTTCGGCCCAATCCCGGAGGTTATGCCGGTGGATTTGAACCAGTTCACGCTGAATCGCTTTGTCGAGCAAACTCTGAGTCAGGTAGCCATCAAAAATCGCGGGGAACAGTGTGACGATGTCCAGTCGCATAGCGCAGGACCTCTATCACTCGCTCGCGGATTCTTCAGCCGCAGGAGCTTCGGCCGCGGGTGCCTCAGGTGCTGCTTCGGCCGCAGGCTCTTCCTTCTTCTTCGCTGGCTTCGGTGCTTCCGGAGCAGGCGTGTACTGCTTACGCGTGCCCAATCGAGCACGTGCAGCTTCTTGCTTTTCAAGATGGCTACCGTTGGTGCCATACTTTTTGATGAACGTTCTAACGCCTTCGCTTGGCTGAGCACCAACGCTCAACCAATGGTCGATACGGTCTGACTTCAGCGTCACCCGTGCATCGGTCTCAGGACACATTGGATCGTAATAGCCAACTTCTTCGATCACACGACCGTCACGAGGACTGCGTTGATCCATGACACATACACGAAAAAACGGGCGGTGAGTCCGGCCCATCTTCTTCATACGAATTCTTACTGCCATTAACTGCTTCTCAATTGATACAGGGTTTCACTTCTAGTCAGACTGCCTAGGGTGGAAAACGTTTTCCCACGCCGGGTCGGTGCCAGAACGTACTGGCATCACTTAACTTCAGCTGAATTGTTGGTGCTGGAATTCGGCATCCAGCTTGCCGCGATGTTTGATTTACTGAGCCGTGACGCGTGAGCGGCCGGGTCTCACGCATAACCCGGTGCCTCACGGCCCGCGGCTCACCAATGCAAATTGTATTTCGTTTTAATTAATAGACTCTTCGCGAGTTTCTGATTCCCTTACCCAATACCGACAAAACTCTTGGCGAGTTTCGCTACTACAAATTTCGCTACTACAAAACCACTAGTCTTTGCGTTTCATCTTTCGCAACATCTTGTCGCGTTCTTTCTTTCGCTTCTTTTTCTCGGCTGGCGAGAGTCGTTCGCCGGTGCCTTTTTTGACTTTCATTCCGCCCATGCCGGGATTGTTCAGCATGCCACTGTTCTGCATCTGCTGCATCATCTTCATACGTCCGCCGGCGCCTTGGCCCATCATGCCTTGCATCAGCGGCTTCATCATCTCGAACTGCTTGACCAATTGGGTAATCACGGGCGACTGAACCCCGGCTCCCTTGGCGATTCGCGTTCGGCGATGTGCGTCGATCAGCTTGGGATTACGACGCTCTGCCATCGTCATGCTGTTGATCGCGCCGATGGTTTGACGGATTCCGCCCGCAGCCTCGTCGCTGTCCATCATCTCTTTGAATTGGCCCATGCCAGGCATCAAGCCCATCATCTTGCCCATCAATCCAGGCTTGGCGACCTTTTCCATCATGTTTTTGAAGTCGTCGAGCGTGAAATCGCCCGAAGCCATCTTGGCCTCAAGCTCTTCGCGTTCGCTTTCATCGACAATTCGGTGAGCTTCGCGAGCAGCAGCGACGATATCGCCCATCTGCAAAATGCGGCTCGCCATGCCTTCGGGCCGAAACGGCTCGAGAGCATCAAAGTGCTCGCCTGTTCCGATAAACTTGATAGGCACGCCGGTAACATGCTTGACCGACAACAACGCACCGCCACGTGCGTCACCGTCCAGTTTGGTCATGATCACGCCGTCGAGTTCCAAAGCGTCGTTAAACGCCCCGGCACTGTTGACCGCGTCTTGCCCGGTCATTCCGTCGACGACCAGATAAACCTGATCCGGACCTACCTTTTTGTCGATTTTGGCCAATTCGGCCATCAACTCGTCATCGATTGCCAAACGGCCAGCGGTATCGAGGATGACGACGCGAGCGCCTTCGGCTTTTGCCTTGGCGACCCCGTTCTGACAGACTTTGACGGGATTTTTATTGTCCGCTTCGCTGTAGACCGGAATGTCTAATTGGCGGCCGATGACGTGCAATTGCTCGATCGCCGCAGGACGCTGCAAGTCGGCCGCGACCAGCATCGGCTTGATGTTTTGTTCTTTGAGCAGCTGTGAAAGCTTGCCACACGTCGTCGTTTTACCACTTCCCTGCAAACCGCAGAGCATGATGATCGTGGGACCTTCGCTCTTCAAATGCAGCGAGGAATCGACCGGACCGAGGATCGAAATCAACTCGTCGTGAACGATTCGCACCAATTCTTCGTTCGGACGAAGACTCAGCAGGACTCGCTTGCCCAGTGCCTTTTCAGACACCTGCCCCATGAAATCTTGGACGACTGAGTAGCTAACGTCCGCTTCAAGCATCGATTTCTGAACGATCTCGAGCCCGTCGCGCATATTGCCTTCGGTAAGCTTGCCCTTGCCGGACAAGCTCTTAAAAGCAGACTGCAGACCATCAGATAGAGATTCAAACACAGGAAACTACGGGGGAAAACGAACAATCGCACAGAAGTCGGGAGAAAGGGCTCCCGAGCGAAGCACGGCAGTTTACGTGAGAAAGGCGGGTTTTGTAAATGCACAACGCGGAACAAGCTTGGCAAAATCGCCCAAAAGCAAGTTCGCTGCCCCTCAAACCCTCCCTTTCTTGCCTCGACAGGCTAATTACAGGGACTACTTAGAGAGCCGTTTGAGCACAGCGGCATGCAGATGACCGTTGGTCCCGACGCCATCCCCCCCTCGTACGGTGGAGTTACCGTTCCAGTCGGTGAACTTGCCGCCCGCCTCTTCGATCACCGGTTTAATGGCGGCGACGTCCCAGGCATTGCAGATCGGGTCGACCATTAGATCGGCACGTCCCGTGGCGACCAGGAGATAACCGTAGCCATCTCCCCAACTTCGCGTCACCCATGCATCCCGTTCAAGCTGCGCATAAGCATTCGGATCGCCTCGTTTTGCGAACGAGCCGACTTCGCTGGTGACAAACACGGCCGTGGAGAGCTCAGTTTTGCCCGACACGGCAGCCTTGGTCCACTCGGAATCCGACGTTTTTCGGTGCCAACTGCCCTGCCCTACCCCGGCCACGATGATCTCGTCCAAAGCGGGAATAAAAATCGCTCCCCCGATCACCTCGCCGTCGCACTCGACGGCCAAAAGCGTCGAATAAAGCGGGACTCCGCAAACGAACGACTTCGTGCCATCGATCGGATCGACGACCCAGCGATAAGCACTGGTGCCGGTTTTTTCGGCAAATTCCTCGCCCTGCAGCGTGTCCTCGGGGAATCGCTCGCCCAACAGTTTGCGAACCAATTGTTCGGCTTCGCGGTCCGCCACTGTGACGGGCGAATCATCTTTTTTCGCGTCAACGACCAATCCCGTGGCCCCGAAATACTTCAGCGTGTGCCGGCCCGCCGCTTGAGCGACCTCGATCATTGCCGAAAGCCGGCCATCATGCATCGACTGCCAATCGTCTGGTTTGCTGGTCATTGTGTTGGCTCTTCAGAATTGGAGGGTTTGGGGTCGCTTGATTCAGAGTCATTTGATGCAGGCGGCGTTGCCGATCCCGCACCTTCCGCAGGCAATCCGGCCACCTCGGGATAGCCAGTCACGCCGGGAAAGAACGATTGATACATCAACATGCACGCTCCGACCACCAACAGCGAATCGGCGATATTGAAATTAGGCCATTTCCATTGATTGCTAGCTTGCCACAAAACCCAGTCGCGAACGCCACTTTTCCAGGCTTCGGGGTACCCCGGTTGCCACCACAGTCCCAGCCGATCGTAGAGATTCCCGATAATTCCGCCGCTAATCAGCCCAAGTGCGACGGTTAACCACATCGAATATGCGGCCCGAAACCAGAACAACCAAACCAAAATCCCAATACCAGCAAATACCGACAAGCTAGCGAAAATCACCCCTTGTCCCTGTCCAATCCCGAACACGGCTCCAAGATTGATGGCTGTTTCGATCCCAAAATAGCCGTCGATTAGCCACCAAATGTCCTTTTGCCCCGGCAGGCCTCGCCAGGCAAAAATGGCTTGTTTGCTCCACAAATCGGCGATCGCACCGGCGATGGCGAGCCCCAAAAAGACGACCACACGGTTCTTTGGCAGGCTTGGAGGCGGGGTATTGGGAGGGGTTCGATCAGGTTCGTCCATGTTTTCAGATCAATCAGCGGTCGGATTTGTCAACCTTTCACAGTAGAATTAGCAGCAGAGTTTGCCCAGAGCGATCGGGTTCCGCAATCGTGATCTTCCGCATATTTTCACTTCTTCATGATTAGTGAATCTAGCGGCAGCGACGCTGTGCCGATCTACTTTGAAGAGAGATGGCAATTCGTGACCGCCGAAAGCCATCCGCAAACACATTTTTTTCCGTTTCCTCCTCACTTCGTCATCGTCATGTTGCAGACCGCCAATTCGACCAGCGCCCCGCAAACGGACCTCGCCTTTCAACGCTGTATCAACCCGACCTGCGGTGCAACGTACGAAGCCAACAGCGTTCGCACGTCGTGCGACAAGTGCGGCGATCTGCTGGACATCGAGTACGAATGGGATCGCGCTGTCCTGCCGAAAAAACTCAATGAGTTCGAGGCGATGTGGAGCCAACGAACCAACCCGGTCCGGTTCAGCGGGGTGTGGCGGTTCCACGAATTGCTGCCTTTCGTGCCGCAAGACAAAATCGTCACCGTTGGCGAAGGCCAAACGCTGCTGCAACAAACCGATTCGGTCGGCGACTATGTCGGCATGAACCACGGGCAACTGCACCTGCAATACGAGGGCATGAACCCCTCGGGCAGCTTTAAAGACAACGGCATGTGCGCCGCGGTGACGCACGCCGCGATGATGGGAGCCAAGCGTGCTGCGTGTGCGAGCACCGGAAACACAAGTGCGTCGTTGGCGCTTTACTGCAGCGCCACTCGGTTGATGAAAGCGGTCATCTTTATCGGTAGCGGCAAAATTTCGTACGGCAAGCTCAGCCAAGCACTCGATTACGGAGCGCTGACGGTTCAGATCGCAGGCGACTTTGACGACGCGATGATTCGAGTCAAACAAGTCTCGCAAGAACTGGGCATCTACCTAGTCAACAGCGTGAATCCTTTCCGATTGGAAGGCCAGAAAACGATCATGTTTCGGGTCCTCGAAGCGCTTCGCTGGGAAGTGCCCGATTGGATCGTCGTTCCCGGTGGTAACCTCGGCAACAGCAGCGCATTCGGCAAGGCATTTACTGAACTGAAAGCACTCGGATTGATCGACCGCATGCCACGTTTGGCAGTGATCAACGCCTCGGGTGCCGACACGTTGTACGAACTGTTTGAACGTCGCGGCGTTCGCTGGAACGGTGGACATGTGAACATGGACCCGATCCGTGAATACAACGACTTGATGGACCGCGAGGGCAAAAAAGCCGATACGATCGCCAGTGCAATCGAAATCAATCGCCCTGTGAACCTGAAAAAGTGCTTGCGGGCATTGGACACGATGGACGGTGTTGTTCGTCAGGTCAGCGATCAAGAGATCCTCGACGCGAAAGCCAAGGTCGGTGCAGGTGGATTCGGTTGCGAACCTGCATCCGCAGCAAGCGTCGCCGGCGCCAAATTGCTCCGCCGCGAAGGCGTGATTGCACCAAGCGACCGCGTCGTGTGCATTCTGACCGGCCACGAACTGAAAGACCCGACCGCCACAGTCGCCTACCACACGACCGACCAAGAGGTGTTCAATAAAACACTTGGTAGCCGCGGTGTGACCAAAGCGAGCCATGCGAACCGGGCGATTGCCGTCCCCAACGAACTGGATGACATCATCAAGGCAATCCAGCTGTATTCGTAGCCGATTTCGTTTGCGGTGCGGCGCAAGCCGCCCGGTCTAATTCGAACGTTTTACTCGCTGCAAAACGTAGCCTAGGCTTCCAGCCTGGGGACCACATCGGCCATTCTTTGTTTTAGGGTAGTGGATCTTGCTAAAGATCCTCCCACACCCAAGAAACAGGGAGCTTTAGCAAGCTCTACTACATTAGAAGCCCCAATTCCATACGAAATAAAGCCTAGGCTACGTTAAGCCCAATGAGTTGTGCGGAGGTGTTTCGTGGCCATCCAATGCTGCGTCTTGCTCGGCTAAGCAGGTAGGCAAATCATTGGGTGAAATCCCGTTAGCCGTTTGGGCACTAGCCCCGGTTGAACGCAGGAACCGTGGCTAGCGCCAAAACGGCCAATTTACTGAAAGACTCCTGCCTAACTGCCAAGGTACTCGAAACCATCGACGACTTCCGAAGTCGATGCTAACTCAAACGCTTCCGGCGCGGCCTCTGCCGCGAGCCACCATGGTGTGGTGTTCATCAGGTGCGTTTCGGATTTTCATCAAGTTTTGAAGGGATGCGGCAAGCCGCGTCCACCCTACTTTCAAAAAACCGTTACGATAAATCCCTGCCCGCCTTCCACCTTCCTTCACAATTCGCTCTGCGCCCCCCTAAAGGACGCCTTCTTATGAAAACGGTTCTAGCTTTCGATCAAGGCACCACCAGCTCGCGTGCAATCGCTTTTGATCACTCCGGTACGATCCTTGGCACCGCTCAGCGCGAGTTCACTCAGCATTACCCGAAATCGGGCTGGGTTGAACATGATGCGAACGAGATCTGGGAGTCGCAACTCGCGGTCGGACGCGAGGTAATCGAGCAGTGCAAGCTAGACCCGAGCGAGATTGCGGCGATCGGCATCACCAATCAACGCGAAACAACGCTGCTGTGGGACCGGGCAACGGGCGAGCCGATTCATAACGCGATCGTTTGGCAAGACCGTCGGACCGCCGAATTCTGTGACTCGCTGCGTGATGCGGGGCACCTCGAAATGATCGCCCAAAAAACCGGCTTGCTAATCGATGCCTATTTCTGCGCCACCAAGTTGCGTTGGTTGCTGGACAATGTCGATGGGGCTCGAGAGCGTGCCGAGCGAGGTGAATTGGCGTTTGGTACGATCGACAGCTGGCTGTTCTGGAAACTGACGGGCGGCCGCGTACACGCCACCGATGTCAGCAATGCATCACGAACGATGCTGTTTGACATCAACACGCATCAGTGGGACGACGAGCTTTTGGAACTGCTGAAGATTCCCCACAGCGTTCTCCCCGAAGTGCTGCCTTCGAGTCATTTGTATGGCAAAACCGAACCTGACCTGTTTGGTGGCGAGATCCCGCTTGGCGGTGCCGCGGGCGATCAGCAATCCGCGTTATTTGGACAAAATTGCACCCAAGTCGGGATGGCGAAAAACACCTACGGCACCGGCTGTTTCATGCTGATGAACATCGGTGAAAAACCGTGGGCATCCAAATGCAAACTGCTCACCACCGTCGCATGCACTGCCGGAGAGAATCGTCAGTACGCACTGGAGGGCAGCATTTTCATTGCCGGCGCGATCGTCCAGTGGCTGCGTGACGGATTGGGGATCATTGAATCCTCTTCGGAAATTGAACCGCTGGCAGCAAGTGTGACCGATTCGGACGGTGTTTATTTAGTGCC